>CAZBBB010000048.1:0-3780 GCA_964490005.1 uncultured Phycisphaerales bacterium | reverse complement strand
CGCGACCCGGACCTCGCGTTCGGGCCTTTGGCCGGCATCGCGGACTGAGCACGACCGAGTCGACGAGTGCGCCCTTCGCGCGATCCGTCTCCGCCACGTCTCGGAGCGCGCCATGATCGCCATCCGTCGGTCGGAGGAGCGTGGTCATGCCGAGCACGGCTGGCTCGACGCGTACCACACGTTCTCGTTCGCCGAGTATCGCGACCCGGAGTTCATGGGTTTCAGCGTGCTGCGCGTGCTCAATCAGGACCGCGTGCGGCCCGGCCGCGGTTTCGGCACGCACGGTCACCGCGACATGGAGATCGTGACCTGGGTGCTCGAGGGCGCGCTGCGGCACGAGGACAGCCTGGGCAACGGCTCGGTGATCCGCCCGGGCGAGCTGCAGTTCATGTCGGCCGGCACGGGCGTCACGCACAGCGAGGTCAATCCCTCGCCGAGCGAGCCGCTGCACCTGCTGCAGATGTGGATCGTGCCCGCGCGGCGCGGGCTGCCGCCGCGCTACGACCAGCGCGCCTTTCCCGAGTCCGAGCGGCGGGGTCGGTTGCGGCTCGTCGTCTCGCCCGACGGCCGCGACGGCTCGGTCACGATCGGCCAGGACGCGCGGCTGTACGTCGGCCTCGTCGACGGCGCCGAGCGCGTGCGCCACGCGCTGCCCGCGGGGCGCTCGGCGTGGCTGCACGTCGCGCGCGGTTCGGTGCGGCTCAACGGCCAGGCGCTGGGGCCCGGTGACGGCGCCGCGCTGCGCGACGAGACCGAGCTCGTGCTCGACGACGCGAGCGCGGCCGAGTGCGTGCTGTGGGAGCTGCCGGCGGAGGGTTCGACGCGTGCCCGGCCCTGATCGGCCGGGCGGCTCGGTGTCGGGCGCGGCGCGCGACGCCCTGGTGAGATCGCGACGATGAGGCTGACGAGGGGAACGGTCCTGCTGCTGGCCGTGTACGTCGCGTGGCAGACGGGTTTCCTGCCGCTCGGCGGCCTGACGCGCATCGCGCTGGGCAGGTCGCATCCCGATCCGCCCCCTCCCCGCCACGGCGTCGCGCAGGACCCGCGCCTCGCGCCCTGAGCCGCGCCGCGTCCGGCCTCAGCGCAGCGCGAAGGGCCCGGGAGCGAAGCCCGCGCGCATGAGCGTGCCGTCGCGGCGCGAGCGGCGCAGGCGGGGGAAGAGCTCGTCGGGCAGCGGCCGCGTCGCGCAGGGGTTGTCGACCAGGTCGCCCGACAGCCGCAGCGCGCCCGAGTCGTCGTCGACGCGGCGCAGCACGACCACGCCGCTGAGCTGCGCGAGTTCGTCACGCTGCGCGTCGAACAGCCCGCCGCGCGCGTCGCGCGGGCCGTCGGCGCCATCGTGCGCCCGGCCGAAGGCGGCCAGCCGCACGAGCGGCGCGATCTCGTCGTCGAGGTCCTCGTAGAGCAGCACGACGAAGGGAAGGTCGTGCCGCGCCGCGAGGTCGCGGTAGCGCGCGGACTTCTTGAGCAGCACCTGCGCGACGGTCTCGGCGAGCGCGGCGTGCCGCTCGGGCGTCGCCGCGAGCGTGCGCCGCTCGAGGCGGCGCTCCTCCCAGGGACGATCGCCGGCGCCGGTGATCGCGCGGATCTCGAGCAGCATGCTCAGCGCTCCGCGCCGCGCGAGCGCGTCGGGGGCCCGCGCGCCGTCGCCCGCGGCCCCCAGCTCCGGCTCGGCCTCGGGCTCGAAACCCTCGTCGTCCAGCCAGGCGAGGGCGAGCAGGTGCGCCAGCGCACCCATGTGCTGTCCCCAGCGCTCGTGCGCGAGGCCGGCGGCCAGCGTGCGCGCCGCGCGACCGGCCAGCGCGTGGCCGCGCTCGAGCGCCGCGCGCAGCGACGCCGCGCCCGGGTCCTCCGACAGCGCCAGCCAGCGGAAGGGGCTCTCGCGGGCGTGCCCCGCGGCCGCCCGTCGCGCCTGCTCGTCGAACAGCCCGCTCATCCCGGGCCGTCGGGCGTCTCGGACACCTCGGGCGCGGCCGGCTCGGAGGTCTCGGCCGGTTCGGGCGGCGGCGGGTCGGGCTCGTTGAGCAGCTCCTCGACGAGCACCTCGAACTGCGCGCGCTGCGCGAGGAAGTCGGCGCCCGTCGCGGGCCCCGCGAACCCGCTGTGGATGGCGCGCACGCGCCCGTCGCGATGCAGGAAGATGGTCGTCGGGAAGGCGCGCACGCGATCGAGCACGCCGAGCTTCTTCGTGGCCTTGTCCTTGTCGGAGACGCCGGCGATGAGCAGCGGCCAGCGCACGCCGTGCCGCGCGGCGTAGCGCCGCACCTGCTCGGCGTCGCGCGCGAAGTCGCCGGTGTGCTCGAAGGCCAGCCCCACGATCGACAGGCCCGCGCCGGCGTACTTGTCGTGCAGGCGCACCAGTTCGTCGGAGGCGTCGTGGCAGTTGGGGCACCACGAACCGAAGACCTGCAGGATCATCGCGCGGCCGGCGAACTCGGGCTCGGCCAGGTTGCGCACGCGCCCGTCGAGCCCGGGGAAGGCGATCGACTGCAGGCCGGCCGGGCCCGTCCAGGCCGTCTGCGCAAAGGGGTCGGGCAGTTCGGCGTCGGGGTCGCGCAGGGCCGTGAAGGTGTCGTGCCAGCGGTCGCCCGACCAGAACTCGCCGCTGAGCGTGTCGTCGCCCAGCCGTCGCCCGCGGAACAGGAAGGCGTGCGCGCCGTCGAAGCAGGACAGCTCGAAGCTGCGCTCGTCGTAGGTGCCCGCCAGCCAGCGGTAGTCGCCCGTCGGCGTGAGGAAAGTGCCGCGCAGCGGCGTCGCGAGCGGCCCGGTCTGCGGCCCCGCGGCGCGCAGGACGGCCACCGAGGGCGCCTCGTCGCTCGCGAAGCGCGCCGCCCAGCGCCCGACGAGCGCCCCCGGATCCGCGACGCCGGACGTCGGCGCGGCGTCCGCCGGCAGGAGCGTGGCGGCGAAGTCCATCTCGGTGTAGCTGTCGGGGCCGCGCAGCTTGCGCCAGCGGCCCGACAGGTGCCGGCCGCTCTCGTCGAGCCGCGCGACGACGCGGCTGTCGTAGTGCGGGAAGTCGAGGGTCAGTTCCTCGACGCGCGTGTCGCCCTCCCAGACGGGCGCGACCGAGACGACGGGCACGGTGATGCGCTCGTCGCCGTTCAGGATCGTCGCGCGCCACTGCTGCGCGACGACGTCGTCCGGCGCGCCGGCGTCGGTCGTGACCGGCTGCAGCTGCAGCTCGAGGCCGAAGGCCAGCGCGCCGCCCGGGCTGGCGAGCTGCGCGCGCCACGCGCCGCCGCGCAGGAAGACGTGCTGCGGCCGCTCGGTCGGCGTGCACGCGGCGAGCGCGAGCGCGACGAGCGGCAGGGTGCGCGAGAGCGGTCGCCGCATGGCGTCCTCCAAGGGTCGTTTCGCTATGCTACGCGGCCCGCCCCCGCTTCACAGGAAGAAGGATGCCGTGAGCCGCGCCCCCGCCTCGATCGCGCGATTCGGGGGGCGTGCCGGCCGCGCGGCGCTGCTCGTGCTGGCGGGCGCCTGCGGCGACGACTCTGCCGGGGCGCCGGCCGGCGGGCCGCCGGGCTTCCGCGTCCCCGTGAGCTGGGCGCCGGTGCAGGCCGGCCAGCTCGTCGAGACCGTCACGCTCGTGGGGGACGTCGTCAGCCGCGGCCGCGCCGAGCTGGCCTTCGAGCGGGCCGGGCGCGTGGCCGAACTGCGCGCCGAACTCGGCACCCGCCTGGCGCCGGGCGAGGCGCTGGCCGGGCTCGACGACGCGCTGTGGGTGCAGAACGTGGCCGTGGCGCGCGCCGAGGCCGCCGCCGCGCGCGCGGCGGCCGA
>CAZBBB010000047.1:0-20632 GCA_964490005.1 uncultured Phycisphaerales bacterium | reverse complement strand
GTGCGCGCGGCCTTGCCGCTGCCGCCGTAGACCACGAGGCGTTCGGGCTCCTCGGCCACCTCGGGATCGAGGTTGTTCATGAGCATGCGCAGCGCGGCCTCCGTCAGCCAGCTCTTGCACGAGAGCTGCGTGCCGTGCGGCGCCTTCACGGGGACGTAGGTGCGGGTCATGGCGTGTCTCTTCTCGTCGTGGTGCGCGCCGGCGCGCGCGGCGGGGTTCAGTCGAGCGGCCCGACGGCCTGCTCGACGGCCGCGAGCAGCGAGCCGTCGTCGATGCAGGCCGCCACGGCCTCGATGTCCGTCGACAGCACGCGATCGTCCTTCAGCGGCTTGACGACGCGGGCCAGCGCGCGGCGCGCGGCGGCCGTCCCGCGCGCGGGCCGCAAGCGCGTCTCGAAGGCCAGCGCGTGGAAGGCCGTCATGAGTTCGATCGCGAGCACGTGCGTGGCGTGCCGCAGGATCTGCCGGCACTGCAGGCCGGCGGCCGGCGCCATCGAGACGTGGTCCTCCTTGCCCGCCGAGGTCGGGATCGAATCGACGCTCGCCGGGTGCGCGAGCACCTTGTTCTCGGAGACCAGCGCCGCGGCCGTGACCTGCGCGATCATCAGGCCGCTCTGCAGGCCGCCCTGGGGCGCGAGGAAGGCCGGCAGCCCCGAGAGGTCGGGGTTCACCAGCAGCTCGATGCGCCGTTCGGAGATCGAAGCCCACTCGGCGCCGGCCAGCTTGAGGACGTCCGACGCGAAGGCCACGGGCTGCGCGTGGAAGTTGCCGCCCGAGACGATCTCGTCGTCGAGCACGATCGGGTTGTCCGTCACGGCGTGCACTTCGCGCAGCAGCACGCCCTCGGCGTGCGCCAGCACGTCGCGGCAGGCGCCGTGCACCTGCGGCGCGCAGCGCAGCGAGTACGGGTCCTGGACGCGGCCCGTCGCGTCGTAGCCCGCGACGATCGCGCTGCCAGCGAGCAGGCGTCGCAGATTGCCCGCGACGACGAGCTGCCCGGGCTGGCCGCGCAGCGCGTGCAGGCGCTCGTCGAACGCGCGGTCGGTGCCCTTGTAGGCCTCGAGCGTGAGCGCGCAGGCGACGTCGGCCACGCGCGCCAGCCGCCGCGCCGCGAGTACCGCGTCGGCCAGCAGCGCCGTGCTGAACTGCGTGCCGTTGATCAGCGCCAGGCCCTCCTTGGCGGCCAGCGTCGTCGGCCGCAGGCGCGCCCGCGCCAGCGCGTCCTTGCCGTCCGACGCGCGCGCACCGCTCCAGGCCCGGCCCTCGCCGATCAGCACGAGCGCCATGTGCGCCAGCGGCGCCAGATCGCCGCTCGCTCCCACCGAACCGCGGCTCGGCAGCACCGGCACGATGCCCGCGTTGAAGACCGACAGGCCGTGCGCGACGAGTGCCGGCCGCACGCCGGAATGGCCGCGCGCCAGATTGACCAGCCGCAGCGCGAAGGCCAGCCGGCACGTGCCCCGGTCGAGCGGCGGCCCGACGCCGCACGCGTGGCTGCGCACGAGGTTGACCTGCAGCCGGCGCAACTGCGCGGGCGGCACGACGACGCTCGCGAGCTTGCCGAAGCCGGTGTTGATGCCGTAGCAGGTCGCGCCGGTCTTCAGGGCCCGCTCGACGGCGCGCCGCGAGCCGGCGACGCGCGCGGCGGCGCGCTCGTCGAGGACCAGTTCGGGCGGGCGCTCGCCCGCCAGGCTCGCCAGATCGTCGAGCGTGAGCGGCGTCTCGCCGAGCTGCAGTCGAGGCATGGGACGGGACGCTCCGCGGGACGGGGGGCGCCACGATAGGTGAGCCCGGTCGGCGCGATCAACGCCCGCCGACGCCGGCCGGTTTGTCGCGGCTCGTCGCGCCGCGGATGATGGTCCGCCATGCCCGCCTCGCGACCCGTCGTGCTCGCCCTGCTCGCGCTGTTCGTCGCCTCGGGCCGCCCCGCGCCCTCCGAGCGCATCGTCGCCGGCTTCGACCTTCTCGGCTGGCTGCGCGCGGGCGCCGTGACGATGCAGCTTCCGCCCCTCGAACTCGGCGGCGTCGAGGCGATCCTCGACGGCGACGTCCGCACGCTCGCGCGCGCCGTCCCCGCCGAGGACATCGAGTTCGAGCTGGCGTTCACGCCGCCGCAGGTCGTGCGGCGCGTCGAGATCGTGACCGGCGCGCAGTCGCCCGCGCTCGTGGGCCTGACCGTCGTGGAGGCCAACGGCGGGCGCTTCTCGGCCGGCGAGGTCGAGGCCGCCGGCGGCCAGGAGATCGAGTTCCGTCTCAAGGACGTGCCGACCGCGGCGCTGCGCATCCGGCTCGACGCCCTCGACCCGGCCGCCGGCGCGGCGCTCGCCGACGTCGCCGTCGCCGGGCAGCTCGAGATCCTCGGCCTGGCCCTGGGCGAGGTCCCCGAGTCGATGCCGGTCGACGCCGGCTTCGCCTGGCGCATCGAGGGGCGCGACAGCTTCGGCGGCCGCCCGGACCTGAGCGAGCGGGCGCAGCTCAGCGTCGCGCCGGCCCACGCGCTGTCCTTCGCGCCGGAGCGGCGCGTGCAGGCGCGCATCATGGGCCCGGTCTCGATCGAGGCCCATCTGGGCAGCCTGCGCAGCATGCGCCACTCGCTCATGGTGACCGGCCCCGACGTCGCGCCGCCGGCGCCGATCGCGGTCGCGGGGCACCGCAGCATCATGCTGCAGCTCGTCGGCGAGCCGCCCTTCACGATCCTGCGGCGGCGCTCGGGCGAGAAGCGCGACGTGACCGTCGGGCGCACCGAACGCGGCGTGTTCCACGACGACGACGTCGAACCGGGCGTCGCCTACAACTACCGCTGCGCGCGCACCGATCGCTACGACAACCTGATCAGCGGGCTCAGCGACGAGGCGCGCGTGCGCTCGCTGGCGCGCCTCGAGCCGGGCGTCAGCGACGTCGGGCGCGTGCCCGTGCTCGTCGCGCTGTTCGTCGACTCGCTGCCGGGCGGCTCGCGCGAGGAACTGCTCGAGAGCCTGCACGCGGGCGCCGCCTTCCTCTACCGCCACACGCGCGGCCGCCTCGTGCTCGATCTGATCGCGCTCGACGTGCCCGGGCCCACGCCCGTCACGAGCGGCCCGACGATGGTCGGCATCGAGCAGCGCCTGCGGGAGTTGGGCCTGCGCGACGGGCAGTTCGGCGCCGTGTGGGCCGTGGCGGGCGACCTCTCGGGCGCGTACGGAGGGTTCCGTCTGCTCGGAAACGCGGCGGGTGCGATGGGGCATCGCGTGCCGGTCCCCACGCCCGCCGGCGCGATGGGTCCCGACGCGGGCGCGGCTTGGGCCTTCGTGCACGAAGTGCAGCACGCACTGGGCGGCGTGCTCGCCGAACTGGGCCACCCGGTGCCGAGCGGGCACTTCGCGGAGGACGTCGGGCCGATCGGCCTGCTCGGCTCCGAGCGCGGCCGTCCCTTCGACGCGGGCGAGGCCTGGGACGGCACGGCCCGCGCGCTGGCGCTGGGCGAGGGCTGGTCGCAGCTCGAGCCACCCTGGCGGCGGGTGCTCGAAGTGCGCGACAGCGACGGCGACGGGCTGGCCGACGACGACGCGCGACTGCCGATGGACGAGCTGCGCTTCGGCTCCGACCCGCTCGTGGCCGACACCGACGGCGACGGGCTGTCCGATTTCGGCGAGTACGCCGCGGGCCTGTACCGCGGCAGCGACCCGCGCGCGGCCGACACCGATGGCGACGGCACGCCCGACGGTGCCGACGCCGAACCGCTCGCCGCCCTGCTGCCCGCGGTGCCGCGCGTGTCGGGCGGCGAATGGCCCTTCGAGGGCGTGCCGCGCCTCGCGGGCCTCGGCACGGCGCTCGAGGTCGGGCTGGGCTGGAATCCCGACGCGCTCTACGTCGAGGTCTTCACGCCCGTGCCGAGCGACGTGTACCTCGACCTCGACGGCAGCGGGCGCCTCGGGCGCTGGGAGTCCGACGCCAATCTGGGCAGCGCCGCGCGCCCCGCGTCCGACGTGTGGTGCGGGCCGGCGCGCATCTCGCTGCGCGGCGTGACCGAGCCGCGCGGCGTGCGCGTCGGCGACCGGCTCGTGCCCGGCGCACGCGTGAGCGCCGAGGCCGTCGAGGGCGGCTGGCGCCTGCGCGCCGTCCTGCCGGCCGCGCTCGGGCCGGGCGCGGACGACGCCCGCGTGCTGGCCGGCGCGCGGCTCGAGACCGGCCTGCGGCTCGTCGCCGGCACGACGCTCGGCCTGGCCCTCACGACGCGCCCCGCGCGCGCCGACGACCCCGAGCCGCTGCAGGCCTTCGCGGCGGGCACGCCGTGGATCTCGCTGTTCGAGACCCACCGCCTGGTCGACCTCACGCTGCGCTGAACGCGCCGCGGGGCGCGCGGCTCAGCGGTCGTCGTGGGCCGGATCCCAGGTGAACACGCCGGCGACGAGGTCGAGCACCTCGCCCACGCGCAGCTCCAGATCGAGGCCCACGAACAGCGCGACCGTCGCCCGGAACGTGAGCCAGTCGAGCGGATTGCGCCGATCGGCCCACTGGTAGACCGGCTCGCCGCTGAAGTTCCAGCCGTAGCTGCCCGACACGCGCGGCAGCCGACGCATCGCGGTCTCGTCGTGGCGGCCGAGCAGCAGCCCCCAGGCACGGATCGATTCGTTCCACGAACCGACGCGCCGCGTGTGCAGGCCCCAGGCCCAGGCGTCCTCCTCGTGCGTGTAGCCGACCGACAGGAAGCGCGTCGCGTCGACCTGCGCCGCGAAGGCCTCGGTGCCCGCGATGACGTGCACGCGCAGAAGGTCGACGGCGTCCGCCGTGCGCTGGTCGGCCCACTGGCCGATGCTCGCGCACCCGCCGACGACCGCGAGCGCCGCCGCCGCCAGTGCGCGAGCGGCGACTCCCATCACTGCGCGCGGCGCAGCGACGAATAGTCGACGTCGTCACCCGAGGGGTCGAACTGGAACAGGCCCACGACGAAGTCGAGCAGCTCGCCCACGCGCAGTTCGGCGTCGATGCCGACGAGCAGCATGACCGTGCCGCGGAAGCCGAGCAGGTCGAGGAAGTTGTCGGGCTCGGCCATCTCGAAGGCGCTGCCGCCGTCCTTGCTGAAGTTCCAGCCGTAGCTGCCCGAGTAGCGGCCGTTCATGCCGCGCAGGATGGTCTCCTGGTGGTGGCCCAGGACCAGGCCCCAGCTCAGGGCCGACTCCTGCCACCAAGCCAGCTCGCGGTTGCCGAAGCCGGCCGCGTAGGCGCCGTTTTCCCAGAGGAAGCCGGCGTGCACCAGCCGCGTGGCCTCGAACTTCCAGCCGATGCCCTGCCCGGCCTTCAGATTGAGGCGCAGGGCGTCGGACAGGTCGCCGCCGCGGTTCATCAGGTAGTCGCCGGCGGTCGTCTGGGCGCAGCCGGGCAGCAGCGCGAGCGTGAGCAGGCAGGAGCCGAGAAGGGTCAGGGGCTTGTTCATGGGCATGGATTCCCGCACGTCGGCGGTGAGTCTGAGGAGATGCGGTCTCGGGTTTACCCTTCGCGCGAGGGCGGTTCAATCGGGTCGCGCGGCGCAATCCCGGGGGCCGCGCGCCGCACGCCGGAACTTGCGACTCCGCAGGCGGGGTGGTACAGGGGCGGAGCGGAACGGGAGTCCGCGCGGATCGTCCGCCCGCCCGCCCGGCACCCAAACCCAGCGCCCTGGAGAGCAGACATGGACGACATGGACGACAGCGGCAAGGAGAGCCTGGTCATCGGCAGCAAGGTCAAGGCGTACATCAAGGCCAAGGGCCTGATGTGCTCCGGCGACCTCACCGACGCGGTGTCGGGCCTCGTCCGGGAAGCCCTCGACAGGGCCGCGGTGCGCACGACCGAGAACAAGCGGTCGACCGTCCGCCCCTGCGACCTCTGAGCCTCGAGGCGCTCCGCTTCGAGTTCAAGCCCGCGGCGCCCGATCCGGCCCGTACGGTCTGGGTCGACGGCACCGAGCCGGGCGTCCGCAGCCTCAGCCATTGGCCGGGGAACAGCACGCCCGCGGCCCTCAGGCACGATCTGTCGACCGGCATCGCGCTGGCCTTCGCCCGGCTCTCGCCGGCCGAGCGCCGGGCCCTGATCGGCACCTTCGACACGATCGCCAACAACCACTACGACACCGACGGCGCGCTCTCGGCCTTCGCGCTGCTGTCGCCCGACCAGGCCCTGCCGCGCGCGCCGGCACTGCTCGCGGCGGCGGCGACGGGCGACTTCTCGACCTGGCACGGCCCGGCGGCGCTCGCCGTCGATCTCACGATCATGCGCCTGGGCCACGGGCCGCACTCGCCGCTGGCCGGTCGGCTGCCGGCCGACGCCGACGACCGCACGCGTCGGGCGGCGAGCTACGCCTGGTGCTTCGAGCACCTGCCCGCCGTGCTCGACGACCCCTTCGCGCACCGCGCGCTGTGGGCCGAGCGCTTCGACGAGATCGCCGGCGACGTCGCGCGCATCGAGGCCGGCACGGGCATCTCCGTGCGCACCTTCGAAGCCGAGGACCTCGCGCTGGTGAGTTCCGACCGCCCCACGACCTCGATCGGCCTGCACCACGCCGCAGGGACGGCCAACCGCGTGCTCTACGTGCGCCCGTCGCGGGCCGGCTTTCGCTACCGCTTCCGCTACCGTGACGAGTCGTGGTTCGTGCTCGCGCGCCCCGCCCCGCCGCCGCGCGTGCCGCTCGGCGAGGTCGTGGCCCGGCTCAACGAGGCCGAGGGGCGCGCGGGGCCGGGCGCGCCGCGCTGGTGGTGCGGCTCGATCGACGCGCCGGTGCCCGAGCTGGGGTTCGGCGCGGCCGACCGGCGCGACGAGCCCGACTTCGACGACCCCGACGTCGAGGACGATCCGCCCAGCCGCCTGCTCCCGAGCGCCGTGATCGACGCGCTGCGCGCGGTGCTCCCCGGGCGGCCCGCCGTCCGCGCCTGCTGAGCGCGGGCGACGGGCCCGCGTCGACGCGCCCCGCTCAGAAGGGCAGCGTGCCCCCGCGCGCGCCGCGCGCCCCGTCCTCGGTCGCGTCGTCCTCGGGCTCGGAGTCGAAGTCGTCGTCGTCCGCGCCGGACTCGTCGGCGTCCACGTCGGCCTCGTCGCGCACGGTGGCCTCCACGTTCGCGAGTTCGGCCACGACCTTGTTGACCTCGGCCCGCGCCGCGCCGAGCTTGTCGCGGCAGGTGCGGATGAGCTGCGCCGCCTCGCGCACGAGCGCCGCCAGCTCGTCGACGTCGGCGGTCTCGCCCTCCACGAGTGCCAGGATCTCGTCGAGGCGCGCGCGCGCCTCCGCGAAACTCCGTTCCTTCTTCTTCGCCACCGCGCCTGCCTCCGTGAAGGGGCGCCCAGTCTAGCGCGCGGCGGGCGGCGCGGGCGCGGTCTGCAGCAGCCACGGCAGCCAAGAGCGCCCCGCGAGATCGACGGGCGCGGCCAGGCCGAGCGCGTCGAGCAGTGTCGGCAGCAGGTCGGCCAGCGGAAACTCCTCGTCGATGCGCCGTGCGGCCGGCAGGCCGCCGGGCGGCTTGACGAGCAGCGGCACGTGACGCACGCCCTCGCCCGACAGGCCCTCGTGCCCGAGCGCCTCCGGCTCCCACAGCTCGAGCCCGTGATCGGCCGTCACGATCAGCCAGGACGCCTCGAACAGCCCCAGCTGCTGCAGCCGCTTGGCGGCCGCCGCCAGCCAGGCGTCGACCGCCGCGACCTCGCCGTCGTACAGGTCGAGCGCGCGGGCGCGGTTGGCCGGGCTCGGCGCGCGCGCGAGGAAGGGCTGCAGCGCCGCGGGCGAGCCGTCGAAGGTGCCGTCGTAGCCGGGGTCGAACTCGTGCTCGGCGTGCCGCTGCCAGGGGATGTCGGGGTCGGCCAGGTGCACGTAGAGCAGAAAGGGCGGCGGCGGCAGGCGCAGCAGCTCGTGCTGCAGGTGCGGGCGCAGGTCGCCGGCATCCGCGTAGGGGCGCAGGGGTCGCGGCGGGATGGCCTTGCTGCTGCTCCAGCCCGCGGCCTCGTCGGCGAAGGGCGCGAGCGCCGGCGGCGCGAGCAGCGCGTGCGCCACGTAACCCTGCTCGCGCGCCGCGGTCGGCAGCCAGGCGCGCCTCGGGCTCGGGTTCGGGTCGTCGGCGCGCGCCCGCGCCCCGGAACCCACGAGCGCCGCGTAGCCGGCGGCGCAGTCGCCGCCCGCCGCCAGCGCGCGCTCGAAGACCAGCGACTGCTCGGCGAGCGCGCGCAGGAAGGGCGTCGTGTCGCGCTCGGCGCCGTGCAGGCTCGTGCGGTCGGCGCGCAGGCTGTCGACGACGAACACGAACACGGGCGCCGGGCGACCGCGCGCCTCGTGGAGCACGGCGGCCGTGCGGTCGCCCGAGCCGCAGCCCGTCAGCCCGAGCGCCAGGACGCAGGCCGCGGCGCGGGGCCCTCGCGCGTTCATGCGCCCGGCCGCCGCGGGCGCCGCCCCGCGACGCGCACGTCGAGTTCGCCGTCGCGCAGCTCGACGCTCAGCTCCTCGCCCTCGCGCGCGGCCGCGACGTCCTTGAGCAGGCCGCCGTCGGCGCGCCGCAACCAGGCGTAGCCGCGCGCGAGCACGGCCCGCGGGTCGAGCAGCGCCAGCCGCGCCTGCAGCGCGTCCAGGTCCGTCGCGCGCCGCTCGTGGCTCGCGGCCAGCAGCGCGCCGAGGCGGCGCGTCTCGTAACCCAGCAGCGCCTCGAAGGTCGCGAGGCGCTCGAAGTGCCGGCCGCGCGCGAGGCGCGAGCGCGCGTCGACGAGCTGCTCGGCCCGCGCCGCGAGCGCGTCGCCCGCGGACTGGCGCAGCGCGGCGCTCGTCTCGAGCAGCGTCGCGTGGCCGTCGGCCAGGCGGGCGGCCGCGGCCGGCCCGATGCGCCGCGCCCCGTCGAGCAGGCCGCGCGTCTCGGACGACAAGCGTCCGGCCAGCGCGTCGGTGAGCGCGCCGACGGCCTGGTCGACGTCGGCGCGGGCGTCGTGCAGCGCCTGCACCAGGAACTCCGCGACCGCCGTGGGCGTCTTGAAGGCGCGGTGGGCGACGAGGTCGGCGATCGAGGAGTCGATCTCGTGCCCGATGCCGGTGAGCACCGGCACCGGGCAGGCGGCGATGGCGCGCGCGATGTCCTCGCGGTCGAAGCCGGCCAGGTCGATGCGGCTGCCGCCGCCGCGCACGAGCAGGATCACGTCGGGCGCGTGACGCGCGAGCGTCGCGAGGCCGGCGCACACCGAGCGCCCGGTCTCGGCGCCCTGCACGCGCACGTCGCAGGCGAGGATGCGGAAGCTGAAGCCGCTCGCGACGAGCGTCTGCACCACGTCGTTGTAGGCGGCGCTGTCGGTGGCGGTGAGCAGGCCGATGCGCAGCGGCACGGCGGGCAGCGGGTGCCGGCGGTTGCGCTGCTCGAGCCCCTCGGCCAGCAGGCGCTGCAGCAGCTCGCGGCGTCGCCGGTCGAGATCGCCGAGCGTGGCGTCGGGATCGATGTCCTCGACGATCAGGCTGAACTCGCCGAAGGGCGCGTAGAAGTCGGCGCTCACGAGCAGGCGCAGCCGCAGTCCGTCGGCCGGCTGCAGCACGCGCGCGAGCCGGCCGCCGGGGCCGAAGAGCCGGCGCACCGTCGTCTCCCACAGCTTGGCGTTGAGCACGGCGCTCGGACGCCCGTCGGCGCCGGGCGCGTCGGCGAGCCGGAAGTACCAGTGCCTGCGGCCGCCGCGCGCGGCCGCGCGCCGCACGGCCTGCTCGAGTTCGACGGTCTCGCCCTCGACCCAGAAGCGGCGCGGGAAGCCCTCCTTCACGAGTCGCGCGACGCGCTCGGCGACCTGCGCGACGCTCAGCACCTCCTCGCGCTCGCGGCGGACGGGCGCGGGCCGCGGCGCCGGCGCCCCGGGCAGCTCCCACTCCAGCGGCGGTTCGTCGAACTCGCTCACGGCGCGATTGTAGCGGCGGGCGCCGCGGCTCTTGCGCGTGCTACCATCGGCGCCCCTTTGTCCGCAGCGTCGCAAGGAGTGCCTGCATGTCGCGCAAGCTCGTGATCATCGGTTCGGGAGCGGCCGGCTACACCGCCGCCATCTACGCGGCCCGCGCCGACCTGCAGCCGCTGCTCTACGAGGGCCTGCAGCCGGGCGGGCAGCTCACGATCACGACCGAGGTCGAGAACTTCCCCGGTTTCCCCAAGGGCGTCATGGGCCCCGAGCTGATGGTCTTCATGCGCGAGCAGGCCGAGCGCTTCGGCACCGAGATGAACCCCGGGCGCATCGAGCAGGTCGACTTCGGCCAGCGCCCCTTCACGCTCACCGACAGCAACGATCAGGTCGTGCAGGCCGACGCCGTCATCGTCGCGACCGGCGCCACCGCGATGCTGCTCGGCATCAAGGGCGAGGACCACCTCATGGGCTACGGCGTCTCGGCCTGCGCCACCTGCGACGCGGCCTTCTTCCGCGACGTGCACGTCGCGGTCGTGGGCGGCGGCGACTCGGCCATGGAGGAGAGCAACTACCTCACCAAGTTCGCGAAGAAGGTCACCGTGATCCATCGCCGCGAGGAGTTCCGCGCCAGCAAGATCATGCTCAAGCGCGCGCAGGACAACCCCAAGATCGAGTTCCTGCTCAACACCGTCGTCGAGGAGATGCTCCCGCAGCCCGACAAGCGCCGCCTGCGCGCGCTCAAGCTGAAGAACACGGCCTCGGGCGAGACGAGCGAGCTGCCCATCGACGGCTGCTTCGTCGCCATCGGCCACAAGCCCAACACCGACATCTTCAAGGGGCGGCTCGACCTCACCGAGAAGGGCTACGTGAAGCTGCGCGGGACGACGCGCACCTCGGTCGAGGGCGTCTTCGCCGCCGGCGACGTGGCCGACAGCGTCTACCGCCAGGCGATCACCGCCGCCGGCACCGGCTGCGCCGCGGCGCTCGACGCCGAGCGCTTCCTGGCGGGGCACTGAGCGGGGCGTTCCGGGCGCCGAGCGCGCCCGGCGCCGCCCGTTCAGTTCCCGGTGGGCATCAGCACGAGACGGAAGTCGTCGACGTGCTTGAAGCCGACCTTCTCGTAGACCGCGCGCGCGGCCTTGTTCTTCTCGTCGACGTGCAGCACGACGAAGGGCACCTTGTGCTCGGCGGCGAACATGTCCTTGCAGAGCGTCCAGATCGCGCGCGTCGCGATGCCCTGGCCGCGCACCGACTTGGGCGTGAAGACGCCCTCGAGCAGCGCGCCCTCCGGGCCGCTCACGCCGAGATCGCACTTGAAGATGACCTGCGCGGCCTCGTTGCGGCACATGAAGGCGCGCCCCTCGACGATGCGCTCGGTCATGCGGAAGCGGTACTTGCGGCGGTCGATCTCGTCGGGCTTGAGCTTGAGGTCCTCGACGACCATGTCACAGGCCAGCACCGTGAGCTCGTCGATGGAGTCGAGGCTGGCCTGCTCCATGTCGATCTCCTTGATGCCCTTGGCCAGCTTGCGGGGCTCGATGACGTAGAAGGGCTGGCGCCGGTCGAGCACCGGCTTGGCGCCGCCGAGCTTGACCCAGCGCTGCATGAACAGGCGCAGCGCGTCGTCCTGGCCGACGGCCAGCGTGAACTTGCGGCCACGCTCGTGGACGGCGGCGGCGAGCAGGTCGGCGACGTTGGGGTCGTCGACCGAGAGCACCATGGTGCCCGAGTTGCCGATGAAGCACAGGCCGCGCAGCGACTGGTCCTCGTCGAAGACGCCGAGGAACACGCCGTGGGCCGGGTCGCGCGGGTTGTCCATGCCCGACTTGAGGATGCGCGAGATCAGGTAGACGTTCTCGCGCGGCGCTCCCTTGAGGAAGGCGAGGGCCACCGAGCGCGGGATCTTCTCCGCCACGCGCAGTGTCTGGGTCTTCGCTTTGGTCGCGCTGGTCATGGGTCCGTGAACACCGTGTTTCGAGTGTGTGCGAAAAAGGGTCCAGTCTAGCAGCCGGACGCGGGGCGTCACGGAGCTTCCCGTCGCGACGCCGGGCCATGGGGTCTCTTCGCGAGCGGATCGGCGCCACCGCGCCGACCCGCCGGCCGCCCGTGGGCGCGTCGCCGCGCCCGGCCGGAAACCCACCGCCCACCGCCGTTGCGCGACACCCTAGCGCAGATCGGGACTTCTGGCGAGGGGGTCGCGCGGGTCGGGTCCGACGCTCCGCGCGCGGGCGCGCGGCGCGACCGGACGGCCCCGAACGGTCCGCGCACCCCCGTCGTTGGGTGGCCGGCCATGCGCGGGCGTCGATCCGGGGCGCCCGGCGGCCCCGCGGCGCGGCTCGGGAGGGGCCGCTCAGCCCCCCGCCGCGCCGAAGGCCGGCTCGCCGGCCGCGCCGAGCAGCTCGCGCATGCGCTCGTGGCGCAGCTCGCGCTCGTCGACGAAACGCGTGATGCCGGCCTTGAGGCTCTCGGGGTCGAGCCGGCTCTCGGCCACGATCTGCTCGACGCTGCCGCCGGTGCGCCAGCGGTCGTCGAAGTCGGGCGAGAGCGTGTAGTCGGCCGCCACGGCGTGCGGGATCCAGTTCTGCACGTTCCAGCGGGCGGTGTTGGTGACGACCATCGCATCGGCCCACTCGCGCGTCGGCAGCACGCGCTGCTGCCAGGCGCGCCCCGCGCGGCGGAACAGCGCCGAGCTCACCGCGGCGACGATCTTCACGTTCGGACCGCCGTCGGCGAACCACGGCAGCAGCTTCACGATGTTCGCCGTGCACGAGGTGCCGCGCACGATGACGGTGCCTTCCTTCGGACGCCGGTCGTCGAAGTCGCGGATGAGATAGGCGCCCCGGGCGGCCTCGAGGTGGCTGTCCATGCCGAGCTTGGCGCGATCGGGGATCTCGATCGGCGGCCGCGTGAGGTGCAGCACGAGGATCGGCACGCCGCTGCCGAGCGCGGCGGCGAGCACGACCGGCACCTCGTTGGCCTCCCACGGGTGCATGTTGATCACGTGGCCGCGCGGGAAGAGCGAGGTCACGCCGGGCGAGAAGATGCCGAAGTGCGTGCGGCTGTCCTCGGCGGTCTCGGGACCGCTGTGGCCGGCGACCCAGAGCACGCGGCCGAGCTTGATCTGGCTGTCCTGGCAGGCCTGGCTGAAGAGCCGCATCGGGCCGTACTTGAGGTAGCTGAAGCTGCCGTAGGTCGAGCAGGCGCCGGCGTAGCCGCGCCACTCGGTCAGCGGGTTCTCGGCCAGGTTCACCGAGGCCAGGCCGCACATCAGGCCCGAGTTGGTGAACTCGGTGATCTCCTGCGGCAGGATCGCGCCCTTGAGCTGCCGCTTCCTGCGACGGTCGTACCAGCCGTAGCCCTTGAAGCCGCCCCACTCCTTGCCGAAGCCCGAGATGTTCGTGCTGTCGGCGAGGTCGGCCGCGCAGACGAGGAACAGCGGGCGGCCGTAGCGCCGCTTGCCGATCGCGTTGACGTAGGCCCCGACCCGGGCGAAGCCGGCGCGATTGGGCTGCTTGTCGCCCGGCGCGAAGAACAGCTCGGCCGGCAGCTTGCGCGGGTCGGTGAGGTCGGCGTCGGCGAGCGGGTCCGCAGCGTTGTCCCAGCTGAAGGTCGGGATCGAGGCCGGCACGCTCTCGCCGAGCTGCACGAGTCGGTCGGACAGAAAATCGACGAGCGCCGTGTCGCGCGCGAGCGTCGAGGTGACGGCCGAGAGCAGCGCGGCGGTCTGGGCCAGGCGGCCCTTGCGATCGGCGGCCGGCGGGTCGGAGCGGCCGGGCAGCGTCAGGCCGTGCTTGGCGGCGAAGGCCTCGCGCAGCTTCCAGAAGTTCTCGTCGTGGTACTT
The DNA here is from genome assembly GCA_964490005.1 of uncultured Phycisphaerales bacterium. Classification (GTDB taxonomy): domain Bacteria; phylum Planctomycetota; class B15-G4; order B15-G4; family B15-G4; genus CAZBBB01. The sequence continues at coordinate 6,940 of CAZBBB010000047.1, read as the reverse complement.
GTGCGGGCTGCCGTGGCTCTTGTTGTCGTACTTGAGGTAGCCGCGGCCCTTGCGCGTCTTGAACCAGATCGCCGAGGGCTTCTTCTGGTCGGCGTCGCGCTCGCCGAGCACGGCGTGGAAGGCGTCGAGCAGCGAGGCGAAGTCGCTGCCGTTCTCCGTGCCCGCGACGCGGAAGCCGTGCGCCTTGAACCAGCTCGCCGGCTTGCCGTGCACCACCGACGAGATGCGGTGGTCGTCGATGCCGCAGTCGTTCCAGTCGAGCAGGTAGGTGAAGTTGCCCAGCCCGAGGCCGAACGCGGTGTTCTTGGTCTCGTGGTGGGCGCCGGCCGTGTGGCCGCCTTCGCCCTCGACGGCGAAGACGCGCACCTCGCCGGCGCCGGCGTGCTTGAGCGCGAGCGCCTGGCCGGCGGCGATCGGCGCGCCGTGACCCGAAGGCCCGGTGTTGGCCTTGAAGAACAGCGTCTTGCCCTCCATCTCGGCGTGGCCGGGCAGGCCGCCGTTCTGGCGCAGCGTGAGCAGGTCTTCGGGGAGCAGGGTGTGGGCGCGGCCGAGCGGGTGGGCGAAGCGCGGGTCGCCGGTGCGCACGTGACGCAGGCGCAGGGCCTCGTTGTAGAGCGCGAGCAGCGCGTAGACGACGGGGTTGCAGTGGCCCGCGACGAGCACGAAGCGGTCGCCGAACCGGGCCTCGGGGTGGCGGATGTCCCAGCGCATGGCGCCCGAGAGCGTGAGGGTGATGAGCGCGTGCACCTTGCTGCGGCTGCCGCCAGGGTGGCCGCTCTGGCTCAGGTCGAGCGCCAGGTCGATGTACTCGTCGACGAGGTCGGCCGTCTTCTCCCAGAGGGGCAGCTCGGACTTCAGGCGGGACAGCGGCAGCATGCGCGACTCCTCGGCGGTCGGTGGGCGGGCGGGCGCGACACGGGCGGGTGCCGTCCCGAAAAGCCAAGCTTCTCCGGACCGCTGTTGAATGCGGCCGGAGGGGAGGCGGATTATAGGCGCATGCTCGCTCAGACCGGGACCCCCGAGTTCGCGCTGCCGCTGATCGACTGGGTGGCGGGCGGCATCTGCGTGCTGGGTCTGGTGGCCGGCTACGCCGGCGGACTGGGGCGCGCGTTCGGCATGCTGCTGTGGCTGCTCGCGGCGTTGTGGCTCGGCAGCTTCCTGGCCGAGCGCGTCGTGTCGTGGCTGCCGAACTCGGCGGAGCCCGGCGATGCCGGCGCGCTGGCGCTCGCGTACGCCTCGATCGCCGCGCTGGTGCTGTCGCTGCCGGTGCTGGGCCGCATCCTGGGAGGCGCGGCCGGCAAGAAGAAGGAGGGCGGCGAGGCCAGCCACAAGGCCTTCGGGGCGCTCGTCGGCCTGGTCGCCGCCGCGCTGCTGCTGACGCTCGCGCTGCCGTGGCTGCGCCGCATCGGCCCGCTCGGCGAAGGCTACGACGCCGCGCACGCACCGGCGCTCGCCGCCACCGTCGCCGAAAACGTCGGCTACCTCTTCCCCCCCTACCACCCCCTGTAGGTGTCAGGCACAAGAGCGCGGTTTTTCGTAGTTCCGGTGCCAGGTCGCATCCGAGGCCGGCACCTGTGTCGCCGCCGTGACATCGCGTCCGCGCGCCTCCCCGGCTCCGCGGGACTCTGTTAGCGTCGCGAGCCTCGGCACGCGGGCCTTTGGCCGGCGCGCCGCCCATACTCCGCTCTCGAGGACTCGACATGAAGATGCTTCGCTGGATGGCTCCGCTCGGGCTGGGCCTCGCGCTCGCCGGCTGCACGGTGATCGATCTGCGCGCCCATGACGACCCGCCGGGCGTCCGCAGCAAGGCACTCGTGAGCGGATACGCGACGGCCGGCTGGCCGGCGGAGGCCTCGATGCTCTCGCTCGGGATCTTCGATGGCCCCAGCGATGGCGCGATCTTCTACTTCAATCTGTGGAAGCTGCTGCGCGTGGAGGTCGGCGTCGTCGGCGCGGCGGTCGGCGTGGGGCCCCTCGACCTCGGGCTGGGCGTGCTGTTCTACGAGCCGCAGCCGCCGCGCACCGCGTGCGATTCCGAGTGCGCGCCCGAGCCGCCGGCCAAGCACGCCCACTGATCAGAGTCGGGCTGTGGCAGGCGACGCGATTGCCTGCGCGTCGAGCGTCGCGCGCATGAGCGAGGCGGCGACGCGCCGGTAGTCCTCGTCGCGCTCGAGCGCCCGCGCGTGGCGCTCGATGCGGCGCTGCGCCGCGGAGACGCCGAGTCCCAGAAGCCGCGCCGCGCCGGCCTTCCCGAGGCCCGACGCGGCGTGCAGCAGCCCGGCCTCGAGCAGTGACCAGGCGTCGCTCCAGCCCGGCTCGGTGCGGATCCTCCAACCCGGCCGCTTGGCGCGTTCGCCGCCGAGCGCAGCCAGCAGCGGGCCGGACGGCACGACGAGCGGCGAACGCTGACGGCCGTCCGCCAGGATCGCGCGCGCCGCGAGCCACATCTCGACGGCCGGCCGCGACGCCCGGCCGAGTTCATCGATCGGGCCCTCGCGCAGCAGCGGGTTGCGCAGGCGCGCGCGCACGAGTTCGTCACTCGCGCGCGGAGCCAAGAGCGGCAGGGCCTCCGCGTAGCGTGAACCGTCGAATCGCGCCGACCCGAGTGCGCCCCTGAGCGCGCGCTCGACCTCGGCGCGCTCGAGCCACGGCGCGCCGCGCCCGCGCACGTACTGCGCCGCACTGCCGTCGGGCCAGTCCGGCGCCGCCTTCACGAGGCCCGCGCGCACGGGGTTCTCGTCGATGTAGCGCAGCACGGCTCGCCAGTATGCGTCGTTCTCGATGAGCAGCGACGTGAAGCGGCCGCGGAACAGCGGGCCGTCGCGCCCCCGCCGTCGATTGAAGCGCCGCACGAAGCTCGAGTGCACGCGGCGCATCGCGGCGGACAGGCCGCCGTCGACGCTCCGCACGAGCAGGTGATAGTGCGTCGTGAGGACGACCCAGGCGTGCACCTCGATCTCGCCGCGCCGGACCGAGAGCGCCAGCTCCGCCAGGAACGCGCGCACGTCGTCGCGCGTCTCGAAGACGGGCCGCCGCGCCAGCCCTCGGTTCAGGACGTGATGCCAGCACCCCGCCCCGTCGCATCGCCTCGGCCGCCCCATCGCACCCCCCTCCCGGGAGGGCTGACGTCAACCTGGCACCGGCGTTACGAAAAACCGCGCTCTTGTGCCTGACACCTAGAACAGTGTGTAGATGAAGGGCGAGAGGACGGGGGAGGCGGCGGCGGCGACGAGGACCAGGCCCACGGTCATGAGCACGAAGATCACCGGCAGCATGTACCAGTGCCCGCGATCCCAGGCCGAGACGATGAGCGCGACGACCGTGCCGGCCTTCTTGCGGGCGTACCACGCGACGAGCACGAGCAGGCCGACCACGAACCAGGTGAAAGCGTTGGCGAACTCGGGCATGCGCGGGCCGTCGACCGTCGGCGCCTCGCTGAACAGCACGATGCGGTCGGCGGCCGGCACGGTGTGCGCCAGCCAGTCGAAACCCTTCATCGTCAGGTAGACGAAGCCGAACAGGCCCGCGACCTTCGCCATCGCGCCGAGCAGCTGCTCCTCCTTGCGGTAGTTCGCCCAGAAGAGGACCGAGAACACGCCCCACAGCGACAGGAAGACCGCCTCCATCGTGCCGATGCTCACGAGACCATCTCCACGATGCGGTCGCCCTCGTGGCGCAGCATGAACGGCGTGCTGTCGATGATCCGCTTGGCGTCCTTCTCGATGATGTAGTTGCCGAGATACAGGACGTCCATCTCGCTGCGGCTGAACGTGTTGAAGGCCTGCGCCGGCGTCTCGACGATCGGCTCGCCCTTCAGGTTGAACGAGGTGTTGAGGATCACCGGCACGCCAGTCTGCTCCTCGAACAGCTCGATCACGCGGTGATAGGCCGGATTGAACCGGCGCATGACCGTCTGCAGCCGCCCCGAGCCGTCGACGTGCGTGATCGCGGGGATCTTGTCGCGCTTGTCGTCCTTCACCGGCACCACGTAGAGCATGAAGCGCGCCGGCCACGGCTCGCCCTTGCCCTTGGGCAGCTCGAACCAGTCGGCGGCGCGCTCGGCGAGCACCGACGGCGCGAAGGGCCGGAAGGCCTCGCGGAACTTGATCTTGGCGTTGACCAGCTCCTTCATCTTCGTGTCGCGGCAGTCGGCGATGATCGAACGCGCCCCGAGCGCGCGCGGCCCGAACTCGAAGCGCCCGCGGAACCAGCCCGCGACCTTGCCGCCCATGAGGTCCTCGACGACGCGCCGGAAGAAGGTCTCGTCGTCGGAGATGTACGTGTACTTGATCGCGTTCTTCGAGAGGAAGGCCTCGATCTCGGCGTCGGTGTACTCGCTCCCGAGATAGGCGTGCTCGAGCGGCCCGGCGCGCGGCTTGCCGAGCAGGTGGTGGTAGGCCCACAGCGCCGCGCCCACGCAGCCGCCGTCGTCGCCCGCCGCCGGCATCACGTAGATCTCCTCGATGTCGGTCGCGTCGATGATCTTCGCGTTCGCCACCGAGTTGAGCGCCACGCCGCCCGCCAGACACAGCTTCTTCAGGCCGGTCGTCTCGGCCAGATGCTGCGCCATCTTCAGCATGATCGTCTCGGTGACCTTCTGGATCGACATCGCGACGTCGCAGTAGAAGGGGTCGAGGCTCTTGTCCTCGAGCGCCGGATCGCGCGCCGGCCGCCCCATGACCTCCTCGAAGGCCGGCGTGAAGGAGTGCGTCGCCGACCAGTGGTAGGCGAAGTAGCGCATGTCCTGCCACAGCGAACCGTCGTCGTTGATGCGGATCATCTTCATGATCCGGTCGACGTACTTGGGCTCGCCGTACGGCGCCATGCCCATGAGCTTGTACTCGCCCTCGTTGACCTCGAAGCCGCAGTAGGCCGTGAAGGCCGAATACAGCAGTCCCACCGAGTGCGGGAAGCGCATCTCCTTGCGGATCTCGAGCTTCGTGCCGCGCCCCACGCCCATGGTCGCGGTCGTCCACTCGCCGGCGCCGTCGAGCGTCAGCACCGCGGCCTCGTCGAAGGGCGAGCAGTAGAAGGCCGCCGCCGCGTGGCTCATGTGGTGGTCGGCGAACAGCAGCTTCTTCTTCGGGATGCCGAGCTTGTCGAGGATCAGGCTGCGCACCCAGAGCTTCTTCTGCAGCCAGGCCAGCATCGACTCGCGGAACACCTTCACCGAGCGCGGGAAGGTCGCGAAGGCCGTCATGAGCAGCCGCTCGAACTTCACGAAGGGCTTCTCGTAGAACACCACGTAGTCGACCTGGTCGATCGTGATGCCGGCCGTCTTCAGGCAGAACGCGATGGCCTGCTCGGGAAAGCCCGGGTCGTGCTTGCGGCGCGAGAAGCGCTCCTCCTCGCCGGCCGCGATCACGCGCCCGTCGTGGATCAGCGCGGCCGATCCGTCGTGGTAGTAGAAGGACAGGCCGAGGATGTACATGCGTCAGTCCTGCTTGCGCGCGTCTTCGAGGGTCTCGTTGATCTGCGACCAGGGGCGCCAGGTGCTCTTCGCGCCGGCGCGCAGCACGAGCGGATCGGCCACCAGGCGGAAGACGATCGCCACGGGCATCACGGCCACGAAGTAGATCAGCGTCATGAGCGTGCGGCCCACGACGTTGCCGAAGCGTTCAAGGAAGTGGAAGACCGGCTTGAACATCGGCCACCGCGACGGGGAGAACGAGAGATCCCGAATCCGTCCGCGAGGACGGGCGGAGCAGGATAGCGGGCTGCCGGAGGAGGGGCAAGGCGCGCGGCCCGCGGGTCACGCGCGCGATCGCGACGTCGCCGCGCGCGCCGAACTCAGGAGTCCTCGAGCAGCGAGCCCGCGGCCCAGTCGGCCTCGCCGCCCGCCCCGCGCGCCCGGCCGCCGCCGACCGTCGCGTACTCTCCCGACGCGACGTTGCCGTCGCCCGCGTCCGGCCCGCCGCCGCCGCTCACGGTCGACCACGCGCCGAGCGCGCGCCCCGAGCGCCCGCCCACGACGACGGAGAACTCCGCGACGCGCGGCGCGCCCGCGCTGCCCGAGAGATTCTGCGAGCCGCCGATCACGACCGAGTAGTCGCCCCACGCGAGATTGTTCTCGCCCGCCACGATCGTCGCGGCGTAACCCTCGGCGCGCCCGTTGCTGCCGCCGACGATGCTCGACACCGTGCCCGCCGCCACGTTGCCGTTGCCCCCGCTGATCGACGCGTTGAGACCCTCGGCGCGATTCTGCTCGCCGCCGCTCACCGTCGCGTAGTTGCCCGCCGCGATGTTGTAGGCGCCGCCGCTCACCGTCGCGTGCATGCCCGACGCGATGTTGTACGAGCCGGCGCTCACGGTCGCCGCCTCGTCGGTCGCGAGGTTGAGGATGCCGCCGCTGCACGTCGAGGCGTGCCCCCGCGCGGTGTTGCCGAGCCCCCCCGACACCGACCCGTACGGCCCCGTCACGGTCGAGTTGTCGCCCGCCAGCAGCCCGCCGAAGCTCGACCAGTTGTGCTGCTTGCCGACGACGAGGTTGTGGCTGCCGGTGCGCTCCGGCTCGACGAGGGCCGTCTCGGCGTAGCCCACGATGAGGTTGCCCAGCCCGTTGACGCGCGTCGCGGCCGGGTCGATCGAGGCGGGCTGCGCGGGGTTGCCGTTCGTCGCGCGCAGGCCGTTCACGATCTGCACGTTCACGCCCGTGATGCGGATCGTCTTGAGCGCGTTGCCGTGCCCGTCGTCGATCGACGTGAGCGACAGGTGCGCGAGGATCTCGGCCTGCTCGGCGGTGAGCGCCGGCCCCGCCGAGGGCCGGCCGAGCAGGGCGGCGGTGCACAGGACCAGGGTGGCGAGAAGCGGCGTGGAGGACATGACGGCGACTCCGGGAACCCGGGCGCCGCGTGCGCCCGGAAGGCGCCAGTCTACGCCGCGCCGCGAACGCGGGCTCAGGCGCGCCGCGGGCCCCCCCGCCGCGCCGGGCAGCGCGCCG
>CAZBBB010000046.1:0-20808 GCA_964490005.1 uncultured Phycisphaerales bacterium | reverse complement strand
CGGCGAGCCCCACGAGCGCCAGCCGCGGCCGCGCCGGCAGGGCCAGCCCGGTGCGCCGGCGCAGCTCGCTGCGCACGCCGGCGCCGTCCTCGAGCAGCGCCGCCTGCGAGACGATGGCCGTGCGCGCCAGCGCCAGCGAGGCGTCGAGCCGCGCGAGGAAGTCGTGTACCCGCCGCGGACCGGCGTCGAGCGCCGCGCGCGCGAGATTGACCGCCACCGAGCAGCTCGCCAGCCCCGGACGCGGCAACGCCGCGGTGAACTGCAGCCGGGCATCGACGTCCTCGATCGCGACCGCGCGCTCGAGCATCGCGGGCGACAGCGCGGCGGCCGGCAGTCGCACGCGGGGCAGCCCCCAGCGCGGCGTGGCCGCGAGCGCCTGCAGCGCGCCGAGAAAGGCCTCGACGGTGGCGGGACGGTCCGCCGGCAGGGCCAGCACGAGCGCGCAGCCGTCGGGCGCGGGTTCGGCCAGGTCGAGCAGCAGTTCGGTGGCGGCGCTGACCGGCAGCGCCGGGCCGTCCCAGACGAGCACGAGTTCGCGCGCGACGTGGTGGGCCAGCGCGCGGGCCAGCGGCCCGAGGGCCGCGAGCCGCGCGCGCCGCGTGGGCGCGGCCGCCGCCAGCACCGGCAGCCGCCAGGGAGCGAGCACGAGCGCGTCGACGCGCGCGCCGCGTCCGATGTGCTCGAGTTCCAGGCGGCCGTCCTCGTGGGCCGCGGCGACTTCGGGCGGCACCGCCTCGCGCAGGGCGTAGCGGCCCAGCAGGCGCTCGCTCGTGGCGCGCTCGACCTCGCGGCCCGAACTGCCCGTCGCCAGCAGCTCGCGCAGCTCGTGGGCCGGCAAGCCGACCCACTGCCGCTGGCCGAGCCGCGCCGGCAAGCCGCGCACGGCCAGTTCGTTGTCGATCCACTCGCGCAGCAGCGCCGCGCTCACGCTGCGCAGGCCCGACGCGAACAGCGTGCGCTCGACGTCCGAGGCGACCTGCTGCGCCAGCTCGTCGTCGAGCCGCGCCTCGTTGGCCAGCAACTGGATGAGCCGCCCCTTGCTCCACGACTCGCCGCCGAGTTCGGCCGCCGGCGGCACGTCGCGCACGACCTCCTCGGGGCCGCTGGGGCGGATGCGCAGTCCGCTGGCGGCCGAGCGGCGCTCCTCGGCCAGGCGCGCGAAGGCCGCCGCCGCGGCGCCGTGTCCGGCGCCCGTCAGCACCTGGTCGACGAGCTGCGCGAGGCGCGCGGTCGAGAGCGGCGCCGGCTCGGGGTGGCTGGCGAGGTAGGCGACGACCACGTCGCACAGATCGGCCGCCAGCGTCGGCTCGGCGGCGCCCACGGTCTGCAGCGCGGCCGCCAGCGAGGCCCGCAGACGGCCGGGGTCGAAAGCCATGCGCCGCCCGTCGCGTTTGCGGACGACCAGGCGCGGCGCGCCGTCAGGGTCCCGACGCACCATTGCCCTCCCGCACGCCGCGCCGGCCGACCTCGCCCGCCAGCGCCGCCGGCACCCCGCCGAGCAGCGGCTTGAGCTCGTCGAGGAACTGGTTGACGTCCTTGAACTCCCGGTAGACCGACGCGAAGCGTACGTAGGCCACCTGATCGAGTTCGCGCAGGGCCTCCATGACGAGGTGGCCGATGTACTTGGAGGAGACCTCCTTGTCGAACATCTCGAGCAGCTGCGCCTCGATGCCGGCCACGACGGCCTCGAGGGCCTCGGTCGGCACGGGCCGCTTCTCGCAGGCCACGAGCAGCCCCCTCAGGATGCGGTCGCGGTCGAAGGGCACGCGCGTGCCGTCCTTCTTGATCACGCGCAGCGTCGTCTCGCCCGTCTTCTCGTACGTCGTGAAGCGCCCCTTGCACTCGAGGCACTCGCGCCGCCGGCGGATGCAGTCCGCCTCGCCCGACAGCCGCGAGTCGATGACCCGGTCGTTGTTGGCTTTGCAGTACGGACAGCGCACGAAGGGGCCTCCGGCGGGCCGCCGATGAGGGTCTGCCGACCACCACCTGTCCCGCGCGAAGGGCGAGTATCCCACAAGATATGGGGTTTCCAACCCCGCCCGGCCACGAATTGAAGGGGTGCGGGATTCGTCCGCCGGCGCGGCGGGCGGCCGCTCAGCCGTCGACGCGCTTGACGAACTTCGGCGCGCCCGGGTCGTGCGCCTGCACGATGTGGATCGACTTGCGGCTCGCCGAGCCGTAGCGGTCGAAGCGCACCGCGCCCGTCACGCCCGGGGCGTGCTGCGCCGCGCGCAGCCGGGCGAGCAGCGCCGCGCCGTCGAGATCGGGCTGCCAGCAGGAGAGCAGCAGCTGCATCGCGTCGTAGCCGAGAGCCGCCGCGTCGCTCGGCGCTTCGACGTGGCGCGCCCGCCAGGCGGCGAGGAAGTCGACGACCGCGGGTTGGCCGTCCTCGGGCGAGAAGTGCCGCGTGTGGAACGCGGCGGCCACGCGCCCGGGCAGGCGCTGGGCGAGGCCCGAACCGTCCCAGGCGTCGCCGCCGAAGAGCTGCAGGCCCGCGAGGCGCGCGTCGTCCGCCTGCTCGAGCATCACGACCAGGTCCGGCGCGTAGCCGGCCACCAGCGCGCCCTGCACGTCGAGCGCGGCCAGCGCGTCGAGCACGCCCGCGCGGTCGTCGGACCCGCCGCGGTAGGTCAGTTCGGCCACGATGCGCCCGCGCTGCCGCTGGAACTCCAGCGTGAAGGCCTCCGCCAGGCCGAGCGAGTAGGCCGAGTCGAGGTCGATCACGACGGCCAGGTCGGTCAGGCCCCGGTCGACGCGCGCGAACTGCGCCAGCGCGCGGCCGGCCTGCCCGTCCTCGTAGCAGATGCGCAGGGCCCACCCGCCCTCGCGCGTGACGCCGGGGCCCGTCGCGGCCGGCACCACGCAGGGGATGCCGAGCGATCGCGCCACGATGCCCGCCGTGACGGCGTTGTCGGTGGTCAGCGGGCCGATGACGACGTTGGCGCCCTGGGCCACGAGCGTCTCGATCGCGGCCGACGTGCCGCGCGCGCTGCCCGCGTTGTCGCGGATGATCACGGGGATCTCGGCGCCCGACCGCTCGAGCGCCAGCCGCATGCCCGACTCGAGTTCGTGGCCCCACTGGCTCGTGGGGCCCTGCAGCGGCAGCACGATGCCGATCGCCGCCGGGCGCGCCGGCCCGCACGCGGCGACGGACAGCGCGAGGAGCGTCAGCGCGGCGGCGAAGGACGACGGGCCGATCATGGCAGCGGCCGCTCCGCGAGGCGCTGGCGCAGCGCGCGGAACTGGTCGACCAGCCAGGGTTCGGGATCGTTGGCCAGGTGGCTGAGCAGCGCGTCGAGCTCGGGAGGATCGAGCCGTTCGAGCGCATCGAGCGCCGCCATGCGGATCGCCGGGTCGGTGTCGTGGCTCGCGGCGGCGACGAAGGGCACCGCGCCCTCCTGGCCGAGCGCCCCCAGCGCGGCCAGCAGCGCGCGCCGGCCCACGGCGTCGCGGCGGCGCGCGAGCGCGTCCGCCAGCGCGCCGAGCGAGGTCGGGTCGCCGACGGCCGCGACGATCACGGCGGCGTTCTTGGCCACGAGTTCGTCCTCGTCGGAGAGCAGCCGCTCGAGCGCGCCGAGATGCTGCCGGCGCAGCGCCGTCGAGGCCGGCGCGTCGGGCGCCGCCAGCAGCAGCCGCTGCAGCGCGCGCGCCTGCCCGAGCTTGATGTCGCGGATGCGGTTCTCGAGCAGGCGGCGGTCGAGTTCGCTCCAGCGGCCGAAGGCGGCGCGCGCGTCGAGCTGCTCGAGCAGCCGTCCGACGGCGTCGAGCTGCCCGTCGGCGAGCAGGGCCAGCGCGTGCTCGCTGACGGCGTCGATCGAGCGGCGGCGCTCGTCGACGGAGACGTCGGCGCCCAGCTCGCCCAGCAGGTCGAGCACGCCGACGGCGGTCGCGTGCCCGCCCTGCTCCTGCAGCGAGTCGGCGACCTCGCGCACGATGCGGTCGCGCTCGGCGCGGCCCGCCCGGTCCCGCAGCAGCAGGCCGCCGAGCGCGGCGATGACGGCCCCCATCGCGATCAGGGCCGCGCGCACGCGGTGGCGGCGCAGCGTGCGCGCCACGCGCGTGACGGTGCCCGGCGGCCGCGCCGAGATGGCCTCGTAGCTCAGGAAGCGCCGCAGGTCCTCGGCCAGCGCGCCCGCCGTCGGGTAGCGCCGCTCGGGATCCTTCTCGATGCACTTGAGCACGATCGTCTCGAGGTCGCGCGGGATCCGCGGGTTGACCTTGGTCGGCGGCGGCGGCTCGACGGTCAGGATGCGGCGCAGGATCTGCGCGACGTCCTTGGCGGCGAAGGGCTGCACGAGCGTGAGCAGCTCGTAGAGCGTCACGCCGAGGCTGTACACGTCGGCGCGCGCGTCGATCCTGCGGCGGCGCGGCGCGGCCTGCTCGGGGCTGACGTAGGCCGGCGAGCCGACGAAGTCGCCGCTCGCCGTGAGCGACCCGTCGGCCGCGCTCTTGGCCAGGCCGAAGTCCGACAGCCGCAGGTGCCCGTCGGGAGCGAGCAGCAGGTTGCTGGGCTTGACGTCGCGGTGGATGATGCCGTTCTCGTGCGCGTGGGCCAGCGCCTCGGCCGCGTCGAGCGCGAAGGCCGCGGCGAGGTGCGCGCTGTTCTGCAGGTCGACGACGATGCCGTCGCCGCGCTCGCGGTCGGCCGGCATCGTCCCGGCGAGCTTGCGCCCGCGGGCCCAGACGGCGATGTCCTGCTCGAGGTCGGGGCCGCTGATGCGCACGAAGCGCCGGCCGTGCGTGCGCGCGGTGCGCAGCCGCTCGAGCGTCTCGGCCAGGTCGGGGCCGCGCACGAACTCCATCGCCAGCCAGGCCACGCCGCCGGCGTGCGAGAAGCCGTGCACGGCGACGATGCGCGGATGGCTCAGGCGCGCGACGGCGGCGGCCTCGCGGCGGAAGCGGTCGACCGCCGAGCTGCCGCGCAGCAGCGAGGCGGGCAGCACCTTGAGCGCGACCGTGCGGCCCAGCGAGATCTGCTCGGCCTCGTAGACCACGCCCATGCCGCCGCGCCCCACCTCGCGCACGATGCGGTAGTCGTCGATGACGGCGCCGGCCGCCAGGCCCGTCTCGCGGTCGCCGCCCTCGAGCAGGCGCGTCCGGAAGAACTGCTTGAGGTCGGGCGCGAGCGCCGGATAGCGGCGCAGGTAGTCCTCGGCGTCGATCGGCCGGCCCGACTCGATCACGCGCGTGATCTCGCCCAGGAGTTCGGGCAGCTCGACGCCCTCGTCGGCGGCGCGCGTGCCGTCCGTCCGGGGGCCGCCGTTCGTGTCGGGCTGCTCGGCCATGGGTCGGCCCGCAGTCTAGCCGCGCGGCGCTCAGCCCGTCGCGGCCGGCTCGTCGAGCAGTTCGACCACGCCGGTCTCGAGCGAGTACTCGGCGCCGACGACGAGCAGCCCCTGCCTCGCGACGAGCTGCTCGAGGATCTGCGAGCCGTGGCGCAGGTGACTGACCGAGGCGCGGATGTTGGCGCGCACGGCCTGCCGCACGAGCGCGTCGCCGTCGTGGCGCAGTTCGGTGGCCATGAGCGTCTCGACCGCCGGCCGCACGCGGTCGACGATCGAGCGCAGGTTGGGCGAGCCGCCGCCGGCGCCCTGCCGCAGCGCGTCGAGCGTGGCGACGATCGCACCGCACTGGCTGTGGCCGAGCACGACGACCAGCCGCGTGCCGAAGGTCTCGGCCGCGAACTCCACGCTGCCGACCTGGCTGGGCGCGACGATGTTGCCCGCGACCCGGATCACGAACAGGTCGCCCAGGCCCTGGTCGAAGACGATCTCGGCCGGCACGCGCGAGTCGCTGCAGCCCAGGATGATCGCGAAGGGCTTCTGGTCGCCGGGCAGCACGGTGCGCCGCCGCTGGCCGGTCAGGCTGACCTCGCCGGCGCGGACGTCGGAGACGAAGCGGCGGTTGCCTTCGCGCAGGCGCTGCAGGGCCTCGAGGGCGGGAATCATCGGCGGTCTCCGCGGGAGACGGGGGAATCAGGCTTCGGGCGGCCGGCGGGGCGGATCGACGGCCAGCGGGTCGACGCCGGCCGGGGCGACCGGCGGCGCGTGCAGCTCCTCGAGTTCGAGCGGCGGCACGCGCAGGATCAGTCCGGGGATGACGGTGTTCACCAGCGTGAACACGATCAGGCCGCCGAAGAGCGGCTGCCCCAGGCCGAAGCGGTCGTGCAGGATCTCGGCGATCACGACGGTGAAGATCAGCGTCGGCGAGATCGCCAGCCCGATGCGCGCCCCGGTGCGCACCGGCTCGCCGAGGGCCAGGCGCCGGTGCAGCGCGACGACGTAGACGCGCAGCGGCACGAGCAGCGCCACGAGCAGCAGGCCCAGCAGCACGGCCTCGGCGGAGAAGTCCTCGGCCTGCAGGTTCAGTCCGGCGTGGAAGAAGTAGAAGGGCACGAAGAAGGACGCGAAGACCTCGACCGCGTGCAGGGTCTTCTCCGAGGCCATGCCCGGCATCTTCAGCCGGAAGCGCTGGGCCGTGATGCCGACCACGAAGGCGCCCACGAGGTAGTAGGCGCCGAGCTGCCGCGTGATGAGCGCGCACATCACGGCCATCATCACCAGGAAGGCGAACTCCGACTTGCTGGCGCTCTTGGGGAAGACCGCGGCGAAGAGGCGGAACACGAAGGGCAGGAACACGACCATCGCCGCCAGCACGACCATCGACAGCGCGATCTCGAGCACGCTCGCCGGCTGCAGCGCGATGAACAGCAGCACGAGCGCGAGCAGTTCGGTGGCGATGGCCTTGGACTTGATCCACGAGCGCTCGCCGACCTCGACGCCCAGCGAGTCGAGCGAGTCGAGGATGAAGCCGGTCGAAGGCGTCGTGAGCGCCAGCCCCACGAGCACGGCCTGCTGGAAGGGCAGGCCGAAGACGCGCTCGACGAGCAGCGTCATGACCACGAGCAGCGCCACGCCGATGAGCAGGTGCTGGCCGAGGATGCCCTTGTTGCGCCGCAGCTCGCGGAAATCGACGTCGAGGCCGGCGAACAGGAACAACGAGACGATGCCGAAGGTCGAGAGCAGGTTGACCGTCGCGTCGTCGCGCAGCACGCCGAAACCCATGCCCGCCGCCGCGCCGAGCCCCACGCAGCTGATGGCGGCCGGCAGCCGGAAGCGCTGCAGGAACTGCGGCAGGAAGAACAGCAGGAACAGCAGCAGGACGTACTGCAGTTCGGCCGAGAGCTGGTCGAAGCGGAAGCTCACCGGGCGGCGGCCTTCCAGTAGGCCACGACGTCGGCGAAGTCGACCGCCGGGCGCGCCGCGCTCCAGCCGAGCGCCTCGCGGATCGCGCGCGTGTCGGCGACCGCGTTGCGCAGTTCGCCCTCGACGGCGGCCGCGTGCCGCGGCACCAGACCGGGCGCGAGGATCGCGCCGAGGCCGGCGGCGACGTCGTTGACCGAGGTCGCCCGGCCCGTCCCCACGTTGAAGACGCGGCCGGCGCAGGCCGCGGCCGGCGCGTCGAGCACCGCGAGGTTGGCCGCGACGACGTCCTGCACGTGCACGAAGTCGCGCCGCTGCTCGCCGTCGCCGAAGATCACCGGCGTCTCGCCGCGCAGCAGCTTGTTGATGAAGATCGTGATCACGCCCACGTAGGGCGTGGGCGTCTGGCCCGGCCCGTAGGTGTTGAAGTAGCGCAGCGCCGCGCCCTCGATGCCGAAGTGCGCGCACATCATCAGCCAGTAGCGCTCGGCCGCCAGCTTGGCGACGCCGTAGGGCGAGATCGGCACGGTCGGCGCGTCCTCGCGCAGCGGGGCCGGCGTCGGGCTGTCGGCGTAGACCGCCATCGAGGAGGCGAAGACCGCGCGCCGCACGCCGCCGTCGGCCATGCACTGCAGCAGGTTGAGGGTGCCCATGAGGTTCACGTCGCCGTCGTGCACGAAGCCCTCGACCGACGCGCGGATGGACACGATGGCCGCCTCGTGGAACACGCAGTCGGCGCCCGCGAGCGCCACCGTGACGGCGTCGGGGTCGCGCACGTCGCCCTCGACGAAGCGCGCCTCGGGCGGCACGTTCTCGCGCCGGCCCAGCGAGAGGTCGTCGAGCACGGTGACCTCGAGGCCGCGCGCGAGCAGCGCGCGCACGAGGTGGTGTCCGATGAAACCCGCCCCGCCCGTGACGAGTGCGCGCTTCATCGGCGGCCGATCGCCGGAGTCATCGACAGTCGATCGAATGGTCGGACGTGAGGATGCGCCGCACGACGTCGCCCCCGCCCGCGACCGTCACGCCGGGAAAGATCAGGCTGTCGCGGATCGCGATCGGCTGCTCGACGCGCACGCCGTCCATGATCACGCTGCGCTCGACCGTGCAGCCCGGCGCGAGCGTCACGCCCTGCCCGACGTGCTTGCCCTGGCCGAGCAGCTTGAGATTGATGTCGAGCAGGTCGGGCGGATAGCTGAGGTTGAGGTCCTCGCGCACGACGCGGGCCGCCTTCACGCGGTGGCCGTCGTCGAGGAAGATCTGGATCGCGTCGGTGATCTCGTACTCGTCGCGCAGCGCCGTGCGCGGCGTGCGCCGCACGGCGTCGAAGAAGATCGGGTCGAACAGGTACAGGCCGCAGCCCTTGAGGCGCGTGCGCGGGTGCTGCGGCTTCTCGATCACGCGCGTCACGAAGCCGGCGGCGTCCTCCATGACCACGAAGTTGCGCTTGATGGCCTCGACCGACGGCTCCTCCTTGACGGCCAGCACGCAGCGCACGTCGTCGGTGCCGAGCATGCCCGGCAGCGTCGCGAGCCCCTCGTGCACGAAGAAGATGTCGCCCAGGAAGAGCATGAAGGGCCGGTCGATGCGGCTCTCGAGCTTGCCCACCGCGTGCGCGATGCCGAGCGTCGGGCCCTGGTCGACGTACTCGATCTCGACGCCCAGCTTCGTGCCGTCGCCCAGCCCCCGCACGACCTCGTAGCCGAGGTGCCCGATCACGATGAGCACCTTGCGCACGCCCAGGTCGCGCAGGCACTCGACCTGGTGCTGGATCAGCGGCTTGCCGAGGATCGGCAGCATCGGCTTGGGGAAGCGCTCGGAGAAGGGCGCGATGCGCGTGCCCTTGCCCGCCGCGAGGATCACGCCGAGGATCTGGCCGTCGCCGGCCCGGGCAGCGGGTGGAGTCATGGCTCGACGATAATCCGGGCGCGGTAGAGCTTCAATTTCCGGCGCAGGTAGAGCAGGAAGCGCAGCATCGAGAAGGCCGTGCGCCAGGGATGCAGCTTGCTGGCGCCGCCGGCGCGCTCGCGGTGCACGACCCCCGCCTCGCCGATGCGGCAGCCCTGCGCGGCCAGCCGCACGCAGATCTCGGTCGGCGTCGGGAAGCCGCGCGCCTCGATCTTCAGGCCGCGCAGCACCTCGCCCTTGGCGACCTTGAGGGCGCAGTTGGTGTCGCGCAGCTTCACGTCGAACAGCGTGCGCACGAGCAGGTTCAGGCCGCGGTCCATGACCACGCGGAACAGATTGTCCTTCTTGCCCTTGCGGAAGCCGGTCACGCAGTCGTAGTCGCCGTCCTCGAGTTCGCCGAGCAGTCCCATCGCGTCGGACAGGTCGAACTGCCCGTCGCTGTCGATGGTCACGACGTACTCGCCCTGCGTGGCGTCGATGGCGGCCGAGAGCGCGCGGCCGTAGCCGCCGTTGGTCTCGAAACTCACGACGCGCAGGCGCGGGTGGCGCGCCCGCAGCTGCTCGAGGATCGCGCCGGTGCCGTCGGTCGAGCCGTCGTTGCAGAGCACGATCTCGCTGCCGCGCGGGATGTTGGACAGCACGCGATCCCACTCGGCCACGACCGCGCCGATGCTCTCGGCCTCGTTGAAGCACGGGGCCGCCACCGAGATGCGCAGCGCGTTCACGGCAGCGCGGGCAGCAGGCCGCGGGCGATGGCCTGCGCCTTGAGGCGCGTCCCCTTGGCCGTCATGTGCACCGGGTCGTGGAAGCAGCCCTGCCCCTGCGGGAAGCCCGTGCGCAGGTCGATGTAGAGCACGTCCTGCTCCTGCGCGACCTGCTGCATCGCGGCGTTGAAGTCGATCACGCCGGCGAGAATGTCCGCCGCGACCTTCTCGGCGCCGGGATAGCTGCCGCTCTCGCTGACTTCGTCGCTGACGAAGCCGACGAACACGGGCCGGATGCCGTGGGCCCGGGCGATGCCCGCCATGCTCGCCAGGTTGCGCCGGTAGGCGCCCGAACCGTTGCGCACGGCGTTCTCGCGCTGGTCGCCGTTGTTCTCGGGCGGCAGGTGCTGCACGAACGGCGCGAGTCCCTGCGCCAGTTCGGTGCCGCTCGCGCCGGCCTTGTAGCCGTGCGCCGAACCGTCCCAGACCTTGCGATAGTGGTCGTTGGTCGGAACGTGATTGCGGTACAGCACCGTGCGGTAGTCGTTGACCGCGTGATAGACCACGATCATGTCGGGCTGCAGCTCGAGGCAGCGGAAGGCCAGATTGCAGAGTGACTCGTACGTGGTGTAGTTGGGCACGCCCGCGTTCACGACCTCGAGGTCGAGGTCGGGCCGCGCCTCCCGGAGGAACTGCTCGAGGAACAGCGGGTAGGTGTCGGCGTCTCCGACCGCGTCCGAGTAGGTCGTCGAACCGCCGAGGCACACGATGCGGTAGCGCCCGGCGGGCTTGGGCTGCTCGATCTCCCGCCCGCGGAAGCCCAGCGAGTTGCTCGTGCGCACGATGCCGTCGGCCTTGACCTCCCGCGCCCATCCGGGCTTGAGACCCCACATGACGTAGGGCAGCGGGCGGTAGGCCATCTTGGCGAGGAACTCGTCGTCGAGCGCCGCCGGCGGCGAATCGCCGGCCGCCACGGCGAGGGCCGCGCGCACGAAGCCCAGCGGCGTGACCGGCACGGCCGGCATCACGCGCCCGGCGATCTCCCACGCGCCCAGCAGCAGCGCGAGCGCGACGAGCAGCAGCCCGCCGCGCGAGCGCTTCGTCCGGGTTCGGGTCGGTTCGTCCATGACGCGGGCAGAGGATACGACAAGCGCGCGCCGCGCCCTAGGAGCGGCGCCGCGCGCCGCCCTGCGCCGCTACTTGCGGACCGCGGGGGCGGCCACGACCTCGGGGTTGGCCGCCGTCCCGGGCACCGGCCAGTACTTGCGGATGAGGCGGTACTCGAAGATGCCCAGCACCGACGAGGTGAAGATGTACAGCGCCAGCCCCGACGGATAGCCGTACAGGAAGAACAGCATCATCACCGGCATGAGCATGCCCATGATGCGCTGCATCTGGGCCTGGCTGGGGTCGGCCGGCGGCGGCTGCAGGCGCATCTGCAGCACCATCGCGGCCGCCATCAGGATCGGCAGCAGGTTGAGGTGCTCGAGGCCGCCGAGCGCGAAGGGCAGCGGCATGGCGTCGGGACGCGACAGGTCGGAGACCCAGCCGACGAAGGGCGCGTGGCGCAGCTCGATCGAGGTCCGCAGGATCTGGAACAGCGAGATCCAGATCGGGAATTGCAGGAACATGAGCAGGCAGCCGCCGAGCGGCGGCGTCGCGCCGTGCGCCCTGAGCAGCTTCATCTGCTCCTCGCTGAACTTGCGCGTGTTGTTCTTGTACTTGGCCTTGAGCGCGTCGAGTTCCGGCTTGAGGCGCTGCATCGTGGCCGAGTACTTGGCCATCGACGACTGCTGCACGCGGTTGAGCGGGAACAGCAGCACGCGCACGATGAGCGTGAGCAGCACGATCGCCACGCCCCAGTTGCCGCAGGCCCAGTGGAAGAAGCGCAGCACGGCCAGCAGCGCGTGGTTGATCCAGGCCATGCTGCCGTGGCCGTCCTCGATGATCGGCCCGAGGAAGGCCGCCAGTTCGGGCCGCGCCGCCGCACCGCGCTCCTTGGGACCGGCATAGACCAGGAACTCGGCGTTCAGCGGCCGGTCGGGCGCGGGCAGCGTCGTGCCGAGCAGCAGGCTCACCTGCGCGTTGGTCCGGTGCTCGGGCGCGAGCTTCGCGCGCCACAGTTCGGCCTCCGAGGCGTCGGGCGGCGCCTTGCCGGCCACGGCCTGCTCGAGCGCCGCGCCGTCGAGCACGGCCGAGGGCTGCACCAGCGAGGGCAGCGTCGCGGGCCCCGGGGCGAGCACGACGGCGAAGTAGTTGGTCATCGTGCCCGCGGCCAGCAGCGTCTCGCTGCCGGCGATGCGCCGGGGCGCGCCGCTCTGCAGATCGCCGCCCGTCCAGGTCGTGACGTCCGTCTCGACCGGGCTCTCGCGCACGACCGCCAGCGCGGTGATGCCGGCGCCGAAGGCGATGCCCGCGCTGGGGTCGATCAGGCCGCGCGGGCCCTCCTGCACGAGCAGCAGCGTGCCGCCGGCGCTGGCCGCGGCGGTGTTCTCGACCGTCAGGGACAGCGCGAAGGCGTGCGGCAGGCCGCGGTCCTCGACGGTGCGCGTGAAGCGCAGTCCGTCGGGCGCCGTCCAGCGGAACAGCAGGCGCGCGCGCCCTTCGGCGGTCGTGCCGCGCTCGACGCTCCAGGCCACGCGCTCGAGCGGATAGCGTCCCTCGAACTCGCGCAGCAGCAGGCTCGGCCCCTCGTCGAGCGGATGGCCGACCAGCCGCAGCGGCTCGTCCTGCCCGGCCTCCTTGACGTAGTCGGTGAGCTGCAGCCAGGACAGGCCCGCCCCGCGCGTGTTGAACTCGGCGACGAAGCCGGTGCCGGCGAAGGGCACCGGCTGGCCCTCGACCTCGGGCTCGGCCGCGGCGATCGGCTCGGGGATCGCGCCCGGGCCGGGCGCCGAGGGGCGCGCCGCGTCGCCGGCCCCGGACGCGCTCGCCGTGCCTTGCGGTGCCGCGTCACCCGTTGCGGGCGGCGCCGACGGCGCCGGATACAGCGAGCTGTAGATCCAGAGAAACAGCAGGCTCGCGAGGAGCGCCAGCGGCAGACGCTTTTCCATGGTGGCCGGGCGGGGCGCGCGTCAGGTGCCGACGGACTCGACGACGATCGACTCGTCGATGAGCATGATCGGGATGCCGCCGCGCACCGGGTACAGGATCTTGCCGTCCTGGCGCAGCAGCGCGCCGTCCATCGGTCGCGTCACGGGGTTGCCGTCGCGCGAACGGACCTTGCCGCCCTCGATCGCCTTGTTCACGCGCGCGACGAGGGCGCCGTCGGCCAGCTTCACGGGCTCCTTGGTCTCGGGGCAGGCGAGGATGGCCAGCAGATCCTGGTCGAGTTCGGCGGCGGCCATCTGCTCTGCTCCGGTCACGAGGCGTGCGCACCTCTGATACCGGGCGGCGGGGCGCCATGTCAAACTGCAAGCCATGCTGACGGCCGTCCGCCAGGGTCTGCTGCCGTGCCTGCTGGCGTTGCTGGCCGCGTGCGGCGAGCCGGCTCCCGGCACGCCGCCGCTGCCCGGCGTGGCTCCGGGAGAGCGCGGCTGGTTCTGGCGCGACGTGCTCGCCGCGCCGCTGCCGGGGCAGGCGCCCGCCGATGAGCAGGCGCTGGCGCACGCGCTGCCCGCCGCGCGCGTCGACGCGCTCTCCGCGCTCGTCGACGCCCGCTCGCCGGCCGCGCCGGCCACGCTCATGCGCGCGCTGCGCGACGAGCAGGACGGCGTCGCGATCGTGGCGGCCCACCTGCTCGGCGAGAGCGGCTGCGCGGAGGCCATCCCGCGCCTGCTCGCCGGCATCGGCCCCTACCCCATCGACTACGACGTGCCGCTCGAAGTGCGCGCCGCCGAGGCCGCCGCCCTGGCCCGCCTCGGCAACCCCGCCGGCGTGCCGCTCATCCTGATGATCCTGGCCGAGAACACCGACCTGCAGGCCGACGCGCTGGCGCTGCAGTGGGATCGCAAGGACCGCATCGCCTTCGCGCAGGAACTCGCGCTGCCCGGGCTGGTCGCGCTGGCCGGGACCGACTTCGGCTTCCTGCCCTACCCGTCGCCGGCGCCGGCGCGCGAGGCGGCCGTGCGCGCGGCGGCCGCCTGGTGGGACGAGCAGCGCATCGCGCTGTGGTCGGCCGCGCCGCTCTCCGACCCGCGCCATCGCGCGCGCGTCGAGCTGCTCGTCGCGCACCTGGCGTCCTATCAGTTGCGGCAGGTCGACAACGCGCGCTTCGTGCTCGCGCACAGCGGCCCCGCCGTGCTCGAGCCGCTGCTCGTCGGCCTGCGCAGCGAGGACGAGTACGTGCGCCTGCACGTGCTCGAGGTCCTCGAGCGCCTCGCGCCCGAGTCCGACGGCAAGACGCGCGCGCGCATCGCCACCGTCGTCGGCGTGCCGCTGCTGGAGGAAGCCGCCACGCCGCTGGCGGCGGCGGCGGCCGCGGCGGCCGGCGCCTGCGGGTTGGCCGACCAGCTCGTCGTGGCGCTCGAGCGGCGCCGCGAACCCGAGGTCGTGGTCGCGATCCTCGACGCGCTGGGGCGCAGCGGCCGCCCCGAGGCCCTGGCCCTGCTGAGCGCCCGCGCCGCCGCCGGCCCGCCCGCATCGGCCGACGAGGACGTCGCGCTGCAGGCCGCGCTGCTGGCGCTCGACCCCTGCCGCGACGCGGCGCCCTTCGTCGCGCTGCTGGGCAGCGCCGACGTCGAGACGGCCTTCGCGGCGATCACGCGGCTGCAGCGCCTGCTGCCGGGCGACCACGAACTCGAACCCAGCCAGCCGTCGGCCGCGCGCGAGGCGGCGCTGGCCGCCGTGGCGGCGCAGCTCGCCGAGCGCTGCACGAACGCCGACGCGCGCGGCTCAACCGGGCGCTGAGACCGTCGCGCCGCCGATCAGGCCGGCCGCGCGCATCGAGACGCAGCGCCGCCGCCCCACGACCACGTGGTCGAGCAGCGGGATGCCCAGCAGTTCGCCGGCGCGCTGCAGGCGCGCCGTGACCTCGACGTCCTGCGCGCTGGGCGTGGGGTCGCCGCTGGGATGGTTGTGCGCGACGATCACGGCGCCGGCGCTCTCGCGCACCGCCGGCGCGAAGACCTCGCGCGGGTGCACGACCGACCAGGTCAGACAGCCCTCGCTCACGCGCTCGGTGCGCAGCGGCCGGTTCTTGGCGTCGAGCAGCACGACGAGGAAGACCTCCTTGAGGCGCCCGTCGAGCAGCCCGCGCAAGTGCGGCTCGAGATCGGTCAGGCCGCGCACCACGCGCCCCGGCGGCAGCGCCGCGCGCGCCGCGCGCCGCCCGAGTTCGAGCGCGCAGTGCAGGCGCAGGCCGTCGTCCGGCTGCGCCGCGGGCAGCGCGGCGACCTCCCGCACCAGCTCGCCGTAGGACATGCGCGACAGGCGCGTCAGGCCGCCCGCCGCGCCGAGCAGCGTGCGACACGCGGCGCGGCCCTCCTCCACCGGCCCGTCGGGCAGCAGCAGGCCGGCGAGCACGTCCTCGAGCGGAACCTCTTCGGCCGGCAGCGCGGCCACGCGGGCACTCAGGCGATCTCTCATGCCCCCCCGACGGGCCGGCCCGGCGGGGATTACGTGCCGGGCGCGGCCGCCGCTCAGCGCTCGCCGCCGCCGAGGTAGCCGGTGGCCTGCAACTGACGCAGATACTGCTCGTCGACGCCGGGCAGCTCGGGACCGCCCGACACCTCGCGCGGCGGATCGGCGAGGGGCGCCTGCGCCCGATGCGCATCGACGAACTCCGGCGCCAGCAGGGCCAGCAGCGGCGGGCGCTCGTGCTGGCGACTGGGCGGCAGACCGAGCGCGGCCAGCACCGTCGGCGCGACGTCGAACAGATCGGCGGGCGCGCTACCGCCCGGCGCGATCGCGGGACCCGCGGCGATGAGCACTCCGTCGGGGTGGTGGCGCCCCGAGCGCGTCAATCGCGCAGGGTCGGTCGGGTCGCCGCCGACCTCGCCGTTGGACTGCATGCCGTGGTCGGACACGATCAGGATCGTCGTGTCGGGCGCGAGCGCCGCGACGAGCCGACCGATGGCTTCGTCGACGAGCACGTAGGACTCGGGCACGACGCTCGCGCGCCGCTCGATCCACTCGGGGGGCACCGCGCCGGCCCCGCCGCGCACCTCCTGCGGCTGATACGCGCTCCAGAACAGGTGCCCGGTGCGGTCGGGCAGTTCGAGGAACACGCAGAACAGCTCGGGCTGCGGTCGGGTCGCGAGCAGGTGCAGCGCCGCGTCGAGCAGGCTCTGCTGCGCCGCGAGCGCGTAGCGCAACGCGAGCAGTCCGTGGCCCGCCACCGGACCGTCGGGCTCCTGCAACGCGGCGGCCCACTCGGCGTCGGTGAAGCGCCCGAGCCGCTCGAACTCGCTGCGCGGCAGGCGGTCGGGCGCCGTCACGAAGCGGGCCAGCTCCGCGGCCAGCTCCGGCGGATGCGTGATCCCCTGCTCGCCGGCGGCGACGTTGCGCGCGTAGAGCGTGCGCGGCAGGCGGTCGCTCACGACGTAGTCGGCGAGCGGCTCGGCCGGCCAGGTGTTCCACCAGCCGACGATGCCGACGCGGCCGCCGCGCGCCGCGACCATGTCCCACAGGGCGGGCACGCGCCGGTCGCTCGAGCGGTACAGCCCGCCGCCCTCGGCCGCGGGGCGCGTGAAACCGAGGATGCCGTGGCGTGAGAGGCCCGTGCCCGTCGCGATCGTGGCCCACAGCGCCGGGCTGTCGTCCGACTCGGGGGAGCTGCGCAGCACCGCGCGCGTGCCGCGCGCGATGAGCGCGGCCAGATGCGGCAGCCGCCCCTGCGCGAGCAGTTCGTCGATCACGGTGAAGGTCGCGCCGTCGACGCCGATCACCGCGACGCGCGCGGCCGGGCCGGGCGCGGGCGCCTGCTGCCCGCAGGCCAGCGCCACCAGCGCCAGGAGAGCGGCGCGCGCGCGCACCGCGCTCAGCCGTTCGCCAGCAGGACGAGGCCGTCGAACCACGCGGCGCGATCGCCGGCGTCGTCGTCGCCGCCGTCATCGACGCGCAGTTGCACGAGGCGGCAGTCCGCCAGCCCGTCGACGCGCAGCACGAGCGGGGCCTCGCCCTCGATCAGCCGCAGCGGACCGGCGCGCGAGACGCCGTCGACCAGGATCTCGAAAGCCACCGACGCCCGCGCCGGGATCTCGCCCACCTCGTCGCACAGGCCCGCGCCGACACGCAGCGCGCGCGCCCCTTCGGGCAGGCGCAGCGTGAGCGTGCAGTGCGCGTGCACGCCCAGGCCGCTCGCGCGCGCACGGCCGCCGACGCGCAGCGGCCGTCCCGAGACCGACAGGTCGGATTGCCAACCGTAGAGCACGTCCTGCGGTCCGCCGAAGCTGGGGTGCTCGGCGACCTCGTGCACGGGCAGAGCGGCGAGCGGCACGGCGCCGCCGCCCTGGCGGAGCAGGCTCGCGAGGCTCGCGACGGGCAGCGCGAGCGACCCGGCGAAACCCGTCACGAAGAGCAGGCGGCCCTCGGCGTCGATGCCCGTCCAGCCGGCGGAGAAGCGGGTGCCGTCGTGCAGCGCGACGAGCACCGCCAGGCCCTCGACGGGCTCGGGGCGAGGCGACTCGTCGGCCAGCACGAGGGCGAGGACCTCGGCCCGGGTGAAATCCAGCGCACCGAGCGCGCTGCGGAAGCGCAGCGAGCCGCCGTCGTCGGCCACCGACTCGAGCACGCCCGTCAGGCTGTCGAGGCTGCCGTCCGGTCGCCGGCGCCAGAGCCGGTCGTCGGCGCCGCCGCCCGGCAGGGCGAGCAGGCGATCGAGCGGGCGGTCGACCTCCGGCAGCACGCGCTCGATCCGCTCGAAGGGCAGTTGCACGCGGACGGCGCCGGCGAGCTGCAGCGCCAGTCCGAACTCGTCACCGCCGACGAGCTGGCCGAACAGTCGCTGCCGGCCGACGGCCGTTCCGCGCAGCGCGACGAGGTCGGTGCCCGACGCCGTGCCGGGCGTGTCGGGCCGGAGCGCGCCGCCGAGCACCTCGATGAGCGCGACCTCGGCCAGGGGCAGTTCGCTGCGCTCGCCGCCCGAACTCAGCACCAGCGCGCCGTGGCCCTCGCGGGGCGCGCCGACGAGCTGTCGACCGTCGAGCGTCTCGACGCGCCACTCGATCGGCGGCTCAGCGGCGGCCTGCACGACCGGCACGAGCAGCAGGGCGAGGAGGACGGAAATCACGGCAGGCGCTCCCGGCGCCATTCTGGCAGGCGCGACGGCGACGCGCGCCGAGCTTCGGTGCCAAGCTGGCAGCCCCGCGTCGACGGCGGCGAAACTAGCGCCCGCGGGCGCCGCATTCAAGCCGGGCGGGCCGTGCTGCGGCGACCCCGGCGTGGCATTGGCGCGCAGTTTGCTCCACCACAGCCGCAGCGCAGGAGTCGGCCGGCATCGCGGCTCCTTGCCGACCCCGCACCCTCGGGGCCGTGCGGCGCTTCCCCGGGCACATCGCAGCGACATCAGGAGAGAACAGGTCCATGGCCAAGCAGATGGCATTCGACGTCGAGGCTCGCGACCGGCTCCGCGCCGGCGTGGACAAGATCGCGCGCGCGGTCGGCAGCACGCTCGGCCCCAAGGGCCGCAACGCCATCCTCGACAAGAGTTGGGGCGGGCCGGCGATCACCAAGGACGGCGTCACCGTCGCCGACGAGATCGAGCTCGAGGACCCCTACGAGAACATGGCGGCGCAGCTCATCCGCGAGGCGGCCACGCGCACGAACAAGGACGCCGGCGACGGCACGACGACCGCGACCGTGCTCGCCAAGGCCCTCGCCGACGAGGGCTTCAAGCTGCTCGCGGCCGGCGCCCAGGGCGACGGGCTGCAGCGCGGCCTGCGCGCGGCCGTCGAGGCCGTCGTGGCGGACGTCGCCAAGCGCGCCCGCAAGGTGAACGTCAACGACAAGAAGCAGCTCGAGCAGATCGCCACGATCTCGGCCAACGGCGACACGAGCATCGGCAAGACGCTCGGCGACGCGCTCAACCGCGTGGGCGCCGACGGCGTGATCACGATCGAGGAGGGCAAGAGCCTCGAGACGACCGTGAACGTCGTCGAGGGCATGCAGTTCGACCGCGGCTTCCTCTCGAGCCACTTCGTCACCAACGTCGACAAGCTCGAGGTCGTGCTCGACCGGCCCTGGATCCTGCTGCACCAGGACAAGATCTCGACGGCCAAGGCGCTCATTCCGCTGCTCGAGTCGATCAGCAAGAGCGGGCGGCCGCTGCTGATCGTCGCCGAGGACGTCGACGGCGAGGCCCTCGCCACGCTCGTGGTGAACAAGCTGCGCGGCATCATGTCCTGCTGCGCGGTCAAGGCGCCGGGCTACGGCGACCGCCGCAAGGCCATGCTCGGCGACCTCGCCGTGCTCACCGGCGGGACGGTCATCGCGCCCGACCTCGACCTCGACCTCGAGAAGGTCACGACGGCCCAGCTCGGCACCGCGCGCAAGGTGATCATCACCGCCGACGCGACGACGGTCGTGCAGGGCGGCGGCAAGGCGGCCGACGTCTCGGCGCGCGTCAAGCTCATCCGCCACGAGATCGCGGACACGACCAGCGACTACGACCGCGAGAAGCTCGAGGAGCGCCTCGCGCGCCTCGCGGGCGGCATCGCCGAGGTGCGCGTCGGCGCCGCGACCGAGACCGAACTCAAGGAGCGCAAGGCGCGCTTCGAGGACGCCAAGAGCGCCACCAAGGCCGCGCTGGCCGAGGGCATCCTGCCCGGCGGCGGCGTGGCGCTGCTGCGCGCGCGTCCGGCGGTCGAGAAGCTCGTCAAGTCGCTCGCGGGCGACGAGGCCCTCGGCGCGCAGCTCGTGCTGCGCGCGATCGAGATGCCCACGCGCCTGATCGCGAAGAACGCCGGCTACGAGCCGGGCATCGTCATCCGCAACGTCTCGGCCGCCAAGGCCGACGACGGCTTCGACGCGAGCCGCGGCGAGTACGTCGACATGATCGAGGCCGGGATCATCGACCCGGCCAAGGTCGTGCGCTGCGCGCTGCAGAACGCGGCGAGCGTCGCCGGCATGCTGCTCTCGACCGACTGCCTCGTGGCCGAGATCCCCGAGAAGAAGGACGAGGGCGAGGACGCCCACGCGGGCCACGGACACCACCCGGGCGGCATGGGTTTCTGAACCCGGCCCCCAGCAAGCACACGAGGAGAACGCGAACATGACCAAGATCCATCCGCTCGACGATCGCATCGTGATCGAGGTGCTCGAGGCCGAGGAGAAGACGGCCGGCGGCATCGTGCTGCCCGACACGGCGCGCGAGAAGCAGCAGCGCGGCCGCGTCACGGCCGTCGGCAACGGCCGCCTGCTCAAGAACGGCAGCCGCTCGCCGGTGCCGCTCAAGGTCGGCGACCAGGTGCTGTTCGGCAAGTACGCCGGCACCGACGTCACCGTCGGCGACGTCGAGTTCAAGATCCTGCGCGAGAACGAGATCCTCGCGCGCTGCGGCTGAGACGCCGCCCTCCCCCCTCGCCCCACCCCCGCCCCACGAACGGACGAAACCCATGTCGAAGCAGTTGATGTTCGAGGACGGCGCCAAGCGCAAGATCCTCGCCGGCGTCCAGAAGCTCGCGCGCACCGTCAAGGTCACCCTGGGCCCCTCGGGCCGCAACGTCGTGCTGAAGAAGTCCTTCGGCTCGCCGGTGATCACCAAGGACGGCGTGAGCGTCTCCAAGGAGGTCGAGCTGGCCGACCCCTTCGAGAACATGGGCGCCAAGCTCGTCAACGAGGTGGCCAACAAGACCAACGACGTGTCGGGCGACGGCACGACCACGGCCATCGTGCTGGCCGAGGCGCTGTTCACCGAGGGCCTCAAGTTCGTGGCCGCGGGCGTCAACCCGATGGACCTCAAGCGCGGCATCGACGCCGCGGTCGAGTGCGTCGTCGAGGACCTGCGCAAGCAGAGCCGCCCGGTGCGCGACGGCAAGGAGGTCGCCTCGGTCGGCGCCATCTCCGCCAACAACGACAAGGAGATCGGCGCGCTGCTCGCCGCCGCGCTCGACAAGGCC
>CAZBBB010000045.1:21186-22170 GCA_964490005.1 uncultured Phycisphaerales bacterium | reverse complement strand
GCCCGCCGCGCCGCCGCGACGTGCGCGCGCGCGCGTCGGTTCATCGCGCGCCGCCGCGCCGGCGTGTCGTCGTCCCAGCCGAGCAGGTGCAGCGTGCCGTGCGCGACGTACAGCAGCAGCTCCTCGCGCGGATCGAGGCCGCGCGTGCGGGCCTCGCGCCGGGCCGTCTCGGCCGAGACCACGACCTCGCCGCGCACGCCGTCGGGCGCGGGGTCGTCCGCGTAGCTGAAGGCGATCGCGTCGGTCGGGCCCGCGTGCGCCAGGAAGCGCTCGTTGAGTTCGGCGATCGCGGCGTCGTCGACGACGCTCACCGCGACGTCGGGCGCGCCCGCCGACTCGCCCGCGAACACGGCCGCGACGACGGCCCGCAGCTCGCGGCTCGTGACGGCCACGCGCCGCTGCCGGTTGCTCACCGGGATCACCTTGCGGCCGGGCCGGACTCGTCGCGGTCCCGCTGCTCGTAGGCGTTGACGATCTTCGCCACCAGCGGGTGCCGCACGATGTCCTTCGCGTCGAGGTGCACGAGACCGATGTCGGGGATGTTGCGCAGCAGCCGCTCGGCGTCGGCCAGGCCCGACTGCTGGTGCGGCGGCAGGTCGACCTGCGAGGCGTCGCCGGTCACGACGACCTTGCTGTTGCGGCCCATGCGCGTGAGGAACATCTTCATCTGCCCCGGCGTCGTGTTCTGCGCCTCGTCGAGGATGATGAAGGCCTCGTCGAGCGTGCGTCCGCGCATGTAGGCCAGCGGCGCGATCTCGATCACGTCGGTGTCGATGAAGAACTTCAGCTTGCCCGGCTCGAGGTGGGCCGAGAGCGCGTCGTACAGCGGCCGCAGGTAGGGGTTGATCTTGGCCACGAAGTCGCCCGGCAGGAAGCCGAGGTGCTCGCCGGCCTCCACCGCGGGACGCACGAGCACCAGCTTGCGGAAGCGCCCGGCGCGCAGCGCGCCGACCGCCACGGCCGCCGCGAGGTAGGTCTTGCCGG
>CAZBBB010000045.1:0-21176 GCA_964490005.1 uncultured Phycisphaerales bacterium | reverse complement strand
GGCCCACGGCGAAGGTCAGCACGTTGCGCTCCATCGAGCGCACGTAGCGCTCCTGGCCGGCCGAGCGCCACTCGACGCCGTGCGGCAGCGTCGCGCCGCGCGCGGGTGCCGGCGCGCCGGGCGGCGCCCCGTTCTCGAGCACGCGGCGCACGTCCTGCTCGTCGAGGCTGCCGTCGCTGCGCAGCCGGTGCAGCAGCGCGCGGATCGCGGCGATCGCGTCGGAGACCTGCGCCTCCTCGCCCTCGACGTGCACGCGCCCCTTGCGCACGCCGAGCGCCACCCCGAAGCGGTTGCGCACGGCGCGCGCGTGCGCCTCGTGCGGCCCGAGCAGCGCCCGTTCCTCCTCCTCGGAGTGCAGAGGAACGGTCATCTCCATCGGTGGCGCCTGTCCTCCGTCACGACAGGATCGCAGTATAGGCGAGCGCCACGGGGCCTGCCAGAAGCAGCGTGTCGACCAGATCGAGCGCGCCGCCCGCTTCGCCGAAGATGCGCCCCGAGTCCTTCACGTCGCGCGAGCGCTTGATGAGCGACTCGGACAGATCGGCGATCACCGCGAGCAGACCGAGCAGCAGACCGTGCAGCGCGAAGCCGACCGCGCCGCCGGGGAGCGGCGTGCCGCGCGCGGGGTCGACGAACACGCCGTCGAACAGCCACGCGCCCGCCAGCGCCGGCACGAGCAGGCCGCCGACGAGCCCTTCGACGGTCTTCTTCGGCGAGATGCGCGGCGCGAGCGGACGCCGGCCGAAGAACTTGCCGGCGAAGTAGGCGCCGATGTCGGAGCACTTGGCCACGATCACCAGCGAGACCACGAAGGCCACGCGCCCCTCGAGCGCGAGCGCGACGAGACAGGCCACTCCGCCCGTCCACGGCACCTGGAACCAGAGGCTGCCCGCCATGCGGTGCGCGAGCCCGCCCGGCCCCTGGCGGATCTGCAGCGCGAGCACGAGCGCGCAGACCAGCGAGGCCAGCGCGAGCAGGTCGCGCAGGACGTGCAGGACGTGCCAGGGCCCGAGCGCGCCGGCCACGACGAGGCCCAGCCACAGCAGCCCGAGCAGCCGCCCGAACACGCGCCGGCCGGGGCGCGCCGCGCCGATGACGAGCAGCTCGTCGAGCGCGAGCAGGCCGAGCAGCGCGCCGAGCGTCGCCGTCGCCCAGCCCGGCCCGGGGGCGCGCGCGAGGTCCAACCAGGCCAGCCCGCCGACGAGCGCGAGCACCGCGAGCCCCGTGAGCGTCCGCTTCAGCACGGCCGCCTCACCGCG
This sequence comes from uncultured Phycisphaerales bacterium, assembly GCA_964490005.1. Classification (GTDB taxonomy): domain Bacteria; phylum Planctomycetota; class B15-G4; order B15-G4; family B15-G4; genus CAZBBB01. The sequence goes on along the minus strand of CAZBBB010000045.1, from coordinate 19,917 downwards.
GCGCCGCGCGGGTCGGCGGCGGCGCGGCCGGATCGACCAGCCCGCCGTACTTGCGCACCCGCCCGGCGTAGTCGGCGAAGGCGCGGTGCAGCTCGTCGACGCCGAACTCGGGCCAGCAGGCGGGCGTCACGTACAGCTCGGCGTAGCTGATCTGCCAGAGCAGGAAGTTGCTCACGCGCATCTCGCCCGCGGTGCGCACGAGCAGGTCGGGGTCGCGGCCCGGCTGGTAGAGCGCGGCCGAGATGCGCTCCTCGTCGATCTCCTCGGGCCGCAGGCGCCCCTCGGCCACGGCGCGTGCGAGCGCGCGACAGGCGTCCACGAGTTCGGCGCGCCCCCCGTAGCTGAGCGCCAGGCACAGGTTCAGGCCGCGGTTGCCGGCCGTCAGCGCGACCGTGCGGTCGAGTTCCCTGCGCGCGGCGGCGGGCAGGTCGTCGAGCCGGCCGATGGCCGTCAGGCGCACGTCGTTGTCCATGAGCGTGGGCCGCTCGGCGACCAGGAAGCGCGCCAGCAGCTTCATCAGGAAGGCGACTTCGTACTTCGGACGCTTCCAGTTCTCGTGGCTGAAGGCGTAGAGCGTCAGGCGCTCGAGGCCCAGCCGCGCGCACTCGGTCGTGATCGTGCGGATCGTGCCCGCGCCCGACTCGTGCCCCGCCTGCCGCTCCAGCCGCCGCTGCTGCGCCCAGCGACCGTTGCCGTCCATGATGATGGCGAGGTGTCGCGGCAGGCGCTCGCGCGACGGCTCGCTCATCGAGGCTCTCGCAGGATCGTCTGTTCGCGTCCGGGCCCCACCGAGAGGATCTCCCACGGCACGCCGACGTGCGCGCAGATCTCGTCGACGAAGGCGCGGCAGGCCGGCGGCAGGTCGCCGAAGCGACGCGCCCCGTCGAGCGGCTCCTTCCAGCCGGGGAACTCGTCGACGATCGGGCGGGCGCGCTCGACGAGCGGCGTGTCGCCCGGCCAGGTCTCGACGCGCCGGCCGTCGATCTCGTAGCCGGTCACGAGCCCCACCAGGCGCAGGCCCGAGAGCACGTCGATCTTGGTGATGGCGAGCCCGTCGAAGCCGCACAGTTGCGCGGCGTAGCGCGCGGCCGGCACGTCGAACCAGCCGCAGCGGCGCGGGCGTCCGGTCGTCGCGCCGAACTCGCTGCCGCCCTCGCGCAGCCGGTCGGCGATCTCGCCGCTCAGCTCCGACGGGAAGGGCCCCGAACCCACGCGCGTGCAGTAGGCCTTGAGCACGCCGATCTGCCGGCCGATGGCGTTGGGAGGGACGCCGGCGCCCGCGGCGATGCCGAGGCTGTCGGCGTTGCTGCTGGTGACGTACGGGTAGGTGCCGTGGTCGATGTCGAGCATCACGCCCTGCGCGCCTTCGAAGAACACGTGCTTGCCGCGGCGCAGCATGTCGCGCAGCAGCGCGCCGGTGTCGGCGACGAGCGGGGCCAGTTGCCGGCCCTGCTCGCGCGCCGTGCCGAAGACCTCGTCGAAGTCGAGCGCCTCGCCGCCGTAGACCTGCGTGATCACGCGGTTGTGGTGCTCGAGGTTGGCCGTCAGGCGCGCGCGCAGCCGGCCTTCGTCGACCAGGTCCCACAGGCGCACGCCCGAGCGCGCGGCCTTGTCGGCGTAGGCCGGCCCGATGCCGCGCCCCGTCGTGCCGATCTTGAGCCCGGCCTTGAGCCCCTCGGCCAGACCGTCGAGCACCTTGTGGTAGGGCAGCACGACGTGCGCGGCGCCCGACAGGCGCAGCCGCTCGCGCAGGCCGATGCCGGTCTTCTCGAAGCTCGCGATCTCGTGCAGCAGTTGCGCCGGATCGATGACCAGCCCGTTGCCGATGACGTTCAGCCTGCCCTCGTGCAGCACGCCCGAGGGCAGCAGGTGGAAGACGTGCTTGCGGCCCTCGACGATCACCGTGTGGCCGGCGTTCGCGCCGCCCTGGAAGCGCACGACCACGTCGGCGCGGTCGGCGATCAGGTCGATGATCTTGCCCTTGCCCTCGTCTCCCCACTGGGCTCCGATGACGCTGGTGGCGGGCATATCTGCTCTCGGAAGAGGCGCGGCGAACGGCGCAGGTTAGAGGGCCGGCGCGCCCCCCGCAAGCCGTGTCAGCGCGCGCCCGACCCCTCGATGTAGCCGAGCGCCTTGAGCATCTCGAAGGTCTGCTGGCCGCCCGCCGGCGCGGGCGCCGCGGTGCGGTGCGCGTCGGCCCAGGCCGCCGCCTCGCCGAGCAGTTGGACCAGCCGGCGCGCCTCCTCGCTCTCGGCCGGCAGCGGCCTGAGCGCGAGCGGATCGCTGCGCAGGTCGTAGTACGCGATGCTCGGCCCGCCCTCCTCGCCCGGCATCGACTCGCGCACCTCGAGGCGGGCCTGCGCGGTGCGCACGCCGGCCAGATAGCGGCGCAGCGGATCGCCGCGCCCGTCGAGCGCCAGCCCCTTGCTCGTCTCGGAGATCGCGAAGCTGCGCGGCGCCTCGAGCGGCGCCTGCAGGGCCTCCTCCGGCGCCGCCACGCCCAGCCAGGCCAGCGCCGAGGCGTGCAGGGCCGTCGTCGACCGCACCTCGGCCACGCGCGCGCCGCGCTCCCAGCGCAGGCGCATGCCGCGCGGCGCGCGCACCACCAGCGGCACGTGCAGGGTCTCGTCGTGCAGCTGGCTGCCGTGACCGTAGAGCCCGTGCTCGAGGAACTCCTCCCCGTGATCGGAGGTGAGCGCGATCACGACCTCGTCGTCGAGCCCCAGCCGCTCGAGTCCCGCGAGCAGCGCGCCGAGCTGGCTGTCGAACCACGCGATCTCGCCCCAGTAGCGCTGCATGAGGAAGCGCGCGTCGGGGTCGTCGACCGCGGGCGCCCGGCCCTCGCGCATGGCGGCGACGAGCCGCCCCTCGGCCCCCGGCACGTCGCGGTCCGCCAGCCCGGGCTCGACGTAGCGGTCGCGCCAGGCGCCCGGCGCGTTGAGCGGCCCGTGCGGATCGAAGTAGTGCAGGAACAGCAGGAACTGCCGGCCGACGTGGTTCTCGAGGAAGGCCCCGGCCAGGTCGTTGACCTGCCGCGCGTTGGCGTAGGGCACGTGCGCGTAGCTGGAGAAGCCGCGTGCGAAGCCGGCGTGCGGACGCAGGATGTCGCTGGCCACGACCGCGCCCGTCGCCAGGCCCGCCTCGCGCGCCCGCTCGGCCAGCGTCGGCGCGTCGCCCGGCACCGCGAGCAGGTCGTGGTTGACCGCGTTGTGCGCGCGCGGCGGCAGGCCGGTGAGCAGGCTCACGCTCGTGGGCAGCGTCCAGGGGCTGGGCGTGAGCGCGAGGTCGAAGACGACGCCGTCGGCCGCGAGCGCGTCGAGGTGCGGCGTGAGGTCGGGCGGCGCCGTGCCGCGCAGCGAGCCGTAGAGCGGCAGCACGTCGGCGCGCAGCGTCTCGACCTGGATCAGGATGAGCGAGCGCCGGTCGATCTCGGAGGTGCGGGCCGGCACGCGCCGCGCCACCTCGAGGCGCAGGTCCGACAGGCCCGCGCGCGGCGCCAGCGCCGTCCAGCTCGCCGGCACGTAGACGCCGGCGGCGAGGTCGGCGTCCTGGCGCAGGACGGCAGCCGGCTGCAGCTCGACCTCGTCGAGACGCAGCGAGAGGCGGCGGGCGCGCCCCGCGTGCGCGTCGAGCGGCACGGCGAGCGGACGCCAGCTCCGCCCGTCCAGGCGCAGCCGGCCGGCGGGCCGCCCGTCGACCTCGACGAGCAGCGTCGCCGCGGCGCCGGGCGGCAGGCGCTCGTCGAGCGCGCCGTCGCCGCGCAGCACGACGCCCGGCTCGAGATCGACCTCGTAGACGGCCTCGGCCGCGCCGGTGAGCGCGAGCGCCGGCCGCTCGTCGCTGCCGGAGAAGGAGGCCAGCACCTGCACGCCGGGCAGCGCGACGCGCTCCTCGACGGGCGCGCCGCCGTCCGCGGACGGCACGCTGCGCAGGGCGAACTCGACCGGCACGGCCGCGCTCGGCGTGAGCGGCGCCAGCCGCAGCGCGCGCGGCGCGTCGACGCTCAGGCCCGCGACGGGCAGCGCGGCCGGGCGCATCTCGAGCCGCGGCGAGAGCAGCGCGACCGCGCCGCCGTCGGGCGGGTTCTCCGAGCGCGTCTCGATCTCGATCGCGGGCGCGCCGTCGGGCAGGTTCAGCACGAGCGGCGTCGCCGGGCCCTCGCGCCACACGCCCGGCGCGGCCGACGCGTCGGGCGGCGTGGCCGGCAGCGCGAGCTGCACCGTCTGGCGCAGGCCGCCGACCGTCGCGCTCACGATCACCAGACAGGGCGAGTCGTCGCCGTCCGCTCCGACGCTCAGGCGCGCGGCCGAGAGCCGCAGCGCGCCCGGCCGCGCCTCGGCGTTCCAGCGCAGGCGCGCGTTGCGGCGCATCGGGAGCGCGATCTCGTCGCGATCGTGGTTGGTGAGCTTGGCGTCGTTCCAGATGTGCAGCGTCTCGACGCCCTCAAAGCCCTCGAGCAGTTCGACGCGCGCGCCGTCGAGCAGCAGGTCGCGACGCACGTCGTCGACGACCTTGGCCTGCAGACGCGGCCAGACCCAGACCAGCAGCGCGACGGCCAGCGCCACGGCCAGCCAGGCGCGCCCCGCGGTCCGCGACGCCGCTGTCGTCAGCGGACCGCCTCGCGCCTTCGCAGCACCTCGGCGGCGAAGGCGTCGTAGAGCTGCGACTCGAGCGGGACGTCCTGCATCGGGCGCACCCAGGCGATGCCGTCGGGGCCGCTCTCGAGATGCTCGACGAGCGCGAACATCTCGACGCGCACGTCGGCGCCCGCCGGCGCCACGTGGATGAACAGGCGCAGCCGGCGGTTGCCGTCGATCACGGGGTCGAGCGTCAGGTTGCCCGTCGCGGCGTCCCAGGTGAGGCCCACGCCGCCGAACAGATCGACCGAACGGCGGCGCGTGACGTCGCGCACGATCGAGACCGCCTCGTCGTAGCCGATGTCCGGCAGCACGTAGTCGCGGAAGCCGATCGGCTCGACCTTCCGGAACAGGCCGCACGCCGGCGACAGGGCGAGCAGCGCGCCGAACAGCAGCGCGCGCCACGCGGAGGCGGAGCGGTCGATCGTCATCGCGAATGCATTCTCCGCGCCGCCGGGGGCGGCGCTCAAGCGTCGCCGAGCGCCAGCTCCGCGCGCCCCAGCCAGTCGAAGGCCAGTTGCGTCTGCCCGTCGAACCAGGCCGCCACGCCGCGGCTCCAGGACTCGAAGACCTCCCAGGCCGCGAGCCAGCGCTGCTCGCCGCCCGCCTCGGCGTGCGCCGAGAGCCCCGCGAGCACGCGCTCCTCGAGCGCCAGGAAGGCCGGCACCTGCTCCGACCAGACGGCCGCGACCGCGGCGCCCAGCTCCTCGCGGAACTCGGCCCGCCGGCCCGAGAACAGCGCCGTGACGGCGCGCGTGCGCCGGTCGAGCGCGGCCTGCACTTCGGCCGGCAGTCCGGGCGGCAAACCCTGCCCGGCGCCGGCGGGCGAGTGCCGGTCACCGAGCGCCACGACCGCGTCGATCCAGTCGAAACCCTTCTGCCAGGCCTGCAGCTCGAGCGCGTCGGGCCGCCACTCGGGCACGGGCTCGGCGGCCGGCACGCGGAAGGTCGACGTCTCGAGGGCCTCGAGGAGGAGGCGCAGCAGTTCGGCCTCGCGCAGCGCGTCGCGCCCCGTCGGCGTCTCGTCGAGCAGCGGCAGGCCGACGCAGCGCACGTCGCCGCGGCCGAAAGGCAGGTTCACGAGGAAGGCCCCGATCACGTTGCCCAGATGGCCGATGCCGAGCCCCTGCACGTCGGCGTCGGCGGGCAGCGCGCTGCTCACGAGCGCGCAGGGCGAGAGCGCGGCGTCGGCGCGGCCCAGCGGACGCAAGCCGTCGACGCCGACGCGGCGCACGTGCAGCCGCCCCATGAAGGTGCCCGGCGCCGGCACCACCGCGACCGGCAGCGGCAGCCCCGTGAGCGTCACGATGCCGCGCGAGAGACCCAGGTGCAGCGCCAGGCCGGTCTCGGTCGGGTGCGGCAGCAGCACGACGAGCGCGCCGCCGCGCCAGACCAGCTCCCACAGCGCCAGCCGCTCGTCGATCGGCAGGCCGCCCAGCAGCGCCGGATCGGTGACGAAGGCCGCGCTCGCCGCGCGCAGCGCCTCGGTGGGCGTGAACCCCAGCCGCAGCAGCGCGCGCCGCGCCTCCTCGTCGCTCTCCGCGGTCCACACGCGCGCGGCGGCCAGCGCCGGCGGCACGAGCGGCGGAGCGAGCACGGGCACGGTGCGCGCGGTCGACGCGTCGAGCACGTCCTCGAGACCGACGAGCTGCGCCTGCAGCTCGAGTTCGCCGGGCTCGTCGGACGCCGCGACCTCCCAGGCGTGGCGCGTCACGCCCGGCGCGAAGGGTCCGTCGGCGAGGAACAGCGTGCGCGTGCCGCCCGTCGGGCGGCTCGTCGTGCGCAGCTCGAGCGCGGCGGTCACCGGCGCGGGCCCGTCGTTGACGACCGCGACCTGCACCTGCACGCGGTCGCCGGCGAAGACCGCCGTGCGGTCGACCGACACGCTGCACATGAGCGGCCGCAGGGCGTGGCGCAGCGCGCCCCAGGCGGGCCGGTACTCGCCCCAGGGTTCGAGCAGCCCGGCGCTGCTCTCGTGCGAGACCGCGCGCCACTGCGTGTAGCAGAGCAGGTCGACCTCGGGATTGGAGCGCAGCGTCTCGACGAGGTCCTCGGCCGCCTCGGCCTGGTTGCGCGCGGCGAGCGCGACCAGGTCGGCCTCCAGCCAGGCGGGGTAGGCGGCGCGCGCGCGGCGCGCGGCGGCCTCGAAGGTCCTGAAGAGCACGCGTTCGGCCGTGACCTGCCCGGTCGCCTCGAAGCCCGCGCTCGCGCGCTCGGTGTCGAGCAGCGTGCCGTAGCCGAACTCCGACACGAAGACCGGTTCGTCGGGGCCGCCCGCGAGTCCCGCCAGCTGCGCGCGCCGTTCGGGCGGCAGCGGCCAGGGCGGGTACTCGTGCACGTCGATCATCGAACGCGGCGCCCCGCCGCCGGCCGGCACGAAGCGGCCGCCGAGGAAGCCGCCGCTGTCCTGCAGCACGGGGCGCGTGGGGTCGGCGGCGCCGAGCCGCTCGGCGAGCGCCTCGCCGTGCAGGAAGCCGCGTCCCGAGAGTTCGTTGAGCACGCCCCACAGCACGATCGAGGGATGGTGGCTGTCGCGCCGCACCATCCAGTCGATCTCGCGCTCGAGGCGCGCGCGCAGCTCGGGGTGTTCGTCGACCCAGCCGATCGCGGGCTCCTGCAGCACCATCAGGCCGAGGCGGTCGCAGGCCCGCAGGAAGGCCGGCGCCGCGGGCCGCACGTGCACGCGCACGAGATCGAAGCCGGCCTGCCGGATCGCGAACGCCTCGCGCGCCAGCGCCTCGTCGGGCGGGCTCCTGCCGCCGAGCCCCGTGTGGTGCGGCTGGTAGAGCACGCCGTGCAGCACGCGGCGCCGGCCGTCGAGCCGGAAGCCCGCGCCGTCCAGCTCGACGACGCGAAAGCCGACGTCGCGGTGCGCGAGCCGCTCGCCGGCCAGCAGCAGCGAGACGCGGTACAGCGCGGGCGACTCGGGGCACCAGCGGCGGCTGTCGGGGAGCGTCAGGCGCCGCGTGAACGGCGCCCCCGCGCGCGAGGCGGGCAACTCGACGGTCACGGCGTCGCGCGCGACGATCGGCCCGGGCAGCGGCGCGGCGGTCGGGTCGGGCCCCGCCGCGCCCAGCGCCTGGACTTCGAGGACCAGCGTCTGCGGCGCGCCGTCCGGCGGCACGGGCCCGTGCAGCACGCCGGCGATCTCGACGGAGTTGTCGCGTCCGTCGACCCGCACGACGAGGTCTTCGATCTCGTGGCGGGGCGCGACGCGCAGCACCACCTCGCCGAGGATGCCGCCGTGATTCTCGTACCAGCTCTCCTTGGCGTGCGGCGTGGTCTTGAGCGTCCAGCCGAAGGTCTCGAGCGCGCCCGGGTCGACGACCATCACCGCCAGGTGCGCCGTCCGCCCGGGCTGCAGCCGTCCGCTCACATCGAAGTGGAAGGCGTCGTAGCCGCCCTCGTGCGCGCCGATCTCGACGCCGTCGAGCCAGACGCGGCAGGCGTAGTTCACCTGCGCGAAGCGCAGCGTCACGCGGCCGGTGTCGCAGCCGGGCGGCGCCTGCAGGCGGTGCTCGAGGAACACCGTGCCGTCGTAGTCGCGGCTGGCCGAGTGCCCTTCGAGCGGCCCGGGAACCTCGATCGGAAACGGATCGGCCGGCGCGGTCGCGGGCCGCCGTCCCGCCGCGAGATCGAGCGCCCAACCCTGTTCGAGGCCGACCGCCCCCGGATCGAGCCAGCAGGCCCACGAGCCGGCCAGCGAGTGGTCGACCGCGCCGCCCTGCGGCGCCCCGTCGCTCGCGACGGCCGCGCGCAGCGGTTGCCAGGCCCAGCACGCGAGGATCGCCGCGAGCAGCAGCTCGACCGCTATCCTTGTTCGCGTGATCGAAGGCAAGGCGCCTGAACCTCCCGCGGCGATGCGCGACGCGCCGCATCCGGGCCGCCCACGATACTCCCGGGCGGCGGATGCCGCGCGCGCCGTGCTGCTGGCGCTCGCCGCAGCGGGCGTCTGGGCCGCGCCGAGCGCGGCGCAGACGGACCGCGTGGCGCTCGTGCACGCCACCGTCAGCGAGCCCGGCGAGGCCGCGCGTGCGCTCGAGCCGCTGAGTTTCGGCGTGCCGCTGCCGCGCGGGCGGGTGCGCGAGCCCGACGAACTGCGCTGCTGGGACGAGGACGGCGCGGCGCTGCCCGCGCAGGCCCGCGCGCTCTCGCGCTGGCCCGACGGCAGCCTGCGCTGGGCGCTGATCGACACCGCCCTCCCGCTGGGGCTGCGCGCGCGACGCACCCTCGTCGTGGGTCTGTCCGCCGAACTCCCCGCCGACGCGCCGGCCTTCCGCCTGTCGCGCTCGGACCAGCCGCGGCCCGACGACCCGCCGCTGCCCGCCGGCACGGACTGGGCGCTGGCCGCCGACGACGGCACGACGCGCTGGCCGCTGCTCGCGCGCGGGGCGCGCGGCGACACCTTCGCGGGGCTGTCGGCGCGGCTCGACGACACGCTCGGCAACGGCTACGTCGGCGTGCTGCGCCCGCAGAGCATCGAGATCCTCGAGTCGGGCAGCCGCCGGCTCGCGCTGCAGGTGCGCGGAGCGCTGATGCCGACGACGGGCGGCGCGCTGCCCGCGCCCTTCTTCACCTTCACGGCGCGCGTGCACCTGCTGGCGGACCTGGGCCGTGCGCAGGTCGAGTTCGTGCTCGAGAACACGCCGCTGCACGACCCGCCCGGCCCGCTCGCGTTCCGCAGCTGCGAGCTGCGGCTCGACGGCCCCGCGGGCGCGCGGCAGCTCGTGCTGCCGAGCAGCCTCGAGCAGCGCGACGTGCCCTTCTCGCTCAGCCAGGCCGGAGCGAACGCCGCCTCGCACCTGCACGTCGTCGACGGCGCCGGCCGCCGCCCCTCGCGTAGCGAGGATCTCTGGGCCGGCGTGCTGGGCGCCGACGGCAAAGGCGATTTCGCGCTGCTCGTCGACTCGGCGCCCAACCATCCCGCGGCCCTGCGCTACGAGCCGGGCGGTCCGCTGCGCGTGCAGCTGCTCGCGCCGGCCGCCGATCCGGCCGCCGCACCGCACTGGCTCGACGACGCCACGCGCAAGACCTTCCGGCTCGTGCTGCTGCGCGGCGCGGGGCCCGAGGGGCGCGGCGCGATGCTCGCCGTCCAGCGCCCCGCGCACGTGGCGCTCGACCCGGCCGACGTGGCGGCCAGCGGCGCCTGGGGCGACACCGGACGGCTGTTCGTGCCCGCGGCGGCCGAGCTCGCGGGGCGCGTGGAGATCGTGCCGCGCGATCCGCCCACGGGCTGGGCGCACTGGGGCGAGTGGCACACGCGCAACACGCGCGTGGCCGGATCGCCGCGCGTGCGCCTGTCGGTGTTCCTCGAAGCGGTGCAGTCGGGCAGCCCGGCGCTCTTCGAGCTGGCGCTGGCGCGCGCGCGCCACGCGATGGACCTGCGCCCGTACCACCTCGAGGGCTTCTCGGCCGAGCGCTTCCCGAAGGCCAACCTGCACGAGGGCACGCCGCACGCGAACGAGGCGCCCGAGCTGCGCCTGGGCCGCAGCGGGATGGCCGGACGTTTTCCCGAGCACAAGCGCGGCATCCCGGCCAAGGGGCACGGCTACAACGGCTTCGACCCCGAGCACATGACGCTCGACGACGTCTACGAGTGCTGGCTGCTCACGGGCGACTGGGGCGCGCTGGGCGCGCTGCGTTCGGCCGGCGAGGCCATGCTCACGTGGCGCTACGTCATGCCCGGCGGCAACCTGCTGAGCGCGCGCGTGCTGGGCTGGACGCTGCGCGCGCTGGTGCAGGTGCACCGCGCCACCGGCGACCCGCGGTACCTGGCGGCGGCCGCGGACATGGTGGCGCGGGCCGACGCGCAACGCGGGCGAGGGGCCATCCGCTACCTGATCCCGGTGAAGCCCGACCGCCGGCACCTCGAGCACGAACCCTCCGAGAGCCCGTGGATGCTGGCCGTCGCGCTGCACGGCCTGTGCGCGTACCACGCCGAGAGCGGCGACGCGCGCGTGCCGCCGATGCTCGCCGACCTCTCCGGCTTCGTCATGTCGGCCTTCCGCGGCAACGGCTTCCTGAGCGACCTGCCCGTCGACCGGCCGGCGAGCGCCTTCGGCCCCGAGCTGGTGAAGTCGGCGCTCGGCACCTCGCAGTGGATCCCCGGCGCGCTCGCCAACGCCGCCTTCGTCACGGGCGACTTCTCGGCCGTCGACCGGCTCGAACCCTTCTACCTCGCGATGCGGGCGCGTTCGGACAGCCCGGTGCGCTTCGGCGCCGAGGCCTGGCACTGGTGGAACGACTTCCTGCTGGCGCGCGAGCGGCCGGGCGGCGCCGGCGCGCGCCGCTGAGGCGCGGCGCGCGGCGCGCGCGGCCTCGCTTGTGGCCCCGGTCGGGCGGGGCTAACCTCGGCCTCCCATGCGCAAGGTCTTCATCGGTTGCGGCGCCGTCGTGCTCGTCCTGCTGGGCGTCATCGGCTTCATCGCGTGGAAGCTCTACCCCGTCGCGCGCGAGTGGCAGATGGGTTGGACGGCCGCGATCGAGCAGCTCAACGAGCTCGACACGCGCTCGCCCTTCGATCCCGCCGCCCAGACGCAGCTCGACACCCGGCGCTTCGCGCTCGTGCTCGACGTGCGCGCCGGGCTGAACGACTACTTCGAGGGCGTGGCCCGCGACATCGAGTCGCTCAATCGCGACTACGAGGAGAGCGACGAGGTCGGCCTGTTCGACATGGTCGGCGGCGTGTTCCGCGCCGCGACGCCGACGCTGGGCGAGTTCGCCGCGCGGCTGCGTGCCATCGACATGGGCCCGACCGAGTTCGCCTTCCACACGCGCGTGCTGTGGTCGGCGCTGCGGCGGGCCAGCACGGGCGTGGGCGGCGAGGCGCTCGCGCCGCTGCGCGATTCCTACGACCGCTTCAAGGCGCACTACGAGCGGATGCGCCGCGAGGTGGCCGAGATGCCGCCGCTCGACGACGTGCTGGCGGACGTGCCGGCGGGCATCACGGCCGAGGCCGGGCTGCTGCTCGAACGCGACCTGCAGCGGGCCCTGGACGGCCTGCGCATCGTCGAGCTCGACCACCTCTTCCTGCAGCCCATCCGCAGCATCGAGGACGTGAGCCACGTGTCGCCGGCCCCGCGCGCGCCGCGCCCGGTCGAGCCGTCGGCGGGCGGCGAGCCCGCCCCGAGGTAGCGGGCCCGTGGCCGGGCGCGTCGTCGTCCCCGTGCGCGGCATGACCTGCGCCGGCTGCGCGGCGACGATCGAGAAGGGCCTCGCGAAGCTGCCCGGCGTGAGCGAGGCGCGCGTGAGCTTCGCCACCCGCACGGCGGTCGTCACCGGCACGCTCGACGAGCGCGCGGTGATCGAAGGCATCGCCGGGCTCGGCTACGAAGGTCTGCCGGCGCGGACCGGGCCCGTCGAGGACGGCCGCCGCCCGGCGCGGCGGCGCGCGCTGCTCGCGGCGGCGCTGGGCGGCGCCGTGATGCTCGTCGGCGGGCGCTGGCCCCTGCTGGCGGGCGGCCTGGAACTGGCGCTGCTCGCCGGGCCCGGCGCCGCGATCTTCGCGCAAGCGGCGCGCCTGGCGCGCGCGCGGCACGCGGCGATGGACAGCCTGGTGGCGCTGGGCGGCGCGGCGGCCTTCGGGCTGCCGGTCGCGGGCCTGTTCGGGCACGGCGCGGCGGCGGGCGGCGCGGGTCACGGACACGCGGGCTTCGGCGCCGCCTCGATGATCTTCGTCTTCGTGCTCGCCGGCCGCGCGCTCGAGGAGTCGGCGCGGCGGCGCGCGGGCGGCGCGCTGGCCGCGCTCGGCCGGCGCGTGCCCGAGCAGGCCCGCGTCCTCGTGCAGGACGTCGAGCAGCGCGTACCGCTCGAAGCCGTGCAGGTCGGCGACGTGTGCCTCGTGGGCGAGGGGCAGGCCGTCCCGACCGACGGCGAGGTGCTCGAGGGCGGCTCGAGCTTCGACGAGTCGCTGCTCACGGGCGAACCCCTGCCGCGCTTCCGCGGGCCCGGCGCCCGCGTCGTCGGCGGCACCGTGAACGTCGGCGGCGCGCTCGTGAAGCTGCGCGCCACGGCCGTCGGCGGACAGACCGTGCTCGCGCGCCTGCTGCGCCTGGTCGAGGAGGCGCAGGCCGGCCGCCCGCCGATCCAGCGGCTCGCCGACCGCGTCGCGGGCGTCTTCGTGCCGGTCGTGCTCGTGATCGCGCTGGCCACCGCCTTCTTCGGAGCCGGCCCGCTCGCGGCCGCGGCGGTGCTCGTCGTCGCCTGCCCCTGCGCGCTGGGACTCGCGACGCCGACGGCCGTGCAGGTCGGCACCGGGCGCGCCGCGCAGCTCGGCGTGCTCGTGCGCGACGCGGCGGCGCTCGAGGCCGCCGCGCGCCTCGACGTGCTGCTGGTCGACAAGACCGGCACGCTCACGATGGGCGAACCGCTCATCGAGCGGCTCGCGCTCGCGGGCGAGGCGCGGCCGCTGCGCCGCACGGCCCACGCCTGGGCCCCCGAGCAGGAGGCGTCCTCGGCCGGCGACGCCGACCCGCGCGTCCGGCGCGCGCTGGCCGCGGCGGCGGCCGTCGAACAGGCCTCGGGCCATCCGCTCGCGGGCGCGCTGCGTCGCGAGGTCGCGCGCCTGGGGCTGCAGCTGCCCGGCACGCAGGCCGACTCGCTGCGCGCCGGCGGCGGCGGCGTGCGCGGCACGCTGGTCGACGGCACCTCCGTGATCGTGGGCTCGCCCGAGTATCTGGCGCTGCACGACGTCGACACGGCGCCCCTGGGCGACGCTCCGGCCGCCTTCGCCGCGCGCGGCTGGACGCTGGCGGCCATCGCGCTCGACGGACGCGCCGAGCTGCTCGCGGGCCTGGCCGACCGCATCCGCCCGACGAGCACGCGTGCCGTGCGCGTGCTCGGCCGGCTCGGCGTGCGGCCGATCATGACGACCGGCGATCACCCCGCCGCCGCCGCCGCGATCGCCGCGCTGGCGGGCATCGACGAGGTGCACGCGCGGGAGAGCCCGCATGACAAGGCCGGGCGCGTGCGCGCGCTGCAGGCGCAGGGCCGCGTCGTGGGCATGGTCGGCGACGGCAGCAACGACGCGCCCGCGCTGGCCGCCGCCGACGTCGGCATCGCCGTCGGCGGCGCGACGGAGATCGCCCGCGGCAGCGCGCCGATCGTGCTCGTGCGCGGCGACCTGGCGCGCTGCGCCGTCACGATCGAACTCGCGCGCGCCGCGCTGCGCATCATCCGCCAGAACCTCGTGCTGGCCTTCGCCTACAACGCGGTCGCGATCCCGCTCGCCGTCACCGGGCACATCGACCCGCCCTTCGCCGCCGCCGCGATGGCGGCCAGCTCGCTGGCGGTCGTCGCCAACGCGCTGCGCCTGTCGCGCTTCCGGCCCGCGCTCGACACCGACTTCGGCCTCGAGAGCTGAGCGGCGCTCAGGCGCCGTCGAGCGCCAGCGCGCAGCCGACCTCGTCGTCGTGGCTCTCGACGAGTTCGGGCTCGACCGTGACCAGCCGCGCGAGCGGGACGCCGGCCGCCTGCAGCCTGTCGGCCACGACCTGCGCGCGGCGGCGCGCGAGGTTCTCGAGCCCGGCGTCGGAGCCGCCGAGCGCCGTGACCAGAGAGTCGGTCATCGCCTGGCGCAGCAGCGGCGCGCGCCGCTCGGGGGCCAGCGGCTGGCCGATGGAGTCGTGCAGCGCGACGAGGCCGGCGAGCAGCTCGTCGGGATCGCGCCCGAGCACGCGCTGATAGAGCGCGCGCAGCGCCGCGTCGCTCCCGTCGGCGTCCGCGGGCGCCGAGCCGGGCGGCAGCAGCCCGCTCGCGACGGCGCGCTCGTGGAGCAGTCCGGCCCCCAGCGCGGCGCCGTCGCGCGCGGCGCTCGCGCGGCCGCGCAGCGAGACGCGCAGCGCGGGGCGCTCGACGAGCACAGGCGCGAGCTGGTCGAGCAGCGCGGCCGACGGAGCGGCGAGTTCGTCGGACCCCGGCGCGAACACGAGCGCGTCGAAGGGCGCCTCCGCGTCGAGGCCCACGAGCCCGGCGAGGAAGCGGAAGGGCGCGCTGACCGCGCGCGTGACCACGCCCAGGAGCGCGTCGAGCACGAGGCGGCCGTAGCGGAAGCCCGGAGCGTCGACGCGCCCCTCCACCGGCAGATCGAGGCGGATGCGCCCTTCGTCGTCCTGCAGCAGCGCGACCGCCAGCCCGACGGGCAGGCCGGTGGCCTCGGCGCTCTCGACGTCGGCGCCGAAGCCCAGCCGGTCGACGTCGACGAGGTTGCCGGCGACGAGCGCGCCGTCCTCGACCCGCGCGTTGACGTCGAGCGACAGCCGCCCCTGCGCGATCTCGCGGCCGATCCAGCGGCCGCTGTGCGGTGTGAAGTGCACCAGATCGAGCCCGTGCAGCGAGAACTCGACCTGCGCGCGCCGCGCGGGGTCGGCCGGCAGGAAGGCGGTCTCGAGCCGCAGCGGCGCGCCGTCGACGCGCGCGGTGAGCAGCACGGTCGCTTCGCTTGCCGGCGCGGTCGAGAAGCCGTCGACGCGCAGGTCGAGCGCGTCGATCACGCGCGTCACGGGCGGGCTCGGGCCCGACTCGGTGAAGGTCAGCGTGCCGCCCTCGATGCGCAGCGCGTCCAGCGCGAGCGACCAGCGGGCCGGCGCGACCGTCGCCTCGTCGGGCGCCTCGACGGGCGACGCGTCCGCGGCGGACGCCGGCCAGCCCGGAGGCGCGAGCCGTCCGTCGGCGTCCAGCGCGAGACGCGCGGTCGGGCCGCGCAGCGCGAGGCTGCCGACCGCACAGGCGCGCGCGGCGAGATCGACGTCCACGTCGTGCAGCGCGAAGGCCTGCAGCGAGAGCCAGGGCTCTGCCGGCGGGCCGGATGCGGCGCGCGGCCCGACGGAGAGCCCGTCCAGCGTCAGCGAGGCGCCCTCGATGGACAGCGCACCGTCCGGGCCGAGCGCCAGCGGCGCGCTCGCGCCGAGCCGTCCGTCGGCGATCGCGAGCGGCGCGCGGCCGTCGAGGAAGGCATCGAGGCGCGCCAGCGGAAGGCCCGCCAACCGCAGGTCGAGGCGTGCGGCGAAGGGCTGCAGCGAGAGCGTGCCCGTCGCGGCGATCGAACCGCCCTCGGGCAGGCCGACGGCGAGCGTGAAGCGGCCCTCGTTCCCGGGCCGCGTGCCGAGCTCGGAGAGTTCGAGCGTGAGCGGGTCGAGCGCCAGGCGCGCGGGAACGGCGCGCGAGCGGTCGACCAGCTCGATCCGCACGCGCTGCAGGCCGACGTGCGCGACGTCGAGCACGAGCGGCTTGCCCGCCGCGGCGTCGCGCAGCGGCGCCTTCTCACCCTCGGGCGCGGTGGCGGCGAAGCGCGCGAGCAGCTCCTGGAACTCCAGCGCGCCGCCCGGATCGACCTGCACGCGCAGCGCGAGGCCCTGCACGAGCAGTTCGTCGACGAGCACCTCGCCGGTCACGAGCGGACGCGCGCGCAGGTCGGCGTACAGGTGCTCGAGGGCGAGCAGATCGCCCTCGCCGGGGCGGCCCTCGATGCGCAGCCCGAGGATGTCCACCGTGAGCGTGAAGGGATTCAGCTCGATGCGCTCGAGGTGTACCGCGCGGCCGAGGCGCTCGCCGAGCAACTGCTCGACGCGCGGCCGGGCCACGCGCGGAACGACCCATCCGCCCAGGGCGCCGTACAGGCCGACGAGCAGCAGCAGGACGGCGGCCACGCGCACGATCAGGGGCAGTCGTCGCCAGGCCTTCAGCATCGGTCGCGCTCCCTTCGCGGGCGGCGCGAGCATAGCCACGCGGCCCGACGCGGGGCGAGGCCCGCGGCGCGGGGCTCAAGGCGTGCGCGGCGGACGGCCGAAAGTGGGTGGAGCCGGCGCACTCCCCGGGCCCTCAGCCCGGGCCCTGGTCCGCCGCGCCCGCCGGAAGGAGCCGACCCCATGCGCATCCTGATCGCCGAGGACGAGACCGTCTCGCGCCGCCTGCTCGAGCACCAGCTCCACGCGATGGGGCACGAGGTCGTGTCGACGGCCGACGGCGAGGAGGCCTGGAAGGCCTTCTGCAAGGAGCCCTTCCCGGTCGTGATCACCGACTGGCGCATGCCGGTGGCCGACGGGCTGGAGCTCACGCGCCGCATCCGCGCCTCGCGCACCCGCTTCTACCCGTGGATCATCATGCTCACCGCCATGGACTTCGGCGAGAACTTCCGCCGCACCATGGAGGAGGGCGTCGACGACTTCCTCAACAAGCCCGTCGACCCCGAGCTGCTCGCCGTGCGCATCGCGGTCGGCGGCCGCATCCAGCGCATGGGCGAGCAGGTCGCGGTGCTGACCTCCGCCCTGCCCATCTGCATGCACTGCAAGGCCGTGCGCGACTCGGGCGACAGCTGGAAGCGCGTCGAGGAGTACTTCCGCGAGATCGACTTCAGCCACAGCTTCTGCCCCGAGTGCTACTACGAGCACTCGCTGCTGCCCGAGCTGCTGCGCATGCGCGCCTCGCAGGCGGGCCCCGAGCCCGACGCGCACGCCGCGCTCGACGCCGCCGTCGTCGCCGCCCTGCGCGCCTTCGAGGACGCCGACTCCCCCGGCCTGTACGACGACCTCTGCGACGGCCTGCGCGACGCGGCGCCGGCCGTGCGCGCCGACCTCGAGGTCTTCGCCCGCGCCGGCCTGTTCAGCGACGAGAGCAACGCGCGCCTGCAGCGCTTCCGCAACCGCTGCGCCGACATCGGCGCGGGGCGGATGACGTCGCTGCTCGACCGCCTCGCGGCGCTCGACCCGGCCGAACTGCTCGCGCGGCACGAGACCCTCGCCGGCGAACTGCTCGCCGCGCTCGACGAGACCGTGGCCGCCGTCGAGGACTCGCGCGCCGCGTCGACGCCCTGAGCGCCGTTCAGCCGTCGAAGTACATCGAGAACTCGAGCGGGTGCGGCCGGGTCTTCATGATCAGGACCTCGTTGTCGTACTTGTACTTGAGCCAGGTCTCGATGAAGTCGGCGCTGAACACGTCGCCGCGCAGCAGGAACTCGTGGTCCTTGCGGAGCGCCTCGAGGGCCGCCTCGAGCGAGGTCGGCGCGTCGACGACCTGCGCCATCTCCTCGGGCGGCAGGTCGTAGATGTTCTTGTCGAGCGGCGAGCCGGGGTCGATGCGGTTCTGGATGCCGTCGATGCAGGCCATCGCGATCGCGGAGAAGGCCAGGTAGCCGTTCGCCAGCGGGTCGGGGCAGCGGAACTCGAAGCGCTTGCTCTTCGGCTCGCTGCTGAACATCGGGATGCGCACGGCGGCGCTGCGGTTGCGGCTGCTGTAGGCCAGCTTGATCGGCGCCTCGAAGTGCGGCACGAGGCGGCGGTAGCTGTTCGTCGTCGGGTTGGTGAAGGCGATGATCGCGTGCGCGTGGCGCAGCAGCCCGCCGATGGCCCACTTGCCCGTGTCCGAGAGGCCGGCGTAGCCGCCGCCCGCGAACAGGTTGGTCTTGTTCTTCCAGATCGAGAAGTGGCAGTGCATGCCCGAGCCGTTGTCGCCGAAGATCGGCTTGGGCATGAAGGTCGCCGTCTTGCCGGCGCGCACGGCGCACTGCTTGACGATGTACTTGAACCACTGCAGCTTGTCGCCCATCGTCACGAGCTTGTCGTACTTCATGTCGATCTCGGCCTGGCCGGCGGTCGCCACCTCGTGGTGCTGGCGCTCCATCTCGATGCCGACCTGCTCCATGATGAGCATCATCTCGGTGCGCAGGTCCTGCTGGCTGTCGATCGGCGGCGTCGGGATGTAGCCGCCCTTGAGGCGCGGCCGGTAGCCGTGGTTGGGCGCCTCGGCGCCGGTGTTCCAGAAACCCTCCTCGGAGCCGATCGCGTAGGAGGCGCCCCACGGGTCGTTGTCCCAGTGCACCGAGTCGAAGATGAAGAACTCGGGCTCGGGGCCGACGTACATGGTGTCGCCGATGCCCGTCGAGAGCAGGTACTGCTCGGCGCGCCGCGCCACGCCGCGCGGATCGCGCGCGTAGTCCTCCTTGGTGATCGGGTCGACCACGTTGGCGACGAGCACGAGCGTCGGTTCGGCGAAGAACGGGTCGATGACCGCCGACTCGGCGTCGGGCACGACGAGCATGTCGCTCTCGTTGATCGTCTTCCAGCCGCGGATCGAGCTGCCGTCGAAGCCGAAGCCCTCGCTGAACGAGGCCTCGTTGACCATGCTCGTGGGCAGCGTGAAGTGCTGCCACTGGCCGAGCAGGTCGGAGAAGCGGATGTCCACCGCCTTGATGTTGGCGGACTTGATCTTCGCGACCACGTCCTTCGGAGTCATGCCGGGCGTCATTCCCACTGTGAATCGTCCTTTCGGGGCTCGGGGTTTTCAGATGGCTTCGGGGCCGGTCTCGCCGGTGCGGATGCGGATCACGTCGTGCAGTTCCCAGACGAAGATGCGGCCGCGCTCGCCGCCGCCCTGCTCGATGGCCGAGACGGCCGACGCGACGAAGTCCTCGTTCACGCCGACCTCGATGCGCACCATCGGTTCGGGCGAGACGTCGTCGAAGGCCACGCCGCGCATGTCGGACACGCCGTGCACCTCGCTCACCGTCATGCGGAAGATCTCCGCCTCGGCGAGCAGCGACGCGACCGCGTGCAGCCGGTCGGGCGCGAGGATGGCCTGGATCATGCGCATGGGCTTGAAACCGCGTCTCGGTGCGGAGCCCCGCGACGCCCCCGGGGTCGCGATGCGCCCGGGCCTCGGCGCGCGAGGTCCGGGACCGGACTGTAGCGACGCGCATCGGCGGCCACAATGCCGGCGCGGGGCGGCGCGCGCCGCGGGCGCAGGCGCCCGCTGTGCACGACCTGTGGAAGGCCCGTGGAGCGCGGGCGCGCGAGATTTTCGCGGCCCACCACGAAACACCGGGGCCGGTGCGGCGTCAGAGTCGTGTCGGCGCCGTGGAAACTCGCGGAGTTTGGCCGTTCCGCGTCACCCTCGGCCTCGGCTAGCCTTGACGCGCGCAGTCGGAGAGCGGTCGCAGCCGCCCCGTCCGCTCCCGCCGTCGGGGAGCCCCGGAGGTGCGATGCAGTCGGTCACGAAGAATCATCATGTGCGCTGGGCCTTTCTCAGCCTGATGGCCTTGGGCGCGGCGGTCACCGCCACGCTCTTCCACGGGCTGATGAACGGTCACTGAGCCCGAGCCCGGCCGGGCCCGCCCGCCGCGGCGGGGCCCTGAGGGCATCGACTAGAATCGCGCCGCGATGAGCGGCGACCCGGCGCAGACGTCCCTGTTCGGCCCGGCGCCCGAAGATCCGCCGCGGCGCACCGTGCCGCCGCGCGCCGCGGGCGAGAGCCGCGCCGCCCGTCCGCCCGCGGCACCCGCCGCATCGGC
>CAZBBB010000044.1:0-22934 GCA_964490005.1 uncultured Phycisphaerales bacterium | reverse complement strand
CACGCTGCGCGCCGACGCGCTCGGCTGCTACGGCAGCGAGCTGGTGAAGTCGCCGAACATCGACGCGCTGGCCGCCGCCGGCGCGCGCTTCGCGAGCGCCTTCGCGCCGCGCGGCGTGACGCTGCCCTCGCTCACGACGATCCTCACCGGCGTCGCGCCGCTCAGCCACGGCATCGTCGGCCAGGGCGGCGCCCTGCCGCCCGACCTGCCCACGCTGGGAATGCTGCTGAAGGGCAAGGGCTACCGCACGGGCGCCTTCATCACCAACCAGTGCAGCACGATCGTGGCGCGCGACGACCACATCGGCAAGGGCTTCGACGTGCGCTGGTGCGGCGTCGACAAGGCGCGCCCGCAGCACGAGTGGGACACGGGCGCGACGCGCAACGCGCTCGACTTCCTGGCGCAGACGCCGGCCGACACGCCGGTCTTCATCTGGCTGCACCTGATGGACCCGCACGGCGAGCACGAGCCGCCCGCCGACCTGTCGCCGCCCGGCGTGCCGGCCGAGTTCATCAAGGACCAGGTCGCGATCCTCTACAACTTCGAGATCAACGACATCTCGCCGCCGGCCTCGCAGCTGCACAACCTGTGGCTGCTCTACGCCGCGGAGATCGCGGGCGTCGACCGCAACGTCGGCCGCATGCTGCGCTCGTACCGCACGCTGCGGCCGGCCGACTCCGTGGTGGTCTTCACCGCCGACCACGGCGAGGAGCTGTTCGAGCACAACAACTTCATGGGGCACGGCGACTCGATCCACGACAGCGTGCTGCACGTGCCGCTGATCGTCGACGCGCCGGGCCGGGTCGAGCCGGGCCTCGTGGTCGACCAGCTCGTCGAGCTGCAGGACGTGGCGCCCACGATCCTCGACCTGCTCGGGCTGCCGGTGCCGTCGACGATCCAGGGGCGTTCGCTCGCGCCGTCGATGGCGCCGGGGCGCGCGCCGCCCGCCGCGAGCGAGGCGCAGCGCGTCGCCTACGGCACGCGCGGACGCGAGGTGCTCACGATCCGCTCGCCGCAGTACCGCTACGTGTTCAACAGCAAGTACCCCGCGCTCAAGGACGAACTCATCGAGCAGTTCACCTATCGGCAGCGCTTCGACTTCCTGCAGAACGCCGAGATGCTCTTCGACCTGGTGGCCGACCCGGAGGCGCGCGTGAACCTGCTCGCCCAGCCGCCCGAGCCGGGCTCGCGCACGGCGAACGCCCGCAAGGGCCTGCGCGACGAGCTGCTGCGCTGGAACGCGCTGCACAAGCCGCCCTCGGGCGACAACACGATCCTCGACGACCCGGCCGTGCTCGAGGAGCTGCGCCAGCTCGGCTACATCGAGTTCATCCCGGAAGGCAAGCGCGACGGCTGAGCGCCCGGCGTCTCAGGGCAGCCATTCCACGCGCACCGCGTTGGAGAGCGCGTAGCCCGCGGGCTGGGCCGGGTCCTGCTGCACGAGCTGCACGTACGCGGCCAGCGGACCGCCGCCCCCCGGGATGTCCGCCAGCGTGGCGCTCCCGCCCGCTCCGACGACCACGGGCAGCACCGCGAGCATCGGCAGAGGCACCAGGGTGCCGCCCTTGAACGATGTCGGGTTGGCCGAGAGGCCCGCGACCAGCCAGGCCGGCTGCCCCGGTACGGCGCCGGTGAGTTGCAGCTCGGCGCTCGTGCCCGTGGCGAGGTCGCCTCCGCAGACGGAGAGCGACAGCCCGCCCGGACCGCCGAATCCGAGGTCGGTCTGGCACACGCCTTCGGTCGGGTGCAGGAACAGCAGCCCGCTCTGACCGCTCGTCGCGTGATTCGCGGCCACCACCATCTGCCGCGTGTCGTTGATCGTGAGGCCGTAGCCGTTGATCACGTACCAGTGGCCGGCATCCTCGAGGATCAGGTCTTCGATGCGGTACGTGCCCTGCCCCTCGAAGCGCACGTAGGGCGCCACGTTGAGCCGCATCACGACGTCGCCGCGGTCGTTGAGATCGTAGGCGCCGTTCGCGGTGCCGCAGCCGCTGAAGACCTGCCAGCCGACGCCCTGCGTGTAGCGTGCCGCCACGCGATCGCAGCTCGTGCTCGTCGCCAGGATGCCGAGGCCGGCCACCTGTCCCGACGCGTTGATCTTGGCGCTGTCGGTGGCGATGTAGCTCGGCGGACCGGTCGGCAGGCCCAGCGACTGCGCCACCATCGTGTCGAGATCGAGCGTCTTGACGACGAAGGAGCTGTCGACCAGCACGCGCGCGTCGTTGATCGAGTGCGGGTCGAAGATCCCGGTGGAGCCGAGATCGAGCACGCCGCCCGGAGCCGTGAACAGCACCGGGGAGCGGAAGCCGTTGAGCGTCGAGTGGCCGACGATGTCGCCGACGTCGTTGAGCGCGACGGCGGCGCTCGTCTGGTGCCCGGGCAGCTTGCCGAGCAGGGAGATCACGTAGCCACCGGCCCCGTCGGGCGTCCAGGCCGCCGCCTCGCCGAAGAACTCCGGCGAGGTCGACGTGCTGACGACGCCCACGATCACGCCGGCGTCGTTGATGTCGTGCGCGAAGCTGCTGAGATGGCCGGCGGGCAGCGGCAGCGCCGTGACCGGCGCCCCCGGTCCGGCGATCCAGCCGCGGATGGCGCCGCCCAGGGACGTGCTGCCGACGACGGCGCCGGACTCGTTCATGGCGGCGGCGCTGATCGCCGGTCCGAGGTACTCCGCGCGATACATCGTCGGCGCCTGCGCGTTCGTCGCGCGGACGAGCAGCAGCACGGCGGCGGTGGCCGCAAGCATTCCGTTCGGGAAACCCATGTTCCGACCCTCCTTCAAGGCGTCGTGGCCCGCAGGCCGTTGCTGGACGAGAAGCCGAAGGCGCCGGCCGGATCCGCGACCCAGGCCTGCAACCAGAGTTGCGTGCCGGCGACGAGGCCCGTCGGCCATGTCGCGCCGAGCTGCAGCGCGCCGGCGCCGTCGGTCGCGAGTCCCGCGAGCAGCAGGTCGGGCTGCGGCACCATCACGCCGCCCTTGAACGGCGCGCCGAGCGCCGACAGGCCGACGACGAGCACCGTCGCGGCCCCGGGCGCGGCCGACTGGAGCACGAGGCTCATCGGCGTGGCGCCGACGAGCGGCCCCTCGCCGATCAGCAGCGGCTGGCCCGCGACGCCGTCCAGCGCCAGACCCAAGTCATGCCAGGGGCCCTCTTCGGGGTCCGACCAACGCGTCGTGCGCCCGCCGACGACGAAGATGCTGTCGTCGTGGCGCCCGAGCGCCAGCGCGTTGGCGTAGCTGCCGGCGACGGTCTTGGTCCAGCGCGAGCTGCCGTCGGCGCCGACCTTGCAGACCGCCATGTCGAACAGCGTGCCCGCCGCGAGGTAGGCATCGCCCGATTCGTCGAGCACGAGCTGCGCGTGCAGCAGCAGCGACAGCGGGCCGTCGGCGTCGAGGTTCGACCAGACCGGGTCGCCGTCGCCGTCGACCTTCACGAAGGCCGCGCCGGCGCTGCTCGGGCTCGGAAAGCCGGCCACGACGGCGCACTGGTCGGCACCGACCTCGACGCGGAACCCGGACAGCGGAAAAGTCTCGTCCCACAGCAGCGCGCCGCCCGGGTCGAGCTTCTTCACCTGCGTGCCGCCGTTGGACACGAACTGTCCGTGGACGAGGTACGCGTTGCCCGCCGCGTCGCCCGCGACGTCACCGACCGTCAGGCTCTGCACGCCGGCCAGGGCCCAGACCTTCTGGCCCTCGAGCGTGATCTTGGCGTAGCCGTTGATGCTGCCGAAGATGCCGCGCGCGGCGATGACGAGGTGCGCGTCGGGCGTCAGCTTGAAGCGGACGGGCGCGCCGATGCCGTCGACGTCGAACCACGACCACAGCGCCGTGCCGTCCGGCGCGAACTTCTTGACCTTGGTCACCAACCCCGCCGGACCGACGCCGAGCCCCAGCACGTAGACGTTGTCGTCGGCGTCGACGAGGCAGCGCACGGTCGACGAACCGTCGAAGCCGCTCTCGTAGACGTGGCGCCAGAGCACGGCGCCCGTCGGCGAGAGCTTCATCACGAGGCTCGCCGCCACGACCGGGTTGGAGTAGCCGGACATGAGCGTCCCGCAGGCGATCGCGTGGCCGTGGCTGTCGGTCGTGATCCACGCCGCCCGCTCCCACTTGGTCGGGTCGGTCTGGTCGAAGGACGACTGCCACAGCAGATGGCCGTTGACGTCGCGCTTGGTGACGACCATCTCGGCGCCGAGCGCCTGCTCGTAGTCGAGCGTGAAGACGTTGTTGGCCTCGTCGACGGCGATCGACACGCCGCGCGTCGGGTGCAGCCACTCGACGGTGACCTGCGACGCGAGGGGAGGAGCGAAGGCGCAAACGAAGCCGAGGGCCATGCTGCCGGTGATGTTCATGATCGTGATCCGGGGGAGGGAGTTCAGGGAGTCGTCGCCACGACGGCGTTGCTCGCGGCGAAGCCGAAGGGCCCGGCCGCGTTCGCCAGCCAGGCCTGCATCCAGAGCGAGGCGCCCGTCGGCAGGCCGGCGGGCCAGGTGCCGGCGAGTTGCATCGCGCCGGCGCCGTCGGCGGCAAGCCCCGCGAGCGGCAGGTCGGGCTGCGGCACCAGCACGCCGCCCTTGAAGGGCGCGCCGAGCACCGACAGACCGACGACCAGCACGAGCGGAGCGCCGGGCGCGGCGCCCTGCAGCGCGATCGTGACGGGAGCGCCGCCCGTGAGCGCGCCGCCGCCCTGCAGGAAGGGCGCGGCGGCGCCGGCCGCGAGGGCCGCGCCGACATCGCTCCACAGGGGCGGAACGCCCACGAGGCGCGCTGCGATGCGGTAGTGACCCGTCTGCGGATCGTCGCCGCGCATGACCGACGAGGCCGCGAGCGCGCTGCCGGGCGTGCCGACCGTCGCGGCGAGGGCCGGCCGCGCGGCCGGCTGCTGTCCGGTCTCGATCGGCCAGCCCGCCGGATCGAGCAGCGCGCCGCTCGCGTCGATGCGGGCGCCGTAGATGTCCGTGCGGCCGTCGTAGAAGCCGGCCTGGTGACGCTGGTCCTCCCAGGCGGCGACGAAGACGAGGCCGTCCCACGCGACGACCGGGTAGAGCTGCCGCCCCGGGCCCGCCGACAGCACCGCCTGCGCGGCCGGGAAGCCGCCATCGGGCAGCATGCGACGGAAAGCCACGTCGTTGTTGGCGTTCGAGAGCGAGTTGACGCGGAACACGAACAGCGCCTCGCCGCCGCTCCAGGCGACGTCCGGGTGGCCCGCGTTGAAGGCCACGACGGCAAAGGGCGTGATCGCGCCGCTCGTCTCGACGAAGCAGCGCTCGACCTGCGACTGCGGATCGTCGTGCGTGTAGTTGCGCTGCCAGGTCACGACGAAGCGGTCGCCGACCGCGACGGCGCGGACGCCCGAGGCGTAGCTGTTGCCGAGCGCGACGGGCGCGTCGAGCGCCGCGCCGGTGAGCCCGTCGACGCGCATCGCGTACGGGTGGATGAACTGGACGCTGAAGCCGAACTTCAGGCCGGTGAGCAGGAAGGTCTCGCCCAGCGCCGCCACGTCCGGCCCGAAGCCGCCGGGCATGAGCAGCGTCGAGGCGGTGCCGAGCGGCGTCCCGTCGGCGGCGAGCTGTCGCGCACGGATGCCGTCGACGTCCGCCCAGGCGACCATGAAGACGCGACCATTCCAGACGGCCGCGGGCGCGCCGACGGAGCCGCTGGCCAACGCGAGCGGCTCGGCATCGAGCGCCACGCCGCTCGCCGAGACGCGCTGCACGACGATGCGCGTCGTTCCGGCCGCGCGGCTCTCGTAGACCGCGAGGAAGCCGCCCGGGTACTCGGCCAGCTCGACGCGCATCTGCGCCGGCGCCGCCGTGCTCAGCACCGACGACGGGCCGGGCACGAGGTTCGGCGCGACGTGCCGACCGCGGACGTCGTAGGGGTGGCTGCCGCCGACGCGCGAGTCGGTCCAGGCCAGGACGAGCCCGTCGCCGGGCGACGCGCCGGCGAGCGTGACGCCGGCGATGAAGTCGTCATCGGAGGCGTCGAGCACGACACCGTCCGGGTCGAGGACCGTGCCGTTCGTGCGCACCCGCGCCAGGCGCACCGCGTCGACGGGATGCAGCCAGGCCGCGATCCAGTTCGTGCCGTCCCAGCCGACGCGCAGCTCGAACGCGTTGGCGGCCGCGCCGCTCGCGATGAGGGTTCCGGCGGGCACGAGCAGCGATCCGTCGGGCGCGATCGGCGTGCCGCGCAGGCTGCCGCCCGCCGACCACAGCACGAACCAGGCGCTGCCGTTGCCCCCGAGCACCCGGCCCGGCAGCGTGAAGGCCGCACCGACCGGAGCGAGGTTGCCGTCGAAGCGCCGCGCCAGCTGGCTGCCCTGTCCTTCCCACGTCAGCAGCAGTTCGTTGCCGGCGCCGCGCGCATCGACGCTGAAGTACAGGAAGTGCGTCGGCGGCACGAGCACGACGGCGCTGGCGTCGAGCAGCGCGCCGGCGGCCGAGACGCGCCGCGCGACGAGGCCTTCATTCGTCGTGCTGCCCGTGTTCTGCGCCACGAACACCCACGTGTCGCCGATCGTCGTCAGCGCGAACCCGTCGCCGGGCTGGAACACGGTGATCGGCTGCGCGTCGAGCACGACGCCCGCGGGCGAGACGCGCACGGCCTTGATCGCGTTCTCGTAGAAGAACTGCGTCGGGGCCTGGTCAATCCAGGCGACGAGGAAGTTCTCGCCGTTGAAGGCCACGCGCGGGTTGCGCTGGTAGCCCCAGGAGTCGGCCACGGGAAACGGCCCGCCGACCGGGGCGCCGGTGGCGTCGAGGCGTTGCGCCCAGACGTCGTCCTCCGACTGCTGCCAGGTCGAGGTGCCGAGGGTCTTGGTGCGGTCGTCGGTCCAGGCGACCAGGTAGCCCCCGGCGCCCGCGGCCAGCGACGGCGACTGCTCGTTGCCGAAACTGCCGGCGGCGACGGTGTCGCCGGACAGGAACGCCGCCGGCCCCACCGGAACGGCCTGCGCCATCGCACCCCGGGCCAGGCAGGCCGACAGGCCCACCAGGGCGAGGGTCAGGACAGGGGCGCGGTTCGAGGACATGGTTCACCTCCGGGTGGCCTATATTCTGACATATGAGTCAGCAAGCAACCAGCGTGCCGGGTCGGGCGCGGTCGCAGAAGAAGAGAGGCGCGCCGGCTCGGTCCGCAGCCACGGGCAGGTCCGCAACACTCGTTTCCGAGGGGCCGGAAGACCTGCAACGTCGCTGCCGGAGCCGAACCGGCGCGCCGGAGGGAGAAGGACTACGGGGTCACCCCGACGATCGCGTTGCTCGCCGAGT
This sequence comes from uncultured Phycisphaerales bacterium, assembly GCA_964490005.1. Lineage (GTDB taxonomy): Bacteria > Planctomycetota > B15-G4 > B15-G4 > B15-G4 > CAZBBB01. Next base: position 15,662 of record CAZBBB010000044.1, on the reverse strand, counting down.
AGCCGAGCACTCCGCCCGCATCCGCCTGCCAAGCCTGCAGGTAGATCGACGTGCCGGACGGAATCCCGGCAGGCCAGCTGCCCGACAGGCTCGCACCGCCGAGCGCGTTCGTGACGAGCACGAGCGGCACGTCGACGTCGGGCACCATCGTGCCGCCCTTGAACGGCGCGTTGAGCGCCGTGAGGCCGACGACGAGCGTGACCGGCGAGTTCGCCAGCAGCTTCGACAGCGTGAGGCTCACCGTCGAGGAGGGCGCGAGCGTGCCGCTGCCGACCAGCACGGGCGTGCCATTGCTGCCGGCCAGGGCGGCGCCCAGGTCGGTGAACGCCGAGCCGGCCTGGTTCATCAGGATCGACACGTTGCCGGTGCCGTCGTTGGTCACCGCGAGGTCGGGCCCGCCGTTGCCGTCGAGGTCGCCCGCCGCGATCGCCTGCGGCGCGGTGCCCACGCCCAGCACGGTCGGCGCGCCGAAGGCCGCGAGGCCGTTGTTCGCGAGCACCGAGACGGTGTTGCTGTCGGTGTTGGTGACCGCGAGGTCGAGGTCGCCGTCGACGTCGAAGTCGGCCGCCACGATGGCGCTCGGATCGAGGCCGCCGGCCGCGAAGGCGCTCGGTCCGACGAACCCGCCCGCGCCGTCGTGCGCGAACAGCATCACGACGTTGAGGCCGCCGCCCGAACCGGCTGCGGCGAGGTCGACGTCTCCGTCACCGTCGAAGTCGGCCGCGACGATGCCCTCGGGACGCAGTTGCGCGCCGGTCGAGATCGTCGGACCCGCCGCGAACGCCCCGCTCCCGTTGTTCAGGAACAGGTCGATGCGGCGCAGGTCGTTGATCGAGACCGCGAGGTCGAGGTCGGCGTCGGCGTCGAAGCGGCCGATCGCGACCGCGCGCGGCTGATCGGCGAGGCCCGTGGTGGCGGCCGTGAAGCTCGCCGCGCCGCCGTTCAGCAGCACGGTGAAGCTGTCGCCGCCGCGATTGGCCGTGACGAGGTCGACGTCACCGTCGCCGTCGAGATCGGCCGCACGCAGGTCGCGGGGGTCGCTTCCCACCGCCGTCGAGCCGGCCGAGACGAAGGCCCCGCCGCCGTTGTTGCGCAGCACGCGCACCTGGTCGACGTTCTTGAGCGTGACCGCGAGGTCGACGTCGCCGTCGCCGTCGAGGTCGGCCGCCTGCAGCGCGTGCGGGCTGGTGCCCGCGCCGGTGAGCACGACGACCGGGGCGCCGAAGACGCCGGCGCCGCCGTTGAACAGGATCGACACCTTGTCGGGGGCGTCGCTGGTGGCGGCGACGTCGAGGTCGCCGTCACCGTCGAGGTCGGCGATGACCACGCCTTCGGGCTGGTTGCCGACGGCCGCGCCGACGGCCGCGTCGAACGCGAACTGCGCGCTCGCCGTGCCGGCGAGGCACAAGGAGAGGAACAGGGAGTGCTTGAACATGGTTCTGTCTTTCAGGAAGGGGAGGGAAGAATCACGGGACAGCACCCATCCCGAATGCACCTGCCGTGCCAAGCGCGGATCGGCCCGCAGGCCGTGAATTCGGGCGCAGAGCGCATGTGCCGCGGCGCGCCGTGTCCACATCGTGGACGCCGTGTCCACGCCGCGGACGCCGCCACGCGCCCTGAAGCGCTCGTCGACGGGTGTTCGCGCGCGCGCCCAGCGGCTAGCCTGTCTGGCACGCGGATTGCGCCATGCGTCGGCACGTGCCACTCCGCGGACTCGCAACCATGACTCCCACCCTCGACGCTCCCCGGCCGATCGCGGTCGCGCTCCTCGCGTGCGCGGCCCTCGTCGGCGACATCGGTCGTCCGGTCCCCGTGGCGGCGCAGTCGATCCCGATCGCGCGCACCACGGGCGGCTCCTTCGAGATCTGGTCGGCTCCGGTCGGCGGCGGCGCGCCCGCGCCGGTGCTCGCCGACGTCGTCTTCCGCGACTTGGCGCTCGCCGGGAGCCCGCTGCGCGAGCGCCTGCGCCGCGACCGCCCGCAGCTCGTCGACGCGGCCGGCGTCGCCCCGCACATCCGGCTGCCGGGCGGCGGCAGTCTCCATCTCGTGCGGATCGGCGCGAACGACGCGCTGCTGCACGTCCGCGCCGACGGAAGCGTGGCGCTCCCCCTCGAGCTGGCGGCCGGCGGGCCCGAGCCCGCGTTGCAAAGCACGATCGGCGTGAGCGCCGACGGACGCTTCGCTCTGCTCACGACGGCGCTCGCGGCGGGCGGCGACGTGTACCGCGTCGACCTGCCGGCCGGCACGTCGACGCTCCTCAGCGCGGCGGCGGCGCCCCTCGATGTCGCCGAGGCCTCGCTGCGCGTCTGCGAGACGCGGGCCTGGTTCGTCGCGGACGGCACGCTCCATCGCGCCGACATCGTCGCGGGGGGCGACGCCGCGCCGGTCGCGCTGGGGCTGCCCGCCGACGCCTCCGTGCTCGCCGAGGTCGCGGCCTCCGAGGACGGCACGGCGCTGGCCGTCGTCGCGCAGCAGGCCGACGGCCTGCGGCGCGTGCTCGTCGTCCGGCCCGACGGCGCGGTGTCGCTCGTCACGCCGACGGCCGGCGACTACGACACGCCGGGCTACGACCAGCCTTCGGGGCCGCACCTGGCGCTGTCGCCGCAGGGTCGCCGCGTCGCGTTCCGCGGCACGTTGCTCGGCAAGAAGGAGCTGTTCACGCGCGACCTGCTCACGTCCGACCCCGTCGAGCAGCTCACCGCGGACGCCTTCTACGTCGACACGATCGACAACGTCGGCGTGATCGGCTTCGTCGGCACGAACGTGCAGTACGTCGCGGGCGAGCTGGCCACGACGCCGGGCCTGGTGGCGGGCGGCGCCGATCTGTTCCGCGCCTCGTTCACCGCGGGCGGCACGACACTCGAGAATCTCACGCTCACCTCGGGCCTCGCCTCGCCGCCGTTCGTGGAGGCCGGCGAACTCGAGGTCCTGCAGGCCGTCGTCGACCCGCTCGGCGAGCGCCTGCTGCTGGTCGTCGACCCCGACGGCGCCGATGCCGCGGTCCTCGCCCAGCCGCTCGGCGGAGGCCCGACGACGGTGCTGCTCGGGGCCCTCGACGCGCCGCCCCTGCTCGACGCCGTGGCGTCCTCGGTGCTCGTGCGCTCCACGGTCGACGTCGGCGGGACCGGTCCGGGTCCGACCGCCCTGCATCTGCTGCGTCCCGCGGGCGCTCCCGTCGCCGCGCAACTCCTCGCCACCGTGCCCGTCGGCATCACGCTCGATCGCTTCGCCGACGACGGCGATGCCGCGGCCGCCTGCATCGCCTCGGCCGGCGCGGGCCTCGAACTGCCCGTGCTCCTCGACCTGCCTTCCGGCGCGCTCGCGCTGGCGTGGTTCGAGCCGTTCGCCGGCGTGAGCGCGCCGGCCTTCACGCCCGACGGCCGCCTGGCCGTGGGCCTCGGCCTGCCGGGCGGACCGTACCTGTACGCCGCCTTCGACGGACCGCTCGCCGGCAGCCTGCTGGGCGTGCCGGTCGGAGGCGGCTTCCCCCTGCGCCGCTGAGCGCGCCCGCTCAGTCCTCCGGGCCCCGCTCGTCGGGCGCGCCACCGACGCCCAGCCGCTTCATCTTGGCGTAGAGGCCGGCGCGGCTGATGCCGAGCAGCTTCGCCGCCCGGTCCTTGCGGCCTCCGGTCGCCGAGAGCGCGCGCTCGATCGTCGCGCGCTCGGCCTCCGCGAGGCTCAACGAGGTCTCGGACTGCTCGTCGCCCTCGGGCAGGCGCGGCGCGCGCACGAGCGCCGGATCGGAGATCTCGCCGCCCGACATGACGTACAGGCGCGCGACCTCGTTCGACAGCTCCCGCACGTTCCCCGGCCAGGGACGCCGCACGAGCGCCGTGAGCACCTCGTCGTGCAGGCGCTTGGCGACGCCGTGCTCCTCGGCCAGTCGCGCCAGGAAATGCCGCGCCAGCAGCGGGATGTCCTGCACGCGCTCGGACAGCGGCGGCAGCCGGATCTCGGCGGCGTTGAGGCGGTAGTACAGATCCTCGCGGAAGCGCCGGGCCGCGACCTCGGCCGCGAGGTCGCGGTTCGTCACGGCGACGATGCGCACGTCGGCGGAAACCGCCTTGCGCGAGCCGACCGGCCGATACTCGCCCGACTCGAGCACGCGCAGCAGCTTGGCCTGCAGCTCGAGCGGCATCTCGCCGATCTCGTCGAGGACGAAGGTGCCGCCGTCGGCCTCGGCGAACAGCCCGCGGCGGTCGCGGTCGGCGCCGGTGAACGCGCCGCGCACGTGGCCGAACATCTCGCTCTCGAGCAGTTGCGCCGGGAGGGCCGCGACGTTCTCGACCACCAACGGGCCGGCCGCGCGCGCGCTGCGCTGGTGCAGCGCGCGCGAAACGAGGTCCTTGCCCGTGCCGCTCGCGCCCGTCACGAGCACGGGCAGGTCGGTCGGCGCGAGCCGCTCGACCATGAGGTGCACGCGCTGCATGGCGTCGCTCTCCCCGACGAGGCCCGCGACGGGCGCGACCTCGCCGCGCCGCGCCAGCCTGCGGCGCGTCTCGTCGAGTTCCTCGGCCTGGAACTCCACGCGCTCGGCGAGCCGCCGGTTGAGCCGCTCGATGGACTGCCGGCGTCGCAGGTTGGTGATCGCGATGGAGGCCTGGTCGGCGAGCGCGCGCACGCGCTCCACGTCCGTCTCGTCGAAGGCGCCGGCCTCGGCCTCGTTGTCGAGGTACAGCGCGCCCCGCGCCCCGTCGGGCGCGACGAAGGGCACGCACAGGATCGAGCGCAGGTGCAGCGAGCTGATGCTCGCCGTGCCGGCGAAGCGCTCGTCGCGCGCCGCGTCGGTGATCAGCAGCGGCTCGCCCGACTTGAGGGCGCGCCGCACGACCGTGCGCGAGAAGCGCGCGTCGTCGGCCGCCATCTCGCGGCCGCCCGTGCCGCGCGCGACCTCGACCTCGATCTCCTGCTCGTCGAGCAGCATGAGCAGACCGCGGCTGGCGCGCGTGATCTCGACGCCGGCGTCCACGATCGTCCCCAGCAGGCCCTCGAGGTCCTGGTCGGCGGCCATGCGCCGACTGCATTCGAGAAACCACTCCAGGCCCAGCCCCGCCCGCGCGGCGCGCGCGCCGGAGAGCTTGTCGACACGTTGCATGGCATCCTCCCGCTCGCCTGGCGCGAGCGCTTCGGTGATCCGTTCGGCGGCGGCGGCGGCGCGCGCCGCGGCGGCGCGGCGGCCGGCGGCGTCGCCGGCCGCGTCGCCGCGCCGCGCCAGCTCGTCCGCCACGGCCGTGCAGAGATTCGTGCGCCCGGCGCGGGTGCAGACCTCGCCGATCTCGACCAGCGCCGGCACGGACAGCTCCTCGTCGCCGCGGCGCGCGAGCCAGCGCAGCTCGGCGGCACGGGACGGCGCGGCGCACAGGTCGGGCGTCGTGCGCGAGAGGTCCTGCCGCGCGTCCGTCGCGCCGGGCTCGAGCGTGCAGCGCAGGAGCGCGGCGCGCAGGTGTTCGGCGCCGTCGCCCGACGCGGCCGCCAGGTCGCAGGCCTGCCGCGCGGCCGAGCGGGCCTCCGCCTCGCGCCCCTCGGCCAGCCGCACGAGCGCCTCCATGCGGCGCAGGACCGCCGCGCGCGCGGGCGGCGGCGGCGTGGCCAGCTCGGTCGCGAGGCGCGCGCGCGCCGCGTCGAGCCGACCGGCGAGCGCCAGCGCGCCGACCTCGTGCGCGCGCAGCAGCGCGGCCTCGTCGCGATGTCCGCCGTCCTCGAACAGCCGGGCCGCGGCGGACATCGCGTCGAGGGCTTCGCCCAGCTCGCACGCCTCGAGCGCCGTCAGGCCGCGACTGCCCAGGCTCGAAGCGATGCCGTGCGCGTCGTCGACGCGCCGCCGCAGCGACCAGGCCTCCACCAGCAGCGCCCGTGCGCGCGACAACTCGCCGAGGTCGCGACACAGCGCGCCCAGGTTGTTCAGCGCCAGCGCGCGTCCCGGCACGTGGCCGGCCTGCGAGAACAGCCGCCCGGCCCGCTCCAGCCGCGCGGCCGCGACCGCCACCCGCCCCCGGCGGCGATCCATCCACGCGCGATTGAGTTCGGTGCGCGCGATCGCGACCGCGTCGCCGGAGGCCTCGGCGCGCGCCAACGCCTCCTCGAAGCAGGCCTGGGCCGCGTCGGCGGCGCCGGTCCGCGCGAGCGCCGTCGCCTTCACCGCGAGCAGGCCGGCCGCCGCCTCGGCGGGGTCGTCGGGCGCGGGCCACGCGCCGATCCAGTCGATGAGCGACTGCGCCTCGCCGTCGAGCAGACGCGCGTAGGCCAGTCCCATGCGCGCCTGCGCGAGTTGCTCGGCGTCGCGCGAGGTCTCGTGCACCGACTGGTACAGCGCGCGCGCCTGCTCGCGCTGCCCGGCCTGCTCGGAGACGAGTGCGGCCACGATCCGCAGCGCCGGGCCGGCCCGGCTCAGGTCGGTCCCGCAGCGTTCGTGCAGTCGCTGCAGGGCGCGGCCGGCATGTCCCTGGGCGAGGTCGAGACGCGCCTGGAGCGCGACGAGTTCCTCGGCCACCGGCGCGGCGAGTTCGTCCGCGCGTGGCGCCAGATCCTGCACGAGCGTGCGCGCCGCGGCGAGGCGGCCGGCGCGCCGCTCGGCCTCGGCGGCCCGCAGCACCGCGGCGAGTTCTTCGGCGCTCGCGGCGGCGGCGAGACGCTGGCGGGCCACGGCGAACGCCGGGACGCCCTGCTCGGCGAGAGCCGCCGCGGCGGCGCGGTGGAGCGCGCGGCGCGCGTCGCCGTCGAGCGCGGCGCGCGCCGCGTCGAGCCAGCGGCGGTCTTCGACGTCCCACGCTCCCGAGGAGCCCTCGATCCGGAGCGCGCCGACCCGGATCAGCGCGGCCTCCGCCTCGGCCAGCGCGTCGGCGGACAGCCGGACGCAGGCCGCGACGACGCCGCGCTCCGCCGGCAGATCGAGGCAGCACAGCACCTCCAGCGCGCGCCGGGCCGGCGGCTGCAGCGTCGCGAGCCGCGCCGCGCCCGCCTCGTGCAGCAGGGGCGTGTCGGGCCAGGTCTCGCGCAGCAGTTCGTAGTGTCCGCCGGCCCGGCGCAGGGCCCCGTCCCGGACGGCCGTGCGCAGCAGCTCGTCGAGGTCGCGGCGGCGGCCGGCCGTCCGGCGGTGCAGGTCGCGCGCGAGGCGCGCGGCGACGTCCGGAGACGAGTCGTCGGCGATGCGGCTCAGATGCCCTACGAGGAACTCGACGGGAACGCCCGGCCATGGGACCTCGACCAGTCGTGCGGCCTCGGCCGCGCTCAGTCGAGCGCGCAGCTCGGTGCCGAGCAGGGCGGCCTGCTCCGCCGCGAGCGGCATGAGCAGGCTCGGGCCCGACGCGGGTTGCGTCAACGCCTCCCAGGCTTCGTCGAAAGTGCCGGTCCCCGCGCGCTCCGGGCCGTCGACGCGCGTCGAGGCCGCGATGCGCGCGGGCGGAGCGCCGCGCCGCGCCCGTTCGATCTGCATGACGTCCACGAGCGCCGCGGCCTCCTCGGCGTGCGCGAGCGCGACGAGCACGACGCGCCCGCCCGGGGCGGTCGCCTGCACGAGGTCGTGGAGCGCGCCGTCGCGTCCGGCGAGGAACGGCAGCTCCGTCGGCGGCGGTTCATCGGCGGCGCTTCCGAGCAGACGCGCGGCGGCACGCGCCGAGATCGGGCGGGCGTCGGGGCGGCGGGCGACGAGCGCGCGCACGAGCGGCGCGAGCCCGGCATCGATCCGCGCCGGATCGATGCCGGCGGCCTCCCAGAAGGGCAGGCGCGGAAAGCGCTCGTGCAGCGCGGCGTCCGGCGGACCGGCGAGCGCCCAAGCGAGCGTGGCGCCGAGCGCGAACAGGTCGCTCGCGACCGTGGCGCGGCCGCCCATCAGCAGTTCGGGCGCGAGGTGGGCGGGTGAGCCCGCGGCCGCGCCCGAAGCGCCCGTCACGACCAGGTCGAGGTCGACGAGCGAGACGCCGCGCTCGCCGACGAGAATGTTGCTGGCCTTGACGTCGCGGTGCAGCAGCCCGGCGTCGTGGATCGCGCCGAGCGCCGCGAGCACCGCACCGACCAGTCCCGGCCGCTCGCCGACGGCCGCCGACGAGAGCGCCACGTCGAGCGGCCGGCCCTCGATGAACGGGCGCGCGACCCACGGTCGGCCCGCCGGGGTGCGCCCCGTCGCGGTCGGAGCGACGATCGCGGGATGCCGGACGCGCGCGTAGACCGCGAGTTCGCTCGGCACGCGCGCGCCGATGCGGACGACCTGGGGCGCGCCGTCCCGCTCGAGCAGCCACACCTCGCCGCGCTCGGAGCGGCTCAACAGGCGGCCGGGCGCGTAGCCCTCGGGCAAGTCCGCGTTCAATTGGCACCCACCGGATCGAAGCCCACCACCACCGCCGCCAGTGTACGGATCGTGGACACTCCGTGTTCATGATCCCGGCGCGCACGCGGACGATTCGTGGACACGCGCTCGTCGGCCGGCGCCCGCGGGCCACGCTGCTGCGCACAGCGCGCAGGCACGTGCCGAGGGCTGCGGGCGCGTCGGGCCCCCCTTCCCGTCTACAATCTCCGCTTTTCAGCGCCCCGCCCGAGGCCCCTCGATGACGCCCCACCCGCCTTCCGGCCGGCCCCGGCATCCCGACGAGAAGCCGCACTGGCGGCACGAGCTGGGCGACGGCCACTCCGACGGCCTGCAGCCGGTGCGCTCGCTCGACCTCGCGCAGGTCGGGAGCGTGGATGCGCTCGTGCGCGGCATGTCGGCCACGAGCTTCGGCGCGCGCTCGCTGGGCGAGGCGGCCGACATCCTCGAACTCATGGTGCGCGACCCGCAGTGCAAGGTCGTGCTCACGCTCTCGGGCGCGATGACCATCGCCAAGCAGGGGCTCGTGATCACCGAGATGATCGAGCGCGGCTGGGTGCACGCGATCGTCTCGACCGGCGCGCTCATGTGCCACGGCCTGGTCGAGACCGCCGGCATGCTGCACTTCAAGCACGACCCGGCGATGCCCGACGACCTGCTCTTCGAGAAGGGCTACAACCGCGTCTACGACACGATCGAGCTCGAGCAGAACCTCGACGACACCGAGCGCATCATGGCGCGCGTGCTGGGCGCGATCCCCGAGGGCGAGACGATGTGCTCGCACAAGCTCAACCGGCTCATCGGCAAGCACCTCGACGAGGCCGGCGCCGGGCGCGGCCCGCTGCGCGCGGCCTTCCGCCACGACGTACCCGTCTACGTGCCGGCCTTCACCGACAGCGAACTGGGCCTCGACTACGCCACGAACAACCACCGGCGCGCGGTGGCGGGCAAGCCCACGCTGCCCTACGACCCCTTCCTCGACCTCGAGGACTTCCGCGAGCGCATCCTCGGCAACGAGGTCTGGGGCATCTTCACGATCGGCGGCGGCGTGCCGCGCAACTGGGCCCAGCAGGTCGCGCCCTACATCGACATCCTCGGCAAGCGCGTGCCCGAGATGCGCCGCCCGCTGCGCCGCTACCGCTACGCCGTGCGCATCTGCCCCGAGCCGGTGCACTGGGGCGGGCTCTCGGGCTGCGACTACAGCGAGTCGGTGAGCTGGGGCAAGATCATCCCGCGCAAGGAAGGCGGGCGCTGGGCCGAGGTCAAGGACGACGCGACCATCGCCTGGCCGCTGATCGTCAAGGCCGTCATGGAACGGCTCGACAAGCCGTGAGGCGCGGCCCGGCTCACACGCCGACGCGCTAGCCGAGCACCGCGCGCAGCAGCGGGCGCCCCAGCACGGCGGCCGCGGCGTGCACGCCGGAGGTCGCGGCGCCGACGATGCCGTGTCCGGTGCGCGTGCTCGCGCCGCACAGCAGCAGTCCCGGCAGCCCCGAGCGCGCGCCCGGCCGCCCGAGCAGGAACTGCCGCGGCGTGGCCGCCAGCCCGTAGGAGGTGCCGCCCGTCGAGAGCGTGTAGCGGCTGTGCGTGAGCGGCGTGGCGAGTTCGAGGTGCGCGACGCGCGCGCGCACGTCGGGCCAGCGCCGCGCCGCGGCGTCGAGCAGCCGCTCGGTGAAGGCCGCCTTGGCCGCGAGGTAGGCCGGCTCGCGCCGGTAGCTGCCGTCGGCCGCCGCCCGCGCGCTGCAGCCCCAGGCGCGCGGATCGGCCGGCGCCACGGCCATGATCTGCACGTTGCTGAGGCCCGCGGGCGCGAGCGCGGCGTCCTGCCGGTCCTTGAGCGAGGCGACCGTGATGAAGGCCGAACAGGCGTCGGGAAACTCGCCGCGCGCGACGGCCGCGTACTCGGGCTCGACGTCGAGCGCGGGCGCCACCCAGGCGTTGCGCGCCGGCGCGCCCTCGGCGCGCAGGTCGCGGCGCAGGCCGAGATAGGCCACGGCGAGCGCCGGCGCCATCTCCCAGCGGCGGGCCGCGTCCGCGAGCCGGGCGGGCGCCGTGCCCGCCGGCAGCAGCTCGCCGACCGTGCGCGGCAGATCGGCGTTCGAGATCACGATCGGCGCGTGCACGGCGTAGACGCCGCGCCGCCGGTTCTCGAGTTCGACGCCGGTCACGCGCCCGCGCTCGACCAGCAGCCGCCGCACCGTCGTGCGCAGCTCGAGCGTGCCGCCCTGCGCGAGCAAGGCCGCCGCGAGCGCGTCGGCCGGCGCCTGCCCGCCGCCGCGCGGGTAGTAGGCGCCGTCGAGATAGTGCGCCGTGATGCCCGCGCCGACCAGCACCGAGGCGCGCGAGGGCGGCAGCGCGTAGCCGACGTGCTGGGCGCCGAGCACCGCGCGCAGCAGCGGCTCGCGCGTGATCGTGTCGAGATACCCGGCGAACGTGGCGCCGCGGAAGCGCAGCAGCGCCGGTGAACACAGCAGCGCGCCGGCGAGCGCCACGGGCCGATGCAGGGTCGCGAGCGCCCGGCTCAGTTCGGCGAGCAGGCGCGCGTAGCGGTCGATGCCGCGCCGCTCGGAGGGAAAGGCCGCGACCAGCCGCTCGCGAAAGACCTCCCGGCCGCGCGGGATCGCGAACTCGAAGCCCGGAAACGACAGTTCGTCGTAGCCCTCCGGATCGAGCTCGACGAAGGTCGACCCCTCCGCGCCGGCCGCGCGCAAGATGCGCGGCAACGCGCCGTCGGGCCCGCAGCCGCCGACGTAGTGCAGCCCGACGTCGAAGACGTAGCCGCGCCGCCGGAAGACCGTCGCGTTGCCGCCGGCCACGACGTGCCGCTCGACGAGCAGCACGCGCCGCCCGGCGCGCGCGAGCAGCGCCCCCGCCACCAGCCCGCCCAGCCCGGCGCCGACCACGACGACGTCGAAGCGCTCGCCGTCCCGCACGGCCGCCGACTCCGCGCGCGCGCCGTCGATCAACTCGAGGTGAACTTCGCCATCTGCGCGTCGGTCTTCTCGGGCAGCCAGCAGGCGCCATCGTGCCCGCGGCAGGTCGCGCGCAGATCTTCGCGCGGCCCCACATGCCACGTGGAGTACGCCACCGCCGCCTTGCCCTTGAAGAACCTGTCGAACAGACCCATGGCGCGCCACGTTAGGCGCCGCGCGCGGGCTTGTCCATCGGCGCGCGGAGACGCGGGCGTTCGGCCGTCGTTCAGAGCTCGCCGGGCGGCGTGACCTGCCAGTCCCAGCCGACCGCGCCCGAGAGATCGGACACGCGCACGTCGAGCGGCAGCTTGAGATCCGAGGGCAGCGACAAGCCGCCGAAGACGGCGGTCGCCTCCGTGAGGTCTGGCGTGACCTGAACGAACGTCAGGAACGAGAGCAGCAGCGGAAAGATGTTGCCGTAGGCACCGGCGTCGACCTCGATCGAGCCGACATCGAGACCACCCGTCGCGTGCAGCAGGCCGTCGGGGTCCTTGAATGTCAGGATGATCGCGTTCGACGCGGTGAAGTCGAGGTAGACCTTGGGGCCCTCGGGGCGGGACGACGCGTCGTACGGGCTGCTCCCCGCGAGCGTCTCGGCGCGGTTGGTCGCGCCGTCACCGTCGGCGTCTCCCGCCTGGTCGACGACGTTGGCGAAGATGAACCCGGACGGGTCGCCCGGGCCGATGCCCGCCGAGGTGAACGGATCCAGCGAGCGCGCCGACAACCGCTCCGTGACCAGGTTGACCCGGACCAGGCGATAGAACGGAGGCGTAGCGGATCCGGTGACGGCGAACATGTCCTCGCCGCCGGCTCCCAGCGCGAACCCGCCAATCGCTCCCTGCATGTCGATCTCCTGGAGCAGTTGGCCGTCGAACCGGCTGTACTTGCGCAGCAGGCCGCCGTTCGCCACGCCAAAGTTGGAGACGGCCCACAAGTCGCCGGCCGCATCGACGCGCAGTTCCCAGGTGACGCTGTTGGTCACGCTCAACACGGGGAACTGCTGAACCACGCCGGTTTCGTCGATGCGCAGCAGGTAGGGCCCGATGCCGATCGCCCCGCCCGCCGCCCACACCCCGCCATCCGGCGCCGCCGAGACTCTCGTGATGGAAGATGGCACTGCGGGCACCGGCGACGTATGCACCTGCTGCAAGGGCGCACCCGTAGCGGTGTCCAGTCGCATCATCAGCCCGTGCATGAGCTGGCACCCGCAGGTCCCTTCGGTGAGGTTGCCGATCCACAGTCGGCCGTCCACGGTCACGGCCATCGCCTGTGGCGGAAAGAAGCCGAACTGCTTGGGGCCGGTGTCGTTCGACCACAGGATCTGGCCGGCGCCGTCGACAGCGTACGCGGGAGCCGGAATCGTGAGCGGCACCCGCGTCAGCGCGTACATCACTCCCGACGCAGAACCCGTCAGGCTCACGGGGTAGTCGCCCAAGAGATAGCTCGGCAGCAGCAGCGTGCCGTCCGGCTCGAGCCGGACGAGCTTTTTCGCATTCAGCGCGTCGATCGGCATCCAGATCCGCCCATCCGGCGCCACGACGACTGCGGTCGTGTGCTCGTCAAGAGACCCCTGAGTCTCTCCGCCAATGAGCGTCGATCCGAGATAGGCGAGGTGCCGGTCGAATCTCAGCAGGTGCGGGTTGTGCGGAGATTGGTCGTGAGCCGTGACCAGAATCTGATCACGGATTTGCGCACTTGCCTGAAGCACCAAGCCAAGCATGCCTGCCCACAACAAGGCGCCTTTGCGCCAACCCGGTCGTACCGAAATCACGGTGACCCGCCTGGCAGCGTGAGCGAGTAGACACGCCCCACGCGAGGCAACGTGCCGACAGTCCGTTCACGGGCACAGATGCCCAATTGATCACCCGGGAACTGAGCGTCGTAGACGCCGCCCACGATCCATGCGCCCCAGACGGAAGTGGGCTGCGGCGACATGGCCCCGGGGATGTTGAGCTGCGCCGCCACGTTCTCGGCGACGCTGTCGTCCGGTTCGAGGAGCACGTCATCTCCCCAGGCGTTCGGGTGCGGAACACCGGTCGCGTGCGGATCGAAGCTCGGGGGAAGTGGAAGCTGAAAGGCATAGACCGCGCCGGCACCTTCGATCATCTCCTCCGGGTCCTGCGGGTCGGGGAAGGCGCGATTGGGTTCTCCCGCCAGCAACACGCGCACCGGGCTTCCGTCGAGCTTCTGCCAGTTCACGACGGCGAAGCCTCTTCCAAATCGCCCGGGCACAGTCGGCGCGTAGACCGGCCCGCCAGGCACGTTGATGCGCGGCGTCATCAACTTCACGGGGGCCGACTCGTCGACCAGTGACCCCGTGGTCGTAACGCTGTCCCCGTAATAGACGAACAAGGCTCCGGCATCGACGAGCGTGGTGCCGTCTGCCGCGTAGCCTCCGGCGCCCTCGGAGTGAACGAGTACGTCGGGCAGCTCGTCGAAGCCTTGCGTCCCCAGGCGGCCGAGATCGCCACCCTTGATGCTCACGATCCAGCCGAAGGCCGCGGTGCTCACGATCGGCCGCACCACGTCGTCGTCGATCAGCGTCTCGTACTCGCCCGGCACTCCGGCATCGATCGAGGCCGGCGCACTCGGCCTCACTTCGCGAAACGCGTGGTGGCCGACGATGCCCTGGATCCAGCCACCGTGGAACAGGTGCACTCGGCCCGGGCCGCGCCCCTTCTCCGGACGCCCCACGCAGACCTCCGCGAAGCCATCGCCGTCGAGGTCAGCGACGGACATGGAGTGGCCGAAGCCACCGTTCGCGAAGAAGGGATCGGACGCCGGCGGGTTGGGCGGCGGGAAGAGAATCGCCCACTGCTTCAGCCAGCCCGGCGCGGCGGTGCCCGGCGCCGGATCGAGGTGGAAGTGCTCGTGGCCGAAGAAGATGTAGATCCGGCCCTGGCCGTCGTCGGCGCCGATCGCGGAGACGAGCAGGTCGTCGATCCCGTCGCCGTTCACGTCGCCCGTGTCCGACCAACGACCGAAGCCGGCCACGCTGCAGGGTGCCTGCTCGCTCGACGCGGGATTGCCCGGGGGGCGAATCGTGAACAGGTACGGGATGCCGTTGCCATCGGCATCCGTCATGTCGAACACATCGACGCCGCCGACCGGCGCGGCAACGCTCTGTCCGCAACTCGACAGGTCCAACGCGCGCGGGTAGGCGGGCACGAAGACCAGGTTGGGGACATCGGAGGGGTTGCCGGCCGCGCCGCGCACGTCACCGACGGTGACCTTCAACTCGCTGAAGTAGTTGTTCACCTGCGCGACAGCCGGAGAAAGGATGTTGAAGCCCAGCGGCGGATCCAAGAACGGGCCGTGATGCACATAGGCTCGTCCTGCATCGAGGATCGTGGTGTTGATGTTCTTGAACATCGAGCCGATCACGAAATCGGCAGAAGAGTCCAGCAGGGGTGAATCGACCTGCTCCAACTCGAACGCCCAGCCGTAGGTCGCGTCGCGCTCCGGCTGCGGGTGCGCAAGACGCTGATCAAGCCTCGGAAACTTGATCGTCGCGGACTGCGCGGCGGCGGACGCGCAGATGAATGGGCACGCTGCCAAGAGGAGCGCGATCCGCGCGAGGCTCAGCCCGCGTTGCCCCCCCCCGAATTCCACATGTCACCAACATGATCGATCTCCATCGAGTCGATGCGGGGCGGCGCTTGAGCAGCGGTACAGAAGTCCGGCTGCCCTGTCGTCGGCGGAGCCGAGTGTCGGACGATTCGGCGAAACCGTCAAGGGGACGGAATCGGCGGGCCGCGCGCGCGCCGTCCACCTCAGGGCAGCACGAGCCGCAGCTCGTCGGCCGAGGCGCCCGCCGTCACGCGGAGGGTCGCGTGGCGCACGGCACCGTCCGGAGCGCGCGCCTGCACCACGACCTCGCCCTCCGGCACGCCCGGAAACGAGAAGCGCCCCGCCGCGTCGCTCAGGGTCGCGAACGGGTGGTCCACGACGAGCAGGCGCGCGCTGCGCTCGTCGTGGCCGTGCACCTTGCAGACGATGAGGACCTCGCCCTCGGCCCGGTCGAACATGACCGCGCGCGTCGCGCCCGGCAGCACGGGGAAGTTGAACAGTTGTCGACCGGCCGCGTCGGTGGCGTACGCGGTGTGCAGCGCGCCGTTCGTCGAGCGCAGGTGCAGGGGTTGGAAGGCCTGCACGACGGCGAAGGCCGGCCCGAAGCCGGCGCCGTCGTCGTCGAGCACGACGGGTTCGCTCGGCGCCGCGAAGACGAGGCCTTGCCAGGCGCCCGAGAGCTGCACGAGCACCCCGGAGCGCGGCAGGCCCTCCGCCCCGTCGACGCGCCCGGCCACGTCGCCGACGCCGCGCGCGTCGAGCGCCGTGGGCGGCGGCGCGGCGCGCGGTTCGTATCGGCCGGCGGCGGCGCTCGGCGCGGC
>CAZBBB010000043.1:0-23029 GCA_964490005.1 uncultured Phycisphaerales bacterium | reverse complement strand
AGGCGCGCGTCACGGGCCGCCCGCCTCGGCCGCGCGCCGCTCGCCGCCGCCCTGGCCCTGTCGCTGCCCGGCTGCATGCTGTTCGGCGCGTCGGGGCAGGACGTCGACGTGTATCTGCCCGGCAACGCCGAACTCGACGCGCTCGCCGCGGCCGAGATCGACGCCGCGAACATGGACGCCGAGCTGGCGCGTCTCGCCGCCGAGATCGAAGGCGGCTGAGGCCCCGCGCCGGGCGTCGCGCGCGCCCTTCGGGGAAGCTCGCTCGGAGCCGAGCGTTCCTCAGCGCTCCGCTGCGATCCGGGCGTAGTTGGGGTCCATGAGCGCTCGCCAGCGCTCGCGATCCTCGGGGTTCGGTGCCGTCCCGGACAGCCACGCGGGAAGCGGGCCCCACGGGTGTCCCTCGTCCACGACGACACCGGGTGGCGCTTCACCGCCGGCCGACATCGCCGCCGCCCCGCTCGTGATCTCGAACACCGTAGCGTTGGTCAGCGTCGCATTGCGGCCCGCCGCGCCGAAGACCAGCGCCTGCGAGTGGACGTCGATCGGCGTCGGAATGATCGCGTCGGCCGGAATGGTCAGGCTCAGCGAGCCGATGTCGTAGGGCGGGCCGCCGATCGTGCCCGCCACGAGGACCTGCAGGGACGCCGGGTCCAGCTTCAGCGTGCCCTTCGTCCCGACCGGGATCGAGGCGCCTCCGAACGCGTAGAGCAGCAGGTACATGCCG
This sequence comes from uncultured Phycisphaerales bacterium, assembly GCA_964490005.1. GTDB lineage: Bacteria > Planctomycetota > B15-G4 > B15-G4 > B15-G4 > CAZBBB01. Next base: position 22,305 of record CAZBBB010000043.1, on the reverse strand, counting down.
CCGGGTTCGCCGCCAATGTCCCAGCGAATGAAGGAGCCCGGCGTGCCCAACCCGTACGTCGTCAGCACCGGCAGATGTTCGAACCACACCGAGAGCGCTCCACCGCCCGGCGGATCGGTGAGTACGGGCACGACCGAGCCGTCGGCGTTCACGGGTGAGTGGAACATGCTCAGGATGAACGGGGTCCAGCCTTCGATCGTCTCGGTTGCCGAGCCGTCCCAGGCAGTCCTGCGCGTCTTGGCGATGTTCGGTCCACCCGGATCATCGTGAACGTGGATGACCCAATTGCCGTCGCGTGTCAGCGTCGCTGAACCGCCCGACGAGAACGGGGAGATCTCGTGGAAGCCCGTGCCATCCGAACCAACGCCGTAGATCGGGGATGAGCCGGCGTACGCGATGCGACCGCCGTCGCCCGAGATGTCGAGCCCCCAGAGGAATTCGACGGGAAACGGGCTGACGATATCCAGGCGCGCGCGCGCAAAGTCGTAGACGTAGACATCGCCCGGCGAGCCCGGCAGGCCGGGGTGATACCCGATCATCGCGAACCTGCTGCCGTCGCCGCAGACCTTCCCGAAGGTGGTGCTCCACGGCGCCGGGTCGAGAAATTCGACGGCCGTGCTCGGATCGGGCCCCGACCGGTACCAGTGCCACGTCTGCGAGGGTTCATGCCAGCCCTTGAACACCAGGATCTGCCCGTCGTCGGAATGCGAGAGACTGTTGATGGGCTGGCCATTGAAGTACAGCTCTTCGACGACGCTGGTACTCGTGTCGACTCGATACGTTCGCAGTGGAAGTGAGGCCGAGCAGTGGGGCGGTGTGGTCTTGTGAGGCCACCACCAGTAGAGCGTCGAGTCGTCACTCGTCAGGCTCATTCGGAAGGGAAACGTGCCATTCGGAAGAATCTGCCACAGTTGCGGTTGATCCAAGACGATTCGATGCTTGCTGCCGTCCACTCGGATCATCGCCATCACGAAGGCCGGATTGCACGTTCCACCTCCGTTGTTTTGGGTGTATGCAATCCAGTCACCGTCTGCCGACATGGTCACCGGTCCGTGGGCTCCGAGCAGTGCCGTCCCGTACTGACCGATCTTGCTGATGGATTGAGCACGGCCTGCGACACCTGCGACCAGGACGAATGCGACAGCAGCAGCAGGCCGCGACCATCGTGGCCGTGCGAGACCGTTCACTGATCCTGCACCAGCGTCAGGCGATCGACCGGGCCCGCTGTACCCGGTTGCTTGATGCTTGCTGCGGAGACCACGAGGACGTTGCGCGCGAGATTCGACCCCAGGAACTCAGTGCGCGGCGGCAGCACCTTGAACCCGGCGACGATGTACGGATCGATGTCCGGGGAGCCAAGCTCGACCACCGTGTCCTGCCAAAGCGTGAGTGTCTTTCGATAGACGGGATCGCCATAGCTTGAATTCCCTGGTACGCCCAGCGAGATCACGTACAGTCCCCCGACGATGAAGCCCGGCAAGTCGAGGCCGAGTGCTCCCTCACCCATGCCCGTGTCACTCGTCTGCGCCTGCCCGGTCGTGCCGATGTACATCCGGACCGGATGCGATGCGAGATTGTCGTTCCGGACGATGACCAACTTCGTGCGCGCCGTCGGGTCGAGCTGGTACTCGCCCGGATAGTATTCGCCGATCTCGGCGCACGACGCCTCGCTCACGCGCGTCGGGCCGGTCCACTGGCCTCCCATGGCCTCCATGGGAAAGTCCGGAATCGTGGGCCGCACGAGCGTCGAGCCCCAGTACGACGGATGCTGGCCGGAAGGCGGCGCCACGGTGAGAAACTGTTCGTTGATGACCTTCGGCAGGCGCCAGAACTCGATGTTCGGCGCATACGCGTTCATCTCGACCTGATCGGTGAAGTCCGCCACGCCCAGGTTGATCTTGTACAGGTGCGGGATGTGCCAGCCTCCGTCCCCCAGCGTGGCGTTCTCGATCACGTTTTCCTGGTGCTGGTCCGAGGACACGACGTACAGGTACTGCCCGGTCGGATCTGCGGCCAGCGACTTGATCGTGCCGCTGCCGACGATGGGCACCTGTCGATTGCTCCCGCCGAGCGGATCGGGGTTGACGACGGCGACTTCGCTCCAGTCGTGGCCCGAGTTCTGCGGATTCGGGCCCATCGTGTAATTCCAGCCTGCCGACACGTCGGGCGGCAGGCGCAGGAACTTGGTCTTCGACCGCCACGACCCGATGTCCTGGAAATGCCAGGTCCCCTCCGGAGGAGGGTTCTGCGTGACCATGTCCGTGATGTCGGTGAACGCGAGGTAGTCGTACTTGCCGTCGTCGCGCCCGTTGCCCTGGTTGATGGGGCCGTCGAGCGGCATCTTCGTGGCGCTGTCGTAGCTCAGCGGGTCGATCGGATCGAGGTTCAGGCCCGCGACGAGCAGTTTGCGACCCGCGTTCGGAAGGCCCGCCGCGACCGTCACGACCACGACCGGGCGCAACTTGTTGCCCTCGATCGTGTCGATCGAAGGCTCGACGCTCGCGTTGGCGCACTCGACGGCGTCCGGGCCGCCCGGGCAGGTGAAGTAGCCGCGCGGCACCTCCGGACCGAGCGGAAACAGGTTCAGATCGAGCGAAGGCGGGTCACTGAACGGCGCGATCACGTCGAGCCAGTCGGCGAGGTACTCGTAGTAATCCACGTGGACGCGCTCGGTCTCCGTCACGCTCGGCAGGCCCGAGATGTTCTGCACGAGCAGGTGGCCCGCGGCATCCCGGCCGCAGTAGTTGCCCACGATCAGGAAAGAGCAGAGGCGGCTGCCCGCGGGGTGGGTGTCGACGATCAATGAACCCTCCGGCACCGCTCGGCGCATCCCTGCGCCCACGGGTTCCGTTCCGGCGGACTCGAACTCGAAGGGCACGACGTTGGCAGGGTCGATCGCCCCGTTCACCATCGTGATGCCGTTCCACGCCGTGACGTCGAAGCCTTGAGGGTTGATCGGCACCGTCACGTCCTTGTCGTTGCGGTGCGGACCGTTCACGAACAGCCAGCCATTGCGCACCGCGAAGCCAACGAGCGCGTTGCCCTTGGCGAAGGGCGGGTCGTCGGGATTCGGGTTGGGGAGGGGGTGCAGCACGTCGTTCCACTTCGCGACGGGATCACGGATGTCCCAGGCGGTCCCGCCGGCGTCCCAGAACTGATTCGCGAACCCGAACGACGCCAGATCCGGGATCGGCTTCACGATGTCGACAGGACGCAAGCGGCCGGGCCGCAAGACGTTGGCGGCAGAATCGAAGAAGCCCTCGGTCGTGTAGAAGACGCGGATGCGTGTTCCGTTGACCACGAAGACATCGAGCACTTCGAGGTCACCCGCGATCGCGTTCGACAGGTCCTCGCCGCCCGCACTTGAGTCGAGAAGCTCGATCCAGGTCGTGAGCGTCAGATTCGAATCCTGATCAGGACACGACAACGTCTGTGCCGCCGCGCTCCCCCCCCCCCGTTGCCAACATCACCAACGAGACTGCAAGGACAACGCTGGCCCGAAACCCGCGAGCGTCTCGCATCACGCATCCTCCCTGTGCGTGCGCCCCGATGCCTGCACACACCCCGCAGCACTTCGCTCGGCCGGTGATCGGCCCATCGGACGCATCGCGGGCGCGATGATACACCTGTTTCGGCATCTGGGCGGGATCGCGTCACGCATCCGGCAATCACGACCGCCAGGCCTTCTGAAGCGCCGGGCGCAGCCAACGTATCGGCCCGATGGCTGGCGCCCGAGCACACGCGCGCGCCGCTACGCCAGCCGCCCCAGCGTGGGGCCGCGGCCGCGGGCGGCGGCCAGGCCCAGGATGCCGCCGACGACGAGCGCGGCGCCGACGAGATCGAGCAGGCCCAGCGGCGCCTCGTCGAGGAAGGGCTGCCAGCACAGCGCGAGCACCACGCCGAGGAAGAACACGTTCGTGGCGCGGCTGGCCGTCAGGCGATGGAAACCCATCGTCATCAGGATCTGCGCGACGATCGACGCGATCGTCATGCCGCCGATGAGCCACCACTGGCGCGCGTCGGGCGCCACCCATTCGACGGCGCACAGCACGGCCGTGAGCGGCAGGCACACGATCGGCAGCCAGAGCGCGACGACGAGATGGTGCTCGGTCTTCGCGGTGGCGCGCACGACGGTGTAGGTCGCGCCGTTCACGGCCGCCGAGACCAGCGCCAGCGCGCTCCACAGCGGCGGGGCCCAGGGCGTCGGGCGCGCCACGACCGCCACGCCGAGCAGGCACACGGCCGTCGCGATCCAGACCGCACGCCCGGCGCGCTCGCCGAGGAAGCGCCCCGCGAACCAGGCCGAGAAGATCGGGCTGGCGTGCGTGAGCAGCACGGCGTTGCCCAGCGGCAGCTTCGCGATCGCGACGAAGTAGCCCAGCATGCCGAGAAAGCCCAGCAGCCCGCGCGCGGCGAGCAGGCCCCGCCGCCGCCCGCGCCAGTCGAGGCCCGCGCGCGCCACGAGCCAGAACATCACCGGCACGGCCACGATCGTGCGCAGGAAGATCTTCTCGTGGCTCGGGATGCCCGGGCCGATGGCCTTCACGCACACGGCCATGATCGAGAAGCCGACCACCGCGAGCACCATGCAGGTCAGGCCCGAGAGAGGCGCGCTCGCCTCCCGCTCGACCGCGACCCCTCCGCTCACGCGCCCTGCGCGCGCCGCGTGATGAAGCGCTCCTTCAGGATCTGCAGGAAGGAGTCGAACTTGCTCTCTTCGCGACCCGAGAAGAAGTTCCTGAAGACGCGCAGCAGGCGCCGCGGGTTGACCAGGATCGCGCGCCAGTAGAAGGCCCACACGATGCGGTAGCGCCACCAGGTGAGCGTGCGCGCCGAGAGGCCGGCGCTGAAGTTGCGGTCTTCGGTGAGCCAGCGGTCGTGCACGAAGATCGGCGCCATCATGAGTTCGTCGCTCAGCTCGACCTTGCCGTCCTGCTCGAGTTCCTTGAAGAAGCGCGTGCCCGGGATCGGAAAGTAGAAGCCCACGGCGAGGTCCTCGACGCCGGCCCGCGCGAGGCGGCGCGCCCAGCGCAGCGTGGCGCGGAAGTCGGCCACCGTGTCGCGCGGGAAACCCAGGACGAAGAACACCGAGGTGTTGAGCCGTGCGTCGACGGCCGCCTGCACGGCGTTGAACAGGCTGGCCTCCGTCATCTGCTTGGAGACCTTCTTGCGCACCTCCTCGCTGCCCGACTCGGGCGCGAAGTTGAGCGAGAGGCCGCCCGACGCGCGCAGCAGCGCCGCGACCTCCGCGTCGACGACCTCGCAGCGCGTGCCCGTCGGCATCTGCCAGGTGATCTGCAGCTTGCGCGCGATCAGCTCGTTGCAGAAGTCGACGACCCACTGCCGCTTGAGGATCGCCGTGAGGTCCTGGAAGGGGAAGTTCTTCGCGCCGAAGGTCTCGACGTAGTCCTGGATCTCGTCGACGACCAGCTTGGGCTCGCGCGCGACCCACTTCGTCGTCCACATGTTGGGCGAGGAGCAGTAGGCGCAGCGGTAGGGGCAGCCGCGCGTCGCCAGGATCGGCATCGTGCGGCCCATGCGCACGCCGTTGATCAGGCGGCGGTCGTCGTAGCCCGACACGTCGAAGAGGTCCCAGGCCGGGCGCGGGATGGCGTCGATCTCGCGCACGCGGTCGCGGCGCGCGTTGTGCACGACCTCGTCGCCGCGGCGGAAGCTCGTGCCCGGCAGCTCGGCGGCCCACTCGGCGACGCCGGAGGCGGGGTCGGCGCCCGCGTGCGCCGCGCGCCAGGCGCCGTAGCGGCGCAGCAGCTCGACGATCGTCTCCTCGCCCTCGCCGAGCACGACGAGGTCGACCGGCGAACGGCGCAGGCTCTCCTCGGGCAGCCCGGTGAAGTGCTCGCCGCCGCCCACGACGAGCAGGTCGGGCCGGTCGCGCTTGAGCGCACCGATGAGTTCGGCCACGACGCGCCACTGGTAGGTGAACATCGCGCCGATGCCGACGACCTGCGTGTCGGGCGCGATGCGCGCCACGATCTCCTCCACCGACAGGCCGAGCTGCGCGACGCGGCCCTTGCGCACGATGCGGTCGGGCGCCTCGCCCACGGCGTCGATCACCGCGACCTCGTGCCCGGCGGCGCGCACGGCCGCGGCGATGTAGGCCAGCCCCAGCGGCAGGCTCGGCCGCAGCGCCGTGAGCGCCGTGGGGTTGAGGAAGGCCGGCGGATGGATGAGTTGCAGCTTCATCGGTGGCGAGGCGCGCGCGGCCTGGCCGGCACGCTCGGGCGAACGGGACAGTCTAGCAGCCGGCCTTCATCGGCCGGCGGCGCGTGCCGGCCTTCGCGATTCTGCGGTCAGTTGAGGTCGATGACCGTGTTGTCGAGCGGAACGCCGAAGGCCAGGCTGACGCTGCGGCTTGCGAGCACCGCTCCGTCGCGCTCGATGCTCACGGTGTAGCTGCCGTCCCGCAGGCAGACCTGCACGCTGGCGTAGCGCCGATCGTCCGCGGGATCGGCGGAGAAGGACAGGCCGGGCGCGTCGACGAGTTCCCCGGCGGCGTCGGTGATGCGGGCGGTGTATCCCGCGAGGTCGGCGGCCTGCGCGCCGACCGGCGCGCGCACCGTGAAGATCCAGCGCACGCCGCGCTCGAGCGGCAGGTCGACGACGGTCTCGCGGCCGGACGCGATCACGATCTGACGCTTCCACAGCGCGACGTACCTCGAGTCGACGCGCAGCTCCCAGATCCCCGATGCAACGTTCTCGCGCCGGTCCGTTCCATCGGCCTCGAAGGCCGCGCCCATCTCGTAGCGCCCCTGCTCGTCGCGCAGCGACCAGCGCGCGTGCTGGCCCAAGACGCCCTGCGGCAGCGCGGCGCGCAGCACGAGCGTGCCGCCTTCATCGAGCACGATGTCGCCGAGGTCGTGCTCCCGGTGCGCGGCCAGTTCGATGTCACGGCGCCACAACGGCGAGCAGCCCTCGGCCTCGACCTTGATGTGGATCGTCCCGGCCGTCCACGGCCCGCCGCGGAAGCGGCCGCTCGAGGCGTCGAACGGCAGCTCGTGGCCCCAATTCACCGCCGCGGGCATGTACATGATGCGCAGGCCGGCCGGCACGAGGCCCCGCCCGTCGAGGACGCGCCCGACCACGGTGGCGCTCGGCTCGCGATCGTCGGGCACGACGAGCACGAGTTCGTCGGCCGACGGGCGCACGCCCGCCCGCGTCACGAGCGGCGGGCTCCACCACACGGCGGGCAGATGCACCTGCACGAGGTAGGTGTCGTCCTCGGCGTTGTGGAGGGCGAATCGTCCGGCCTCGTCCGTCTCGTCCTGCAACTTGCGGACGGCCGCGAAGGACTCCCGATCGGCGTCGACGCGCAGGCCGGCGACGGCGTGGCCCGACTCGTCGACGACGCGACCCACGATGCTGCGACCGAGCGAGAGCACGGGATCCCAGGTCGTGCGCGTCCCTGCCGAGATGTCCAGTTGGCGCGTCGTTCGTCCGACGTCCCTCAACGCCGCCACGAACTCGCAACTGCCGATCGGAAGATCGCGCAGCTCGTAGCTGCCGTCGGCGCCGCTCTCGGCGAAGACCCAGCCGATGTCGCCGTAGCGGCCGGTCTCGATGCTCGCGCCGGCGACCGGCGCGCCGGCCGTGTCGCGCACGACGCCCGAGAGCACGGCCGAAGCGGGCAGCGTGATGTCGACCGGCACTTCGACGCCGGGCTCGGTCGTCACATGCGTCGCGTGCGGCGAATACCCGCTCGCGCGCACGGCCACGGGCGTCGATCCGGCCGACACGCCGTCGGCGAAGAAGCGCCCGGCCGCGTCGCTCTTCAAGCGAAAGGGCGGCGGCCCGCTCCAGAGGGTCGAGTCGCGCGGGTTCGGCGCGGGCCACCCGTACTCGGGCCCGACGACGACGCTCGCGCCGGCGATCGGCATGCCTTCCGTGTCGTGCACGAAGCCGCGCAGCGCGCCGCCGAGCGGGCCGAGTTGCAGCGTGACGAACAGCTCGCCGTGCTCGGTCGTGCGGATCGTGCGCAACGGCGAAGCCCCGCGCGGCGGTGCGCGCGCACCGACCGCATGGCTCTGCGACACGCCGCGCAACGCGAAGCGCCCCGCGCCGTCGGCGACGGCGACGACGCGCCCTCTGGTGCCATTGCCGTAGTCCGAGAGCCAGATCTCGGCGCCCGGGACGGGCAGGCTCTCGGCATCGATGACCTCTCCGTGCACGGAGACGCCGGGCGGAATCTCGAGCAGCATCTCGCCCGCCGCACCGGGTGCGAGCTCGACCAGGGCGTGCCCGCCGCGATCGCCGTAGGCGCTCACCTTGCCCGCCGGCAGCCCGCCGCCGCTCCACTCGCCGCGCGCATCGGTGCGCACGTCGAAGGCCGCGAAGAGCGGATCGCGCCCGCCCCACGGCACGATCGTCGCATGGACGTCGGCCGCGGGCGTGCCATCGTCGCCCCAGATCACGCGCAGGTGCAGCGAGGCAGACGCGCTGCCCTGAGCCGCCGCGCCCTCGTCGCTCGTGACGACAGCCGGGGCGCCGTCGATCGCGCGCGGCAAGCCCACGACCGACTCGTCGAGAGGTGCGCTGAAGACCGGCGCGGCTGCCTCGTCGGTCAGCGGCGCGCCGATGGTCGCGACGGGTCCGTCGCCGCCGCCCCCATCGGCCAACCACCACAGCAGCACGGCGACGATCAACACGGCGGACGCGACGAACAGCGCGCCCGTGCGGCCCGCGCGCTTCATGCCTGCTTCCCCGGCTCGATGTGATGCATCGGCGTCCCCCGCAAGTCGCTGCGGCCCGGCGGTCGATACGGGCCGGTCGCGTGTACGCGCCCTCGCGACTCCCTACGATAGGCGCCCGCCCGCCTTCTGTGAACTGTCGCGCCGCCTTGCGGCAGCCCGACCTCTCCTCCCGGACCCCGTGATGACCCGCACCTCGACCGCCTCGACCGCCGCCGCCCCCGCCACGCGCACGCCCGTCGTGCTCGTGGCCGACAAGCTCGACCCCGAGGGCCTGGCGATCCTGCAGCGCGCGGGGCTCGAAGTGCGCGTGGCGGTCGGGCTCGCGCCGGCCGAACTTGCCGAAGCCGCCAGGGACGTCGACGCGATCCTGGTGCGCAGCGCGTGCAAGGTGCCGGCCGAGGTCTTCGCGGCGGCGACGCGGCTGCGCGGCGTCGGGCGCGCCGGCATCGGCGTCGACACCATCGACGTCGCGGCCGCCTCGCGCCACGGAGTGCTGGTGATGAACACGCCGACGGCCAACGCCGTCACGACGGGCGAGCTGGCCCTCGCGCACCTGTTCGCGCTGGCGCGCAAGCTGCCCGCCGCCGACGCGAGCATGAAGGCCGGCGCCTGGGAGAAGAGCAGGCTCTCGGGCACCGAGATCACCGGCAAGACGCTGGCGGTCATCGGCCTCGGCAAGATCGGCCGCATCGTCGCCGAGCGCGCGCTCGGGCTGCGCATGGAGGTCATCGCCCACGACCCCTTCCTGCAGGGCGACTCGCCGGTGCCGGGCGTCACGCTCGTCGACCTCGACACGGCGCTGGCGCGCGCCGACTTCATCACGCTGCACGTGCCCAAGAGCAAGGAGACGGCCGGCATGCTCGGCGCGGCGCAGCTCGCCCGGTGCAGGCGCGGCGCCTTCCTGATCAACTGCGCGCGCGGCGGCCTCGTCGACGAGGCGGCGCTGCTCGCGGCGCTCGACGCCGGGCAGCTCGCCGGCGCGGCGCTCGACGTCTTCGCCGCCGAACCGCTGCCCGAGGACAGCCCCCTGCGCAGGCACCCCAAGCTCGTGCTCACGCCGCACCTGGGCGCCAGCAGCGCCGAGGCCACCCAGCGCGTCTCGGTCGAGATCGCGCAGCAGATGGTCGACTGGCTGCTGCACGGCGAGGCGCGCGGCGCGGTCAACGCGCCGGCCCTCTCCCCCGACCAGCTCGCGGTGCTGCGCCCCTGGCTCTCGCTCGCGCGTCGCGGCGGACTGCTGCTGGCGCAGATGGCGGGCGCGCCCATCGCACGCGTCGAGCTGGGTTACGTCGGCGAGCTGTCGCGGCGACCGACGGTCGCGCTGCGCACCGAGGCCCTCGCCGGCCTGCTCGCGCCCTCGCTCGACGGCCCGGTCAACGCCGTCAACGCCCCGCTGCTCGCCGCCGAGCGCGGCCTCAAGGTGCTCGAAGAGAGCGAGGAATCGGGCAGCGAGTTCACCTCGCTGCTGAAGATCTCGGTCACGACCGCCGACGGACGCACGCACTGGCTGGCCGGCACGGTCTTCCGCGGCCAGCCGCGCCTGGTGCTGTGCGACGGCTTCGGCGTCGACCTCGTCCCGCAGGGGCAGATGCTGCTCACGCGCCACCAGGACGCGCCCGGCGTGCTCGGCCAGGTCGCGAGCTATCTGGGCCGCATCGGCGTGAACATCGGCGGCCTGCACATGGGCAGCCCCGAGCAGGGCGGCGCGCAGGCGCTGGCGCTCTACGTGATCTCGCGCGCGCTCACGGCCGACGAGCTGGCCGAACTCACGAGACTGCCGCCGATCGCGCAGGCGCTGTCGCTGGAACTCGGCGAGGGCCGCTGAAAGGCGCTCCGGCCTTGCGCTGCGCCTCGGCGCCGGCCGCGTGCGCGCGGCGCTCGGCATCGAGCCGGCCGAACAGCGTCTCGTCGTCGGGAGCCAGCTCGCTCATCGGCAGGTTCAGGCGGCCGGTGAGCAGATGCGCCACGCGCAGCTTCGCGAAATGGAGCACGAGCCGCGGCAGGCGCGTCCAGCTCACGTCGTAACCCTGATAGGGCCGCGGCCAGCGGTCGGGATTCCAGGCCTTGGTGAAGCCGTACCAGGCGCGCGCCAGCCGGAACCAGCCGATCGCGTGCGGCACGCGCCACAGTCCCGTGCGGTTCAGGAAGCGCGCGATCACCGGGTGGAAGTAGTTGCGCACCTCGAGCCGCGCCGCGTAGGGCTTGGCGAAGGCGTTGTGGTAGCGGCGCACCGTGCTGATGTCGCCCGACTCGGCGTGCCGCGAGATCGCGTCGGCCGTCTCCTGGCTGATCGTGCCGGCGTTCACCGCCTGCTGCAGCACCTCGACGCCGCCCCAGATGTCGAGCCAGTAGACCGACACGACATCCGGCGGATGCTGCTCGTAGAAGCGCTCGAGCGTCTTGCAGTCCTCTTCGGTCTCGCCCGGCAGGCCGAAGATCTGGTCGACGAACAGGCCGATGCCGGCCTTGGTGATGAGGTCGATGGCGCGCGCGATCTGCGCCTCGGAGTTGGGCCGCCCGATCATCTTGCGGATCTCGGGATTGAGCGACTGCACGCCCATCTGGATCTGCTGGCACCCCATCTTCTTGAGGTAGCCGACGGTGCGCTCGTTGAGGTTGTTCGGGATCGCGAAGCACTTGAAGGGGATGCGCTCGGCATCCGTCATGCGCTCGGACATCTCCTTGAGCCAGGGCTCGTCGCAGCAGATGTCGTCGTCGTTGACGCGCATCAGCCGCGGGTTGCAGCGCGCCTTGACCTCGCGCAGCTCGGCCAGCGCGAGGTCGACGCTCTCGGTGCGCACGAAGTCCTTCGTGTACATCCAGTCCTTGCGGTCGCCGAAGTATTCGCGCCGGTAGTAGTTGTTGCTGCAGAAGGTGCAGCCCCAGGGGCAGCCGCGGCGCCACATCACGAAGGTGCCGGTGATGAAGGGCTCGCCCAGCGAGTGGAACAGCTCCTTGTCGGGGCGCGGCAGCTTGTCGAGGTCCGGCTCGTAGGGGCGCAGCGGGTTGCTGTGGAAACCCTCGGCATCGAGCCAGGCGAGGTTGGCGATGCCGCGGTCGACGCGCGCGCGATCGACGCGGCGCGTGCCCCAGCCGGCCATCCACTCGGCGCGGCCGCTCGGGCGCTCGGCCAGCGGGCGCCCGTCGGCGTCGACGAGCGCGGCCGAGAGGCTGTTCACCAGTTCGACCAGGCTCAGTTCGGCCTCGCCGCGCACGATCCAGTCGACCAGGCCGGTCTCGAGCACGGGCTGCGTCGTGGCCGTCGCGTGGTAGCCGCCGGCGACGATCTCGACCTGCGGCCAGCGCGCCTTGACGAGGCGCGCGTAGTGCAGCGCCCAGTCGGTGTTGGCCGTGAGCAGCGAGAGCGCCAGCACGTCGGGCCGGAACTCCTCGATGCGCGCCAGCACCTGCTTCTCGAAGGAGAAGGCCTTGCGCAGCAGCGAGCTGTTGTACTCGTGCCGGAAGAAGTCGAAGAGCTTGGGATCGAAGACCAGCCCCGTCGTGTGCCCGGCGCCGCGCAGCGCCGACGACAGGTACTGGATGCCGAGGCTCTCGACCTCGTTGTAGAGGAACAGGACCCGCATGGGGCGGACGACTCGTGCCGGGGAGCGGTCGGGGCCGCCATCTTACCCCGAACGAGCGAGGAATGCGGCCCGGGCAGGCCGTAGGATCGGGCGGATGAGCGAGACGCAGCACGCTCCCGCGCCGCAGCCCCCCTACGAGCGCATCGTCTTCGACTGCGACAGCACGCTCTCGCGCATCGAGGGCATCGACGAACTCGCCGGCGCCGCGCAGCGCGAGCAGATCGCCGCGCTCACGCGGCAGGCCATGGAGGGCCGCGTGCCGATCGAGGCCGTCTACGGACGGCGCCTCTCGATCGCCGCGCCGACGCGCGTGCGCGTGGCGACCCTCGGTCGCCGCTACATCGAGGAGGCCGTGCCGCAGGCGCGCGAGACGATTGCCGCGCTGCGCGCGCTCGGCAAGGAGCTGCACGTCGTCTCGGGCGGCCTGCACCTGCCCGTGGTCGCCTTCGCCGGCTGGCTCGGCATCGACGACGGCCACGTGCACGCCGTGCGCATCCGCTTCGACGCCGACGGCCGCATGACCGGCTGGGAGGAGGACTCGCCGCTCGCGCGCGGCGGCGGCAAGCGGCAGGTGCTCGCCGCGCTGCCCGCCCGCCGCACGGCCTTCGTCGGCGACGGCATGACCGACGCCGAGGCGCGCGGCGTGGTCGACGCCTTCGTCTGCTTCACCGGCGTCGTCGCGCGGCCCGAGGTCGCGGCCCTCGCGCACGCCGTCGTCGCCGGGCCCTCGCTCGCCGCGCTGCTGCCCGTGCTGTGCACGGTCGCCGAGCTCGACACGCTCGCGCGCGACCCGCGCCACCGCGCGCTCGTGGCGCGATGAGCGGCGCGCCGGGCAGGCGCCTCGCCATCGTGGGCGGCGGGTTCATGGGCGGGGCCATCGCCGAGGGGCTCGTCGAGTCGGGCTGGGCGCGCGAGAGCCTCGTCGTGGCCGACCTGCGCGAGGCGCGCCGGCACTTCCTGACGCACGTGCTGCGCATCCCGGCGCTGCCGGACGCGCGCGCGGCGGTGGCCGAGGCGCCGACCGTGCTCTTCGCCGTCAAGCCGCAGAACCTGCGCGAGGTGCTGGCGCAGGTCGCGCCGGCCTTCACGCGCGACAAGCTCGCCATCTCGATCGTCGCCGGCGTGCCGATCGCGACCTTCCACGAGCTGCTCGGCGAGGTGCCCGTCGTGCGCACCATGCCGAACACGCCGGCCGCCATCCGCCACGGCATGACGGCGCTGGCACGCGGGCGCTTCGCCGGCGAGGCCCACCTCGCGGCCGCGCTCGAGATCCTCGGCACCGTCGGCCGCACGCTCGTCGTCGACGAGTCGCAGCTCGACGCCGTCACGGCCGTGAGCGGCACCGGGCCGGCGTACGTGTTCCTGCTGGCCGAGGCGCTCATCGAGGCGGCCGTGCAGCAGGGCCTGTCGCGCGAGCAGGCGCGCACGCTGGCCTGCCAGACCTTCGTCGGCGCGGCCAAGCTGCTGGTGCACGACCCGGCCGAGCCGGCCGAACTGCGCGCCCGCGTCACCTCGCCGAACGGCACGACCCACGCGGCCGTGACGCATCTGCTCGGCCAGCGCTGGCCCGAGACCTTCATCGAGGCCGTGCACCACGCCCACCGCCGCGCCGTCGAGCTGGGCCGCGGCTGAACGCGGGGGCGGCTATCGGGAATTCGGGGCCTGCCCTATGATCCCGGGCGTCTCCCCGGAGGTTCACCGTGATCTCGCTGCCGCGCCCGTTGTTTCTCGCCCCGCTCCTCGCGCTCTTCTGCGCGCTGCCGCCGCAGTCGGCGCGCGCGCAGTGCTTCGGCCCCGACGGTCTCGACGTCGGCCCCTGCTGCGCGCCGACCCTCGCGAACGTGCCGCTGTTCTCCGGCGCGGCGCTGCCGGGCCTCGGCATCTGCTGGACCACCTGCACCGTGACCGGCCAGCAGAACCTGCGCGTGGACTGGACGCTGCCGCGCAACCCCTCCTGCGGCCAGTACGACACGCTGCTCACCGTGAGCGACGCCTTCGGCACGCCGCTCATGTCCGGCAAGCTGATGATGGACTACACGCGCACCTGGCTCGAGACCGACCTCGCCGGCGGCGCGCGCCAGGTCTGGCGCTTCACCGCCAAGGCCGACCTGTTCCAGATCCCCGGCGGCACGCCGCCCTGCACGGTGCCCTCGTGCATCACGCCCGCGGGCGGGCAGGGTACGGCCTTCTGGTACGGCTACGTCGACTACTCGGCCTGCGCCGCCACCGGGCAGTTCGAGAACGCGCTGGTGCTCTACCACGCCTGCGACAAGTTCATCCACCAGCCGGGGCTGAGCGACCGCCCGGGCGTGTTCCACCCGGCCGGGTCGTACGCGATCGTCGCGCCGCACTCGCCCGCGCAGCCCTTCGCGCCCTTCAACCAGGTCGCGTCGGGCGGGCCGCTCGTCGGCGAGGCCGCGCGCAACATCGACACGGTGACGCCGCAGCCGGCGCCCTGCGTCGTCGAGGACCCGGTCGTCGCGGGCGCGATGAACCCGCTCGGCGCGGGCTGCATGTGCACCTTCACCGCACAGCCCAAGCAGCAGACGCTGCGCAACTTCTCCGGCACGACGGCCTGCGTGAACGCGATCGGCGTGCCGGGCGGCTGGGCCTCGCTCAACATCCTGTTCCCGACGCTGCCGTGGATCCACATGGTCACGACGAGCATCGGCCGCTGGACGAGCCCGCTCACCTACCCCGGCCAGGAGTCGGCCTGGGTCGACGAGGGCCTGTTCGTGCACCACGACCCCTGCGCGGGCGACTTCATCGAGATCAAGTACGGCGGCACGACGCGCGACGGCTGGGCCGCGACGCTGCCGAGCGGCCTGCCCGTCAAGAACTTCACCGACCTCGTGAGCAACTACTCCGCGCCGCTCTTCGGCCCCTACCCGGGCCCGGTCTACGGCAGCACGCAGACCAGCGACCACCTCATCTACGTCAACGAGCCGTAGGCCGGGCGCCGCGCGGCGGCGCGATCCGCGCCGCACGTCTTTGTACGATGGGCCGCTCCCACGTCGATCGGAGCGCGCCCTTGTCTTCCGGCATGAAGCTGTTCATTCCCGGCCCCACGCACGTCCGCCCGAAGATCCTGCAGGCGCAGGCCGCGCCGATGATCGGGCACCGCGGCGAGGAGATGAAGGTGCTGCTGGCCGAGGTGCTGCCCGGCGTGCGCGACGCGCTGGGCACGCGCGGCGACGCGGTCGTGCTCTCGTGCAGCTCGACGGCGGCGATGGAGGCCGTCTCGCGCAGCGTGACCCGCCCCGGGCGCAAGGTGCTGCACCTGGTGAACGGCAACTTCTCCGATCTGTGGTTCAAGCTGAGCACGGCCTGCGGCCTCGCGGCGCGCAAGGCCGAGCTGCCCTGGGGCAGGGCCTTCGGTTACGACGACGTCGTCCCCGAGCTGAAGCAGGGCGGGCCGCTCGACGCGGTGTTCATCACGCACTGCGAGACCTCGACGGGCGCGCTCTCCGACCTGGCGGGCATCGTCAGGGCCGTGCGCGAACTGCAGCCCGAGGCGCTGGTCTGCGTCGACGTCACCTCGACGGGCGGCGGCGTGCGGCTCGATTTCGACAAGCTCGGGCTCGACGTCGCCGTCGGCGGCGTGCAGAAGTGCTGGGCGCTGCCGCCGGCCCTGGCGCTGGGCGCGCTCTCGGCGCGCGCCAAGGAGCGCATGGCCGCCGTGCCCGGCCGCGGCTACACGAACGACTTCCTCGAGGCGCTCGAATTCCAGAACGAGAAGGGCATGACCTCCACGACGCCGGCCATCCCGGTGATGCAGGCGCTGCGCACGCAGCTGCGCGACATCCTCGCCGAGGGCGGCTTCGAGGCGCGCTTCGCCCGGCACCTGGCGATGCAGCAGCAGGTGCTCGACTGGGCCGCCGGCCACGGCTTCTCGATCCTGGCCGAGCCCGGCGCGCGC
Source organism: uncultured Phycisphaerales bacterium (assembly GCA_964490005.1). Lineage (GTDB taxonomy): Bacteria > Planctomycetota > B15-G4 > B15-G4 > B15-G4 > CAZBBB01. The sequence continues at coordinate 6,094 of CAZBBB010000043.1, read as the reverse complement.
AGCCCCTCGGTCACGAGCATCGGCTGCGACGGCCGCTTCGTCATGGCCGAGCTGGTCAAGGGCTACAAGGCCGCGGGCTACTTCATCACCGGCGGCTACGGCAAGACCAAGGACACCCACTGGCGCATCGGCCACATGGGCGACCACACGCCGCAGTGCGTGGGCGAGCTGCTGACGCTCACCGACGGCCTGCTGAAGAAGATCGGCCTGAAGGCGCAGGTCGGCGCCTGAGGGCGCGTCGCGCGCCGGTCCGCTACTTCACGCCGATCGCGCAGATCGCCGTCTGCGTGCTCACGACGTCCCCGCCCGCGGGCGTGGTCGTGTCGTCGAACCACCACTGCGCGTAGAGCAGCTTTCCGACGAGTTCGGCCGCAGCCGGGATCGGCAGCGTGAGCGCGACGTCGCCCGCGCCGTCGCTCGCCGCCGGGATCAGGAACTGCGGCCAGGGCACGAGCAGCTGCCCCTGCACGGGCAGCGAGAGCGGCAGAAAGCCGATCACCAGGTACGCGGTCGCGCTCGGCGGCGCGTCTCTCGCGCTCAGCGTCCAGGGTTTGTCGATGGCCGCCGCGCCGCCGTAGGTCGCGGCCGCGGCATCCATCGATGGCGACAGAGCCGCGCCCGAGACGCCCGCCGCGCCGAACCAGGTCAGATCGCCGCCGCCGTGCCGCACGTAGGCCAGATCGCCGTCGACGCCGTCGATGCCCGAGCCGCCGGCGAAGGTGAGCAGCACCGGCTTGTTGTTCGGCGGCCCGCCGCCGGCGGTGAGCGGCAGCCGCACGACGTGGTTGGGACCCGTCGGCGCGGCGCCGTCGATGCAGCCGGCCCCGTCGCCGCCGAGCGCCACGGCGCGCCGCGCGACCGCGTCCCAGGCCACGTCGACGGGCTGCTTGGCGGGCGCTCCGCAGAAACCCGTCGCGTTGAAGTTGATGCCCGCGCCGCCCGACGGCACGCCGACGAAGCCGGTCGCGGGGTCGGCCGCGTACCACTCGCCGGTCGCGCCGTTGCAGGCCACCTGCGGCGGCGTGAAGCTCGCGCTGAGCACGCTCGCTCCGGCCTTGGTCACGCGCAGCACCGGCTCGGTGCGCTGGCTCACGACGATGCCGAAGGGCGACGTGGCGCCGTTCACGGCCAGCGAGACCGGCTCGCCGGGCGTGAACGCGGCCCAGGCGACGGCCGTGTCGGCCGCGCTGCTCGCCGGCGCCTTCCAGGCCCACAGCAGGCCCTCGTTGCGGCACAGCACGAACAGCGTGTCGAGGCCGATCGCGTAGTCGGCGTCGGCGAAGTCGCGACCGAGCGCGTCGGGCACCGAGGGCGTGAGGTTGGTCGCGCTGCCGACGCCCGCCGCCGAGACGTGGATGCGCCAGATGCGTCCGGTGAAGGCGTCGCCGCGGCTGGTGAGGATGAACGTGTCCGTGCCCGCCAGCCAGGTCACGCTCGGCTCGACGAAGGCGCTCAGCCCGAGGTCGGCGGGCGTGAAGACCGCCTGCGCGACCTGCCCCTTCTTCACCAGGTACAGGCCGACGTCGGTGGCCACGACGCTCGACTCGTCGGGCAGCGTCGAGCCGCCCGCCACCAGCAGCAGGCACGCGAGGATGGCGCACGGCATCGTCGGCCTCCCGGAACGGGGTCGCGCGTCACGCTACCGCGCCCGCCGCCGTTCGGACAGCCCCGCCCGCGTGGCGAATTCCACGACAGCGACGCCTCGACCGCGCGCCCGGCTGTGCGAGAATGCGCCTCGGCACGGCGCCATCGGGCGGCGCCGCCGCACCCGGGACGGAGGCCGCCTCATGTCTGCACCGCTGGCCGCGCTCGCCGAGCGCTTCGCGTTCAACGACCGCTTCCTCGACCAGATCACGACGGGTTTCACCGAGGCCGACTGGTTGGCGCGCCACGGGCAGGCCAACCACGCGCAGTGGCTGCTCGGGCACCTCGCGAGCACGCGCCGCTGGGCGCTGCGCCTGCTCGGCCAGATCGCCGACACGGCCGAATGGGAGCAGCACTTCGGGCAGAACTGCCCGCCGACGCCGCAGGGCGACGACATCGCGCCCGAGCTGCTGCGCGAGGCCTTCCTCAAGAACGGCGAGCACCTGCGGCGCTACCTCGCGGGCCTCGACGAGGAGCACGTCGGCGCGCCCTTCCGCAAGTTCCCCGACGGCAGCAGCACCGTCGCGGGCGGCGTGCACTTCCTGCACTTCCACGAGACCTACCACCTCGGGCAGATCGGCCTGCTGCGCCGGCTGCAGGGCAAGCCCGGGCTCATCTGAGCGGGTCGTCGCGCGGCGCGGCGCGCGCCTCAGGTCTGCCCGCTGCGGATCCACTTCTCGACGTCGGGCATCTCGTGGCGCGCGAGGCCGTCGAGCAGCGCGTCGGGCTCGACGCCGGTCACCAGCAGCCGCCGATGCTCGGGCCGGATGAAGCCCTCGACGACCGCCGAGTCGATGCACTCGAGCAGGCCGTCGAAGTAGCCGGCGGGGTTGAGCAGGCCGACGGGCTTGGCGTGCAGGCCGAGCTGCGCCCAGGTGACGACCTCGAACAGCTCCTCGAGCGTGCCGTAGCCGCCGGGCATGGCCACGAAGGCCTCGGCCAGCTCGGCCATCTTCGCCTTGCGGGTGTGCATGTCGGGCACGAGGATCGTGCGCGAGACGCCGGTGTGCACGACCTCCTTGGTCGCGAGCGCCTCGGGGATGATGCCGGTGACGTCGCCGCCGCCCTCGAGCACCGTGTCGGCGAGCACGCCCATCAGGCCGACGCTGCCCCCGCCGTAGACGAGCGCCTGCCCGCGGCGGACGAGCGCGCGGCCCAGGGCCACGGCGGCCGCGCGATACACCGGGTCCTTGCCGGCATTGCTGCCGCAGAACACGCAGACCTTGCGAATCTCCATGGCCCCATGCTGCCATGCGCGGGCCGTCGGCGCCTCCCCTCGTCGCGGGAGCGGCTGAAACGCGGGGCGCGCCATTGCCAACAACGCGCCGTCCCGCAGCCCGGTCCAGGAGCCCGACCCGCCCGTGCATGACGCGCCGCGCACTCCCACCATGCTGCTCGGCACCGGCATGGTCCTCCTCGGCGCGCTGTGGCTGCTGCACGCGATCGGCCTGCTGCCCCCGCCGTGGGTCTTCTGGCCCATGCTGCTGGTGCTGCTCGGCATCCGCGGCTGGCGCAACACGCAGCGCGGCAGCCGCGTGGTCTCGGTGACGGTCGCCGGCCTCGGCGTGATCCTGCAGGCCACGCTGCTGCTCAACCTCAGCGGCGAGTCGTACCTGCTGCTGCTGCCGGTGACGATCGTGCTGCGCGTGCTGGGTTTTGCGGGCAAGGTCCTGCTCGCGGTGCTGCCGGTGCTGCTGCTGGTGGGCGGCATCGTGCTGCTGCGGCGGCGACGGCGGGAGGCGGACGCCGCGGCGCCCGCGCCCGAAGGCAGTTCGGTGCTCGACCAGCTGCTGGTCTTCGCCAGCGACGAACGCAAGCTCGGCTCCACGAGCTTCGCGGGCGGCTGGGTCGCGCCGGTCTTCGCCAGCATCGAGTACGACCTCTCGACCGCGCAGCTCGCGACCGAGACGGTGACGCTCGAGGTCTACCCGGTGTTCGGGAGCATCGAGATCAAGGTGCCGCCGGGCTGGGTCGTCGAGAGCCGCTGCGTGCCGATCTTCGGCAGCGTCGAGATCCGCGCCAACGCACCGCCCGCCGGCCCGCCCGACGGACGCCTGCTGCTCTCGGGCCTGGTGCTCTTCGCCAGCGTCGAGATCGACTGAGCGCGCGAGGGCGGCCGGCGCGCCCTGGCCCCGACGGGGCCGACGTCCCTCAGTCGGTCGCGACGCCCAGCTCGGTGAGCAGCGCGGCGACGCGCGCGCCGATCTCGTCGCGGATCGCCGCGAACTCGGCGGGCGGCAGGTGCTTGGGGTCGGGCAGCGCCCAGTCGAGGTGCCGCACCGCGGCGACCCACGGGCAGGCGTCGCCGCAACCCATCGTGACGACCGCGTCGAAGGGCGCGGGCCCCGCCTCGGCCACGACCTCCTCGATCGAGCGGCTGCTCTGCCCGGCGAGGTCGCAGCCGATGGCGGCCATGCTCGACAGCGCGAGCGGATTCACCACGCCCGACGGACGGCTGCCCGCGCTGTAGGCCGCGACGCGCGTCCCGCCCAGATGCCGCGCCCAACCCTGCGCCATCTGGCTGCGGCAGGAGTTCTCGACGCACACGAAGAGCAGGCGCGGCACGTTCACGCGCAGGCCTCGTCCGGGCCGCAGCACGCGCCGCCGCCGAGCGCGCGGCACAGGGGCACCGCGAGCAGCGCGCCGAGCGTCGTGAGCGCGAGGTAGATCCACAGGTGCTCGAAGCGCCCCGAGAGCAGCGCCGGCGCCAGCGAGCGCGCCGGGTTCATCGAGGCGCCGCTGATCGGGCCGGCGAAGAGCGCCGCGAGCGCGACCGTCGCGCCGATGGCGGCGCCCGCGAGCAGCCCCACCTCGCGCGCCCCCGACGAGACGCGCAGGATCACGAGCATGAGCAGCGCCGTGCACACGACTTCGAACAGCGCGGCCGGCAGCAGCCGCCCCGCGGCCGGCAGCGTGGCGCCGAGCGTGGCGTGCTCGGCGAAGCAGGCCGCGAGCAGGGCCGAGGCGGCGAGCGCGCCGAGCAGCTGCGCACCGACGTAGCGCAGCGCGCGCGCGGCCGGCATGCGGCCGGCGGCCACGAAGCCCAGCGTGACGGCCGGATTGATGTGCGCGCCCGAGATGCCGCCGATGGCCTGGATGACCGCGAAGACGACCAGTCCGAACACGAGCGAGACGCCGACGTGACCCAGGGCGCCGCCCGAGACGTCGTCGACGACGATCGCGCCCGTGCCGGCGAAGACCAGCGCGAAAGTGCCGCCGCCTTCGGCCAGCAGCAGGCCGAAGGGCGTGCGCGCGGCCGGCGCGGCGGGGCCTGGCACGGGAGGCGTCGAAGAGCCGGCCATCACGGCTATCATGCGGCGGCCGTGCGCCCCGCGTCGAGTCTCTGCCGCGTGAACTCTCCGTGAAGGCGCTGCTGCTCGTCGCGCTCGGCGGCGGCGGCGGCGCCGTGCTGCGTCACCTCGTCGCGGGCGCGACGCAGCGCGCGGCCGGGGCCGGCTTCCCGTGGGGCACGCTCGCGGTCAACCTGCTCGGCTGCCTCGTCCTCGGCGCGCTCGGCGCCGCGCTGGCCGGCAGCGCGCCGCTCGCGGCGCTGCGCGACGAGACCTCGCGCGAGAACGCCCGCCTGCTGCTCGTCGTCGGCCTGCTCGGCGGCTTCACCACCTACTCGGCCTTCGCCTGGGACGCGCTGGGATTGTTCGCCTCGGGCCAGACCGCGCGCGCGCTGGCCTACATCCTCGCCACGAACCTCGCCTGCCTGGGCGGAGCGTGGGCCGGCTGGCTCGTCGCGGGCGGCGCGTCGGTCAGCCGCTGAGCGGCGCCTCGTGGCGCCGCGCCAGCGCGCGGGCGCGTTCGACGAGCGAAGGCACCGAGAGACCGCGCTCCCAGTTGCCGAGCAGCGAGAGGCCGGGCGTGGCGGCCTGCAGCGCGTCGAGGCGCGCCAGGCGCTCGGGATGCGCGAGGTCGTAGCGCGGCAGCACGGCGCGCCAGCGCACGATCGCGGTGAAGACCGGCTGCCCGCGCGCCCCCAGCAGCGGCGCCACGCCGTGCGCGATCTCGGCCGACAGCTCTTCATCGGGCCAGTCGATCTGGCGCGGACGGCGCGCGCCGCCGAGCAGCGTGCGCAGCAGCACGTGGCCGTTGGGCGCGGCGCCGGGCGCGATCGAGGAACTGAACAGCGTGCCCAGGTGCAGGCGCCGCTCGACCGAGGGCACGAGGTAGCCGAAGCCGTCGAGCGGGTGCTCGACGTCCTGCCGGCGCCAGCCGTGCGCGACGCAGACCACCGACTCGGACGCCATCGCACCCAGCAGGTCGGCGGCCGACGGCAGCACCTCGCGCAGCAGGCGCACGGTGGCGGCGGCCGGCAGCGCGAGCACCAGCCGCTCGGCGCGCGCCTCGTGCGGCGCGCCCGCCTCGCGCTCGCTGCCCCCCTGCCGCCAGGCGACGCGCCAGCCGCGCTCCTCGCGCGCCAGCGACGTCACGCGCGCGCCGA
>CAZBBB010000042.1:0-24637 GCA_964490005.1 uncultured Phycisphaerales bacterium | reverse complement strand
CGATCGCGGCGGGAGCCGCGGCGCCGGCCCGGACGCGCGCTCCCGCCGCGGCGCCGCCGCCGTCGACGCGCTCGACGCGCTCGACGCGATCGGCGAGGCGCTCTTCGAGGCGCTGCGCGCGCATCGCCTGCAGGTCGCGCGCGAGCAGTCCGTGCCGCCCTACGTCGTCGCCAGCGACCGCACGCTGCGCGACCTGGCGCGCCGCCGCCCCGCCACGCTCGACGAGCTGCAGCTCGCGCACGGCATCGGCCCGTCCAAGGCCGCCCGCTACGGCGAAGGCCTGCTGGCGGTCATCGCGCGGGCCTGACCCGGGGCCTCACGGCAGCCGCACGACGAGCGCCGGCAGGTCGATGTCGGAGCGGGCGTCCGGCCGCGGCACGACGTCCTCACCGAACTCGTCGTGCAGCGTCCGCCGGGCGTGCACGTCGCCGCCCTTCGCGGCGCGACGCAGCAGCCCGCGCGCCGTGTCGCGGCTCTGGGGAACGACCTCGCCCTGCAAGTACAGCACCGCAAGATTGTTGAGCGCGCTCGGCAGACCCTGCTCGGCCGCGCGCATGTAGAGCGCCGCGGCGAACTCGGGCGAGCAGGGAACGCCCGCGCCGGCATGGAACAGCAGACCGAGGTTGTTGAGCGCCGCGGGGTGCCCCTGCGCCGCGGCCTTGGCGTACCAGCTCGCGGCGAGACGTGGGTCGAAAGCGGGCCCGCGCCCCTCGTCGTGCAGCAGTCCCACGAGGTATTGGGCGTCGGCGTCCCCCTCCTCGGCGAGCGGCTGCCAGGCCTGCAGCGCGCCGGCATCGTCGTCGTGGTGGAAGGCGCGCCACCCGGCGTCGAGCGGCGCCGTGCGGCAGGCGGGTGCGAGCAGGGCGCACAGGGCGACCAGCCGGAAGGAGCGGAAAGGCCACGACCGACGCGAGGGGGACGGATGCATGCGGCCCTCATCGGCCGCGCCGCGCCCGACCTGTATGAAGGCGCCGCCGGCCGCCCGCTCAGCGCTCGGCGGCGGCACCCGGCGGGCGTGCCGGTTCGCGCGCCACGCCCACGACGGTCGCGTCGTCGCTCCAGGCCGCGGTGTCGCCCCAGGCGGCGGCCGCCGAGACCACCGCCTCGACGATCGACCGCACGCCGCGTCCAGCCGCCGCCTGCGCGGCCCGCGCGATGCGCGCGTCGCCGAACTGCTCGCCCGGCGCATTGCGCCGCTCGTTGACGCCGTCGGTGTAGAGCAGCAGCACGTCGCCCGGCGCGATGTGCACGAACTGCCGCTTGAAGCGCGCGTCGGGCACCGGGCCGAGCACGATGTCGCCGGAGGCCAGGCTCTCGGGCGGCGCCTCCTGGCCGGCCCCCGCGCGGAACAGCAGCGGCGCCTTGTGGCCGCAGTTCACGTAGAAGAAGTTGCCGTTGTCCTCGAGCTCGCCGTAGAACAGCGAGACGAAGGAGCTCGACGGGCCGCCGCGGTGGATGATGCGGTTGAGGCGCTCGATGACCGGGCCGATGCGCAGCTCGCGCGACATGCCCATGCGCAGGCCGACGACGGCGTCGCGCGCGACCAGCGCCGCCGGCAGGCCGTGCCCGCTCGCGTCGCCGATGGCCAGTCCCAGCGAGGACTCGGTGATTTCGATCGCGTCCCAGAAGTCGCCGCCGACCTCCTCGGCCGGGTGGCTTGCGCCCGCGATCTCGAAGCCGGGGAAGCGCGGCGCGCGGCTCGGCAGCAGGCTGCGCTGGATCGCCGCCGCCTCGCGCATGGTGCTGCCCCAGCGCGCCTGCTGCAGTCGCGAACTGAGAACCGAACGCAGCGCGTGCAGCACGAGGTCGAGCTGCACGTCGGAGGCCTGCCGCGGGAACCTCAGCACGAGCAGCCAGCGCGAGCGGCCGGCGCCGACCAGGCAGGCGCCCCAGCGCCCCGAGCCTGCGGCCGTGCCGGCCGCGCCCGTCCAGACCGGCGCGTCGCCCACGCTCCAGGCGGCCGTCGTCTCGTCGTCGGCGAAGCCCAGCTCGGCCGCGTCGATCAGCGCCGGAAAGCCATCGCCGCCGCTGTCGTCGCCGCGCGACTCGAGGCGGCGAAACTTCGCGCGCTGCTCCTCGTACGCGGCCCCGCCGAGCACGACGGCGCTCGCGCGGTAGCGACCGAGCAACGCCGCCAGGAAGCCGGCGACCACGGCCGTGCCGCCGTGCGCATCCGCCGCATCGGGCAACAGCGACTCGATCTCGCGGTACAGCCGCTTGGCGCCGCCCTGCGCCGGGAACTACTCGATCCGGTGTCCGCTCTCCATGCCGCCATCATCGCCTGCGCGCTCGCCGCGGGGCGCGAAGGATTCGTGAAGGTGGCGCGCGCGGGGCGGAAGGGCCCCCTCAAGTCGGCCCGCGCGCCGGACGATCTGCTGCGGGCCCGGCCGGTCGAACGAAAGGGGGGCGCCTCATGAACATTGCTCTGAGAAAGCACTCCGTCCCCCGCGCGCGGTCGCGCCCAAGCGGTCGAATCGAAACGGCGGCGGCCCGGTCCATTCCGCTGCGGCGCCCGGGTGCGGCTGCGGCGACCATCCTGCTCGTCGAGGACGACCCGTACTGCCGCACCACCATCCGTCGGCTGCTCGTGCTCGGCGGCTACCTGGTCTGCGAGGCGGCCCACGGCCTCGAGGCGCTGGGACTGCTCGCGCAGCGTCGCGTCGACGCCGTCCTGACCGACGTCGTCATGCCGGTCATGGACGGCCTGCGGCTCTACGAGCACCTGCGCCAGGACCACCCCGAACTGCCCGTCGTCGTCTACACCGGCGGCCACTCGGTGAACGAGGACCTGCGCCGCGAGCTGTCGAGCGCACGCCGCTCGGCCTTCCTGGCCAAGCCGTTCCGCGGCGAGGAACTCACGACGTCGCTGCGGCAGGTGCTCGAGACCGACGAGCGTTAGGCGTTTCGCACGACCCCCGCGCCGTCTCCAACCGCGCCCGGGCGGCACGCCCGGGGTGGTTCACCGGAACCCCTCGAAGAGCGAAGGGCTCTCCGCTTTCGATGTGCGCGCGAACCGGTACCGGCCAGAGCCCAAGGTCGAACTTGGTACGACGGCCCCCGCCGGCCTCAGGCCGCCCGGCGCGCGAGCATGCGGGCCACGTCGGCGCGGGAGGCACCCAGGCTCAGCAGCGAGCGCACGAGCAGATCGAGCGAGACGGACGGGTCGGCGGCCTCCATCTTGGCCACGCGGGACTGGCTCGAGCCGAGCTGCCGGGCGAGTTGCGCCTGCGTGAGGTGCCGCGCGCGCCGGCGCTTGCCGAGCTGGCTCGCCAGCGAGAGCTTCATCTCGATCAGGGCCGCCTCCTCGTCGCTCAGGCCGAGGAACTCCTTGGCCGTCCCGACCTTCCAGCCGGCCGCCCGGGCACGCTTCAGCTTGTTGGTGGTCTTGCGCATCGTCGTGTCTCCTCGAGTTTCAGGCGCCCGTGTCGTACAGCCGCAGCCGGCGTCGGCAGGCGGCGATCACGGACTTGGGCGTCGCCTGCGTCTTCTTCGAGAACACCTCCAGCATCACGATCGCGTCCCGGTCACGTCGGCACACGATCCGCCAGGTCTGGTCGCGATCCTGCACTCGCAGCTCCAGGCAGCGCGCACCGATCGACGGCATCGGCCGGGCGTGCGGCATGGACAGCGACTCGCCGCGTTGCAGCCGGCGCAGCAGCCAACCAGCCTCCACACGGGCCTCCGACGAGAGCGGTGGCGTCTTGATCTCTCCATGCAGCCAGACGAGGGGTCGCTCCGTGCCCGCCACGGGACCGAGTATATGTCCGATTCGACATTGGCGCAAGGGCGACTTGAGCCGGGCGGTCCGGGCGCTCGTCGGAACGCCTCGACCGGCCGGACGGCGGCCCGATACCCTCCCCGCCCCCATGCCCACCCTCATCGCCGTCCTGGCCCAGCTCCGTGCCTGCCTTCGAGACCGCCAGCGCCTGATCCTCGAAAACGCCGCGTTGCGGCATCAGGTCGCCGTCCTCAAGCGCAGTTGCAGACGCCCTCGCCTCGACGACAGCGACCGCATCTTCTGGATCGTGATGCGCCGCATGCTGCGCGAGTGGCGCGACTGCCTGCTGATCGTCAAACCCGAGACGGTCGTGCGCTGGCATCGACGGGGCTGTCGGTACTACTGGGGACGCAAGTCCAAGGGCCGCAAGCCGGGCCGGCCGCCGATCGGATGGAAGCTGGTCTACCTCATCAAGCGGCTCTCCACGGACAACGTGCTCTGGGGTGCGCCCGCAATCGGCCGCGAGCTGCGCCGTCTCGGACACAACGTCGTCGACTCCACCGTCGCCAAGTACATGGTGCGCCACCGCGATCCCGGGCGCGGTCAGCGGTGGACGACCTTCCTGCGCAACCATCTCGGCAGCACGGCGGCCTGCGACTTCTTCGTGGTGCCGACGCTGACCTTCAAGCTGCTCTACGGCTTCGTCGTGCTCAGCCACGACCGCCGGCGCATCGTGCACGTCGGCGTGACCGCGCACCCGACGGCCGATTGGACGGCGCGGCAGCTTCGAGAGGCGTTCCCCGGCGACGGGTCCGAGCCGCGCTTGCTGCTGCGCGACAACGACGCGATCTACGGCGAGACCTTCGAGGCAGAGGTCCGCGCGATGGGCCTGCGCCAACTGCGCACCGCGTACAAGAGCCCCTGGCAGAACCCCTACGTCGAGCGCGTGATCGGCACCATCCGCCGCGACTGCCTCGACCACATGATTCCGCTCGGCGAGCGGCACTTGCTGCGCACGCTCAACGCGTACGTCGACTGGTACAACACCGCGCGGACGCACGGCAGCCTCGACGGCGACTCCCCCGTCGCGCGAGGTCGTGAGCCAGAGGCTGTGTTCGAGTTGACCTTCGAGCCCGTGCTCAGTGGCCTACACACTCGATACACACGCGCGGCCTGAGCTTGCCGCGCTGAGATCAGTCGCCTCGAAACGATGGCGACGGTCTGCGCAGCGTGTGTTTTCAGCGCGCAACGCGCGCGTCGAATGCTCTCAAAGGTCTTTCGAGACCGCACTCCACTGTGATACGAGGGACGTAGTCTCACCATCGACGGGCGGATCTGAGTTTTCGGTAGGGACAGGCTCTGAGTTTTCGGTAGGGACAGTCGAAGTTGCACTCTGAATGGTCGGCGCTGTGATTTCGGTAGGCACAGACAGAACCACAACACACAATGTAACCTATTTTGTGTCTAGAGCAGTCGCCGCGTATGACAGCTCTACGGCCGCACTCGTGCACACTGAGCATTCCCCGGCGCGGAGTATCGCTGCTGCGGTGACAATCACCAACGACATATCGCGGAGATCACGTTTGTCATAAAGAACTGAAAGGTGCTTCCCACTCATGTTGTGAATGTCCATTAGCGCGACAGGTATGGCGCCTGCGCCAGAGTCAATGTAGACATACACATCTGACGTCGTGGATGATCCAAACCACACCCCTGGCTTCATTACATCCTGAGGCGAGTACTTCGCCCGTAGGTCGCGCCACCCGCCTTTCATCGCTTGCGCCAACGCGTCCGAAAGCCGGGACGTCTCCGAGGAACCGACCCGAGCGGTCGCGCCTGAGCCGTCGTCGTGAATCTTCTCGCATATGAGACCCTCATGGGCTACCGACACGTCACCACAATCCGTAATATGCACTCCCACATGACGTATTCCTCGCGATGCAGTAGAGAACGTGTACTCCGCCTGCACTCTGCTGACTCCTTCCCCGAGCACTTCGCTTCCACCGCATCCACAGAGGTAGAGGCAGAGTAAATGTACTAGAACGGCGCCATGCTGAGATGGAGCGCTTCTAATCAGCCCGCCGAATGCAGGATTAACGTTGCGGCTCACGGCTAGCAACGGTGCTCGCTCCCACCGAATCCAGAACTCACGAGTAGTCAGGGCAACGTTGCGCAGCATGCTCATCGTCCGCAGCTTGTTTCTATGTTGAGCAGCAGTAGTAGCGAAAAGCTACAACTGCCTCGCGCCTTTTCACGCCAAACATGCCTGCTAGTCCCAATGGCCTGGGGGCATCCCTGCTCCACTGTTAAAGTTACCACCAAGGCCGTTGATCTCGTCCGGAGAGAGTGGAACGACTGAATGCGAAAAGTTGTTCGCCATTTGCTCCGCTAGGGACCCAGAGTACGCACCTGGTATAGCCAGCCACGTCGGATCGTCGCTCCCAAGTGCACCGAGCGCGTGCCCCATCTCGTGAAGCATCACACGTTCAATTCCCGACAGAGGCCCGGCATTCCCCCAATTGTTGCATTCGCTACCCGCAAAGAACTTCGAGGTGTCCATAGTGATTGTTAAATCTTTCCACTGAGAATTGTCAATGTATTCAAGTCCGGTAAAGTCGTCAACCGACGTAGAGATCGATCCATTAGTTTCCGCGCAGTATTGGCCATCGACAGGTCCGCAGGTAACGCCCACTCCGTTAAGTCGCTCGTCAAGGCCGGAGTGAATCTCCTTAGCCAATTCAAATGCCTGCTTCATTTCCGAACACTGCGACGGAGTACACTTTACGCAATCACAAATAGGACCGTTGCCATTGCCGTCGTCATCCCATTTTCCGCAGCCTGGCGTTTGCTTGATTGCACAACCCGGCGCCGTGTGGTCGGGACACTGTGTTTGAGGGGGAACGACGGGTTCATCTCTCGCGCCACTAGCACCAACGACAGCTACCTGCGAGATTACTGATAGCTGAGTGAGCCCGCTCGGATCCGAAGCCCCGGCTGGATTCGCGCCTACGTAGCCATAGGCGTTGGTCGCATGTCGTTTGTCCCTCTGCCCAAACCTCCCCGAGTCCGGCCGATACATGCGCGCCCTGTAGAAGTACCAGTCGTCGCCGACCGTGGCCATGATCGCCCGCTCGCGCCCCGTGTACCGGATGAAGTTCCCGATGTTGCTCCCGAGGCTCCCCAGCTTCGCGAAGCTGCTGTCCACCACCCGCGTCTCGCCCCAGTCGGAGTACCGATAGCTCTCCGCGATCGCGCCGGTGTCGTCCACCATCACCTGCACGCTGCCCAGCAGGTCCGTGTGCGCGTAGTAGACCTCGTCGGGGTCGGCCGAGATGTCCGTGTACTCCAACAGCTCGTCGATCCGCTCGCCGTACACCCGCGTCTTTCGGTGGCTCTCGGTGCTGCCGTCCCACTGCACCACCTCGATGTCGTGCTCGCCGTCGAAGTACATCCGCACGTCGGCGGCGCCGCCCGTCCCGCTGACCTTCCGCCGGGCCACCAGGCGCCCCAGCGCGTCGTAGTGCCACACGTACGTCGGGGAGTCCACGACCCCCGAGAAGTACTTCGCGTAGTGGTCGGCGTGGTCGTAGCCGTGCACCGTCGACAGGCTCTGCGTCCCCGTCATCGCGCCGTTGGCGTTGTACTCCCGGGTCGAGCCACCTTCGGTGGTCATCTCGTTCACCTTGTTGTACGCGTACAGCTTGTCGTTGCTGCCGTCGATCTTGCGCGTCGTCCGGTTGCCCGTCGGGTCGTAGACGTACTCCACCAGATCCGCGTAGTCGTTGTTGGTGATGTTCGTCGCCATCGCCGTGTCGATCTTCGCCGACGGCACCCCACGCAGCGTCGTCACCAGCCGCTTGGCCCCGTCGTAGGCGTACTGGTCCCCCTTGTCCACCGTGTCCGTCGTGATCCGCGTGTTCTGGACATCGTCGTAGTAGACCTTGTCCTGGCTCGTCACCTGGTGGCTCTTGTCCCACCCGTAGACAAACTGCGCCAGCGTGTTGCCCGAGCTGGTGTCCTTGTGGTGCACGGACGTCAGCCTCCCGGCTCCGTCGTAGGTGGACTGCCCATGGCTCCCAGGATACGCCTTCTTCAGCACCCGTGAGCCGCTGAAGGTGTAGTCCACCACCTGCGTGCCCCCTCGGCTGATCTTGTCCACTCGGTCCAAGGCATCGCGCGTGTAGCTCAGCACCGCCCCGCCCACTGGGTACGTCACGCCGGTCTTCTGACCCTCCACGTCCCAGTCGTACGTGATCGTCCGGCCGTTGCCGGAGTTGTAGCCATCCAGGATCTGCTTCTCCGTCTGGATCTTCCCCAGCGTGTTGTACGTCCGCACGATCAGCGCCGACCACGACGCCTCCACGCTGTCGGCCGACGTCAGCCGGTCCAGACCGTCGTAGCCGTACGCCAGGCTCGTCGCACCCACGATCCCGCTCGCCAAGCTCAGCGCCTTGGAGATCAGGCGGTTGTTGTTGTCGTAGCTCGCCACCACCACCGTGCCGTTGGGGTCGGTCGTCGAGATCCGATTGGAGTACGTAACGCGGACTCCCGCGGCTCGTCGAGCGATGTGTGAAGATCACTGTGCCCGCGCTGCCCGTCCTGCTCTCATCTCCCGTCCCGGGCGGCGCGCCCGGGGCCCTCCGAGCCGAAGGCGTCACGTGGCCGGAGGCTCGGAGGGCCCCGAGGCAGCCGCCCGCCACCGACGACACGCGACAGCGGAACCACCGCCGCCGGCGCCGCGCCCGCCCCCCCGCTCGCTCGTGCCGGAGAGGTGGTTCCCCGGCCAGGAATCGAACCTGGACTGACGGATCCAAAGTCCGTCGTGCTGCCAGTTACACCACCGGGGAGGCGCGCGGCGCGCGGCGCGCACGATACGAAACGGGGGGCGGCTCGGCGCGGGTTCGGGACGGCCGCGCGAGAGCGCTCAGGCCCGGGCACCGGCCGCGCGCAGCAGCTCGCCGATCATGCGGTGCGTGAGGCCCCAGATGACGCGGCCCTCGAAGTTCCAGGCGGGCATCTCGCGCGGACCGCGCTCGCCGACGTAGACGTGCCGCGCGTCGAGCGCGCCGGCCACGACGCGATCGAGCGGCAGCCAGAAGGCCTCGCGCGCCTCGGCCCCCGGTACGAGCGGCGCGTCGCGCTCGAGCCGGAAGACCCAGGGCGTGATGTCCATCGGCAGGATCGTGCCGCGCGCGACGGCCGAGACCGGCGCGAGGCGCGTGAGCAGGCGCGCGTGTGCGCCCAGATCGAGCCCGACCTCCTCGCGCGTCTCGCGCACCGCCGTGGCGAGAAGGTCGGCATCGCCGAGCGCGCGGCGCCCGCCGGGCAGCGAGACCTGCCCCGACCAGGGGTCGGCCGCGTGCTCGATGCGCGTCATGAGCAGGATCTCGGGCGCCGGCCCGACGCGCCGCACGACGGCGGCCACGGCCGAGCGCCGCGCCGGCACGGTCGCGGGGTCGTCGCCCGCGACGTGCCGCGCGAGCCGCTCCTCGAGGTCGGCCAGGCCCGGCGCCCGGAGCGCGCGCGTCTCGCTCGTGCCCTCCTCGCGCATCGGGCGCCCGGGACGCGCGCGCGGCCGCTACTTCGTGACCAGCCGCGGCGCGCGCAGGCCCGACACCAGGTCGACCTCCTGCGGCGAGTGGTGCGCGATCAGGTCGCTGGCGTACAGGCGCACGTCGTCGCGGCCGGCGAAGGCCACCTGCGGCCGGATGGCCGCCTGCAGCTCGGCGGTGCCGGCCGGCGCGATGTCGGCGTCGCGCGCCGCCGCCACGGTGCGCGCGATCGTCGCCGCGTCGACCTGCTCGGGCAGTTGCGGCGCGCCGAAGAAGATCGGCGTGGCGGACAGGTCGAGCGCCACGCGTCCGCGCCCGTCAACGGCCGCCGGCACGAGCGCGATCACGCGGCCCGACTCGTGGCCGACGTTGATGCGCTCGGCGGTCTGGGCGCCCACGAACAGGACCGGCTCGGCGACCTGCCGCGGCCAGACGAGCGCCTTGTCGACCTCGAGCACGAGCAGCACGCCGCCGTGCACCGGCGCGCCGTCGGCGCGCCACTCGTGCGTCCAGGGCGTCTGCACCGTGAAGGGTTGCGCGTGCAGCAGCCGGACGCCGCCGACGGGCCAGACTTCGGGGATCGCCGGCGGCACGTCGTCGACCATCCGCGGCGCGGCGCCGAACGCCGTGACCGCGCAGAAGGACAGCAGCAGCTTGTGCAGGAACATGGGGGTCGTCACTCCGTCGTCAGTTCGAGGTCGTCGAGGCCCAGACGCCCCTGGCCGGCGCCGAAACCCGCGCCGAAGCGCAGCGTCACGGTCGTCAGGCGCGAGAGGTCGAGCCCGCTGTTCTGGTGCGTGAAGTCGCTCAGCCGGATGCGCACGGTCTCGAACTCGTTGGCCCAGCCGGCACCCGTGCCGCAGCTCGTGCGCTGGTAGGGCTCTTCGATGCCGCCGCCGTAGACGCTGATGGGGATCGACGACAGGGCGCCGTCGGCGTCGGTGAGCATGACCGTGAAGGACAGATCGCCCAGCACGGCCGTCGTGAAGGCGTGCCGCGTGACCTGGCAGGCGCGGAAGGAGAGGAAGGCCTTGTCGCTCGCGTCCTGCGCCGCCGGCACGATCGAGAAGGCCAGGTCGCCCGGCGCCGAGTACTCGATCACCAGCCCGGCCGCGCTGTCGTTGGCCGCCGCCTGCGTGAAGCCGTTGAAGGGCAGGCCCGTGGTGAAGTCGGTGTTCTCGTCGTCCATCCGGCCCTCGGCCACGATCGTGACGCTCGAAGTCACGGTGCCGCCCGAACTCGAGAAGTTCACCGACGGATTGCTCTGGAAGTCGTCGATCACGAACTTGCCGCTCTGGCTGGCCGTGCGGTACTGCAGGTCGACGTGCACGCAGGCGTTGGCGCTCGGCGCCCCGATCGGCCGGAAGCTCTCCCACTGCCGCCAGAGGAAGTCGCGCGAGGGGATGTCGCCCTGCGCGTGGTGCTTCACCAGCGGCAGCACGTGGCCGCGCACGATCTTGTGCGTGTCGGTCTTGCCCACCAGGCAGGGCCCGGTCGCGAAGGCGCCGCCCGTGCCGGCGTGGAAGTCGCCGTGCCCCACGCCGTGCAGCGAGATGCTCTGCCGCTGGTTGAAGGCCCGGTCGAGCAGGTGGAAGGACTGCACGATGTTGCTGCTCGCGCAGCCCGTCACGTCGCTGTCGGCCTGCCCCACCCACAGGTGGTAGTTGGCGCCCTTGGGCGTGG
Source organism: uncultured Phycisphaerales bacterium (assembly GCA_964490005.1). Taxonomy (GTDB): domain Bacteria; phylum Planctomycetota; class B15-G4; order B15-G4; family B15-G4; genus CAZBBB01. The sequence continues at coordinate 13,684 of CAZBBB010000042.1, read as the reverse complement.
CGCTGTTCGTGCCGAGGAAGTCGGTGGGCGCGATGCTCGACATGAGCGTGATGTCGGCCGCGCTGAAGTGCGTCGCGACGTAGGTGCCGTCGGTGAGCCGGTCGTAGGCGCGCGTGATGCCCTCGCCGCCGCGGCTGTGGCCGATCCAGACGATGTTGTCGGGGTCGACCTTGCCGGCCAGCGCGCCGCCCGCGATCGTGGCCAGGTTGCCCAGCAGGTAGTCGGTGTTCGTGAGCGTGGTCGTGCTGGCCGTCTCGATGCCCGGCCCGGTGTTGTTCTCGTGGCTCATGACGACGAGCCCGTAGCTGGCCAGGTGCATGCCGATGTGGTCGTACCACTGGAAGTTGTGGCCGTTGCCGTGACTGATGACGACGATCGGCACCTGCGAGAGCGCGGCGATGTTCGTCGGGTAGTAGAGGTCCTGCCCGAGCCACGTGCCGCCGGTGTAGATCGTCTCGGTCACGGCGAAGGGCCCCGCGACCGTGACGTCGCGCACGACGTACAGCCCCGACTCGGCCTCGTCGAAGCCGTCGATCAGGTCGCTGCCGTCGAACAGGCCGTTCTGGTCGAGGTCGATCACGACGTCGTAGCCGACGCCCACGTTCGCGCCGAGGATCGCCGGCAGCGTGCCGGCATCGGCGATCACCTGGTTGCCGGTGATGCCGCCGGCCGCGAAGGTGAGCGTCTCGACGCCGCCCGAGACGTCCACGAGCGTCGGATCGGCGATCCACTGCGAGCGCGTCTTGCTCGCGGTGACGTAGACGTCGGCCGTGTCGCCGACGAGTTCGGGGCGCAGGCCGGTGTCGACCGCCACGCCCACGTTCGTGCCCGCGTTGAAGGCCGACACGAAGGCGAAGTGCGGGTAGCCGCCCAGCGGGTTGCCGGCCAGTTGCACGTCGCGCGGGACGAGCGTGAGCGCGGCGCCGTCGCTCCAGTCGTGCAGCGCCGGGATCGCGCCGCTCTGCACCACGCCGAGCATGTAGATCGTCGAGCCGGCGAGATTCTCGGCCCAGGGCAGCGCGCCGCTGAGCGAGACGGTGCCGCCGGCGGGCACGTTGCCGAGGAACAGCGGCACGAGCGAGGGCGTGAACCCGAGGTCGAGCGACAGCCCGTAGGCGCTCGCGGGACCCGGCGAGACGTCGAGCAGCAGCCAGGCCGGCGCGCCGGGCGCGCCCGTGAGCGTGATCGTGACCGGCACGCCCAGCATCTTGTGGGCGACGGCCGCGCCGTCGATCTTCAGGTCGCCGGCGCGCGCCGAAGTGCCCAGCGCCAGCAGCAGCGTCGCGGCGAACAGCGCCGCACGCGGAGAGATCCGTGTGCTCATGTGGTCCTGTCCCGGGAAGCGAATCGCGGGGCAGGATACACCGGATCACCCTTTCCGGGTTGCGCTCATCGGGGCCCCTCGCCCACGTACCCGAGAGCCTGCAACTGCTCGCGGGTGCGCTCGTCGAGTTCGGCCGCGGGTCGCCGGCCGAGCGCCGCCGACGCCGCCTCGCGCTGCGCCAGCCAGGCCTCGACGAGGGCCGCGAAGCGCGCGGCCACGGCCGGGTCGTGCACGGCCGGCCCCGTCTCCGTCGGGTCGGCGCGCAGGTCGTGCAGGGTGTCTTCGCCCGCCTGCGCGTCGAACTGCCACAACCACTCGGACGTGCGCACCGCGAGGAAGGCCGGGTCCTTGGGTTTGGCACGGTCGAGCACGAGCGTGCCGGCCGACTCGTCGCGCTGCAGGGCGCGGCCGGCGCGGGCGGCCCCCGCCACCGAGCGCCCCTCGGCCTCGGGCAGCGGCGGCAGGCCCAGCAGCTCGACCAGCGTGGGCGCCAGGTCGATGCCGCGCATCAGGCCCTCGACGCGCGCGCCGGCCGGCAGCCCCGCCGGCCAGCGCAGCACCAGCGGCACGTGCGTCAGCTCGCGGTGCATGCTGCGGTGGCCGTGGCCGGGCCCGGGCTCGGCGTGCTCCCAGAACTCCTCGCCGTGGTCGGAGACCACGACCACGAGCGTGTCCCGCGCCAGGCCGCGCCGGTCGAGTTCCTCGAGCAGCCGGCCGAAGGCCGCGTCGTTGCGCGCGATGTCCTCGTCGTACAGCTCGACGATGCGGCGCCGCTCGGACTCCGTCCAGACGTGGCCGGTGCGCTGCGCGGCCGCGATGAACTCGACCGAGCCGATGTCGGGCTCGACGTCGGGGCCGTCGCGTCCGCCGTAGGGCGCGTGCGGGTCGACCGAGTGCAGGTACAGGAAGAAGGGCCGGGCGTCGCCGCGCGCCTCCTTCTCGCCCATCCAGCGCACGGCGGCGTCGACGAGCTGCTCGGCGTCGTAGACCTCGGCCGAGCGCCGCGTGCGCTGCCGGCCGACGAGCAGCAGGTCGAGCTCTTCGTAGGTCTCGTAGCCCTGCGCGAAGCCGTAGCGCGCGGCCGTCGCGACCGTGCTGGTGAAGCCCGCCGTCGCCCAGCCGTGCTGCGCCAGCCACTGCGGCAGCAGCAGCAGGCCGGAGGGTACGGTCGAGGTGAAGTCCTCGCTCCAGGGCAGCACGTTGCGGCCCGAGAGCAGGCTCGCCACCGAGGGCTGCGTCCAGTTGCTGTGCACGTGCGCGTCCGTGAACAGCACGCCCTGCGCGGCCAGCGCGTCGATGTGCGGCGAGGTCGGACGTGCGTAGCCGTAGCAGCCCAAATGGTCGGCGCGCAGCGTGTCGACGAGCCAGACGAGCACGTTCGGCCGCGCCGGCGGCTCGGCGCCGCAGCCGGCCGCCAGCACGAGCAGCAGCGCGGGCAGCGCGCGGCGGCGCAGGTCGAGCGCGACGGCCACCGAGCGCGCGCGCAGCTCGTCGCGCCGGCCCTTCCAGCGGTGCGTGAACGCGCGCGCGGCGCCGTCCGCGGCGTGCGCGATGACGATCGTGCCCACGGGCTTGTCGGCGCTGCCGCCGTCGGGCCCGGCGATGCCCGAGACCGCCAGCGCGTGGTCGGCGCCCGCGCGCCGGCGCGCGCCCTGCGCCATCGCCAGCGCGACCGGCTCGCTCACCGCGCCGTGCGCCGCCAGCAGCGCGGCCGGCACGTCGAGGCGCGTCCGCTTGGCCTCGTCGGCGTAGGTCACGAGGCCCTCGCGGAACACCGCCGAGGCGCCGGGCACCGACGTGATCGCCCCCGCCAGCAGCCCGCCGGTGCACGACTCGGCCGTCGTCACGGTCTGCCCGGCCGCGGCGAGGCGCGCGACGACGACCGAGGCCAGCGTGTCGTCCTCCGCGCCGAACAGCTCCTCGGGGCAGCGCGCGCGGACCTGCGCCTCCATCGCGTCGAGCGCCTCGCCGCTCGCGCCGCGCAGCGTCACCGTGAGCACGCCCTGCTGCGCGGTGATGCCGAGGCGCGCGTCGAGCCGCTCGCCCTGCGCGTGGTGCATCAGGTCGGCGAGGCGCTCGCCCAGCGCCGCCTCGGTCAGGCCCGCGAGCAGCAGGCGGCGGCTGGCCAGCGCCGGCCGGCGCGGCACGCGCGCCGCGAGCAGCGCCTGCGCCATGCCCTCCATCTCGGTCGGCACGCCGGGCAGGCAGGCGACCCAGCGGCCGTCGGCGCGCGTCGCGACGAAGCCGGGGGCCGTGCCCCGGGGGTTGTCGAGCACCTCCGCGCCCGCCGGCAACCAACCCTGCCGCTCGGCGTCGGGCTCGAGCGGCCGGCCGCGCGCCGCGGCGCGCGCGCGCAGCTCGGCGAGCAGTTCGGCGCGCGGCTCGACCGGCAGGCCGAGCGCCGCCGCGACGCCCTCGCGCGTCAGGTCGTCCCGCGTCGGACCGAGCCCGCCCGTGACGATGAGCGCGTCGGCCGCCTGCAGGCCGCGCTCGACGACCGCGCGCACCGCGCCGATGTCGTCGCCGACGATCTGCAGCGAGGCCACCTGCGCGCCGCGCGCGCGCAGCGCGCGGGCCAGCCAGGGCGAGTTGCTGTCGCGCCGCTCGCCGGAGACGAGTTCGTCCCCCACCGCCAGCAGCGCGAAGACCGTCACTTGCCCACGAGGAAGTGCGCCACGTCGCCGTCGCGCATGACGTAGTCGCGGCCCTCGCTGCGCAGCTTGCCGGCCGCCCGGATGGCCGCCTCGCTGCGCAGGGCGAAGAGGTCCTCGACGCCGTAGACCTCGGCCCGGATGAAGGCCTTCTCGAAGTCGCTGTGGATCACGCCCGCGGCGGCCGGCGCCACGTCGCCGCGCCGGATCGTCCAGGCGCGCACCTCCTTGGGACCGGCGGTATAGAAGGTCGCCAGGCCCAGCAGCGCGAAGGCCGCCTGCACGAGGCGCGTCAGCCCCGCGTTCGGCAGCCCCAGCTCGGCCAAGAACTCGGCCCGCTCGGCCGGCGGCATGACGGCCAGCTCGTTTTCGAGCTGCGCCGAGAGCGCCACGACCTGCGCGCCCTCCGCCGCGGCATGGCGGCGCACCGCCTCGACGGCCGGGTGGCCGCCCTGCAGGTCGTCCTCGCCGACGTTCGCGACGTAGAGCACGGGCTTGGCGGTGATCAGGAACAGCCGGCCCAGCGCGGCCGCCTCGAGCGGGCCGAGCTGCAGCGTGCGCGCCGGCTTGCCGGCCGAGAGCCAGGCGATGGCGCGCTCGGCCACCGCCACCTCGAGCTGGGCCTCCTTGTCCTGGCCGCGCGCCTTCTTGGCGGAGCGGTCGCGCACGCGCTCGAGCGACTCGAGGTCGGCCAGGATCAGCTCGGTCTCGATCACGCCGATGTCGGAGAGCGGGTCGACCCGGCCCGTCACGTGCACGATGTCGTCGTCCTCGAAGCAGCGCACCACGTGCAGGATCGCGCTCGTCTCGCGGATGTGGCCGAGGAAGCGGTTGCCCAGCCCCTCGCCCTTGCTCGCGCCGGCGACCAGCCCCGCGATGTCGACCACGCGCAGCACCGCCGGGATGATCTGCTGCGTCGGGATGTGGGTCGCGATGCGCGCGAGGCGCTCGTCGGGCACGGCGACCATGCCGACGTTGGGCTCGATCGTGCAGAAGGGGTAGTTGGCGCACTCGGCGCCGGCCGCCGTGATGGCGTTGAAGAGGGTCGACTTGCCCACGTTGGGCAGGCCGACGATGCCGCAGGCGAGGTTCACGATGACGAGTCGATCCGACGCCCGCCGCTGCGTACCCGGGCGCGCTCGGCGCCGCGCGCCAGCCACAGACCCACCTCGTAGAGCACGATCATCGGCGCTCCGACGAGGCACATGCTCACGGCGTCAGGGGGCGTCATGACGGCCGCGAACACGAGCATCAGCAGGATCGCAATCCGGCGCGAGCGCCTCAAGGTCGCCGCCCCGATCAGGCCCGCGCGCACGATCGCCCACATGAGCAGGGGCAGCTCGAAGACCAGCCCCATGAGCAGCGTGAGGCTGGTCACGAACTTGACGTAGGACGTGACGGTCACGTTCGGGATGGCGTAGCTCGGGTCGAGGTAGCTCACCAGATACTCGAGGCCGAAGGGCAGCAGGATCGTGTAGCCGAAGCTCATGCCGCCGAGCAGCAGCAGCAGGCCGGGCCAGAAGGCCTTCTGCACCGCGCGCCGCTCGACCTCGTTGAGCCCCACGCCGATGAAGCGCCACATCTGCCACAGGAAGTAGGGCGAGCCGACGAGCGCCGCGAACATGAAGGCCAGCTTGAGCGCCGCGATCATCGCCTCCGCCGGCCCGATCGTGACCAGCGGCCCCGGGTCGGCCCGTCCCAGCGCCACGAGGTCGGCGCGCGTCGTGTTCCAGGGGATCCACACGAAGTCGAGCAGGAACTTCTCGAGCACGACGCCGAGCACGAACAGCAGCACGAGCACGACCACGCAGCGCACGAGCGTGCCGCGCAGCTCGTCCAGGTGCGCGCGCAGCGGCATGCGCTCGTCGGGCCGCACTCAGCCCGCCTTCCGGAACACGCCGTCGGCCTGCAGCGCGATGTCGATCGGAACGGCGTCCACGAGCGCGCAGTCGCCGATGTCGTCGGCCAGGCCCAGCTCGGTCAGGTGCCGGCCGGCCTCGCTCGCGGCGAGCAGCGCCCACAGCTCGTGCCTCCAGCCGTCGAACAGCGCGATGGCGTGCCGCGCCCCGTCGTCGAAGCGCGCGGCGCCGAGCAGCGCGAGGCTGCCCGCGATGCAGCCGGCCGCCGCCGTGTCGTCGACCGAGACGCGCCCGCGACGCCCCGCGCAGAGCAGCGTGACGCGCTCGTCGCCGCTGGCGAGCAGCCCGCGCGCGGTCGCCTCGGCGTTGAGCAGGCTGCCGGCGCGGATGCCCCGCGCGCCCCGCGCGGCGAGCACGGCCTGCGTGCCGTTCGTCGTGCTCAGCACGATGCGGCGTCCGGCGCAACGCGCCGCGTCGTATTCGCGCGGCGAGTTGCCCAGGTCGAAACCCTCGGGGGGCAGGCCCTGCCGCTCGCCGCCGAGCAGCGCGCCCTGTTCGGCCGCCGCCCGCCGCGCCTGCTCGAGATCGCCGGCCGGGAACACGCCTTCGGCCCCGGCCGCGAGCGCGCGCGCGATCGTGCTCGTGGCGCGCAGGACGTCGATCACGACGACCTGCCCCAGCTCCTCGTCGCGCAGCCCGGCCAGCAGCGCCGGTGCGAGCACGACCGCCACGCGCATCGCGCGCGCCCCTCCGCCCGCCGCGTCAGTAGCGCAGGAAGGCGATCAGGTCCGCCAGACGGATGATGCGCATCCCGAGGCGGTCGGCCTGCTTGTAGGCGTCGGTCTCGGTGAGTTCGATCGCGAACTCGCCGTCGGCCAGGCTCTTGTCGCCGAGCACGAGCACGTCGGTCGTGGTGCCCAGCGTCTCGTCGACCTCGGCGCCCAGCTCGCGCAGCCGCTGCGTCGCGAACTCCTTGCTCAGCGAGAGCGGGAAGTCGCCCAGCAGGTGGAAGCGCAGCGTGCGGCCCTTCTCGAAGTGCGGGTTGCGGACCACGTCGCCGGGCAGGATCGGGTCGAAGGGATCGGCCGCGCCCAGCAGCCCCACCATGGCCATGTCGCTCTCGACCTCGCGCACCTCGACGGTGCCGCGCGGCTGCAGCTCGCCGCCCTTGCCCGGGCGCAGCACGTCGAAGCGCGTGCCGCGCCGCAGGCCGTGCCGCCCGCCGATGTCGATGAAGGCCACGTCGCCCTGGCTCGCGACCGCGAGGATCGCGCCGTCGGCGCCGTCGGGTTCGACCGGCTCGCGCCGCAGCGCGAGCGCCTTGATCGTGGCGGCCGCCGTCGAGGATTCGCGTCGCGCCTGCACCTCGAAGGAGGCCAGCGCCTGCTGCGCCTGGCGCGCGGCCGCGTCCGCGCTCTGCTGGCTGGCGACGAGTTCGTCGAAGCGCCGGCTGTCGGCCGCGCTCTGGTTGTCGGCGCGCTGGCGCTCGTCGCGCAGCTGCGTGTTGAGCGCCGTGAGCTGGCTCTGGAAGTTCGTCTGCACCGAGTTGGCGCTGCTCTCGGCCGCCTGCCGCGCCGCGACTTCGCGCTCGTGGTCGGCCCTCGTCGCCGCGACCGCCTGCGCCGCCGACTGCTGCGCCGCGCGCAGGGCCGAGACCGCCGTCGCCAGCGTGAGCTTCGTGTCGGCGCCGCCGGCCGCGCTCCCGAGCGCCGCCTTGATGCCGTCGATCTCGGTCTGGATGGCGACCACGTCGGACTTGCTCGTGACCACGTTCGTGTCGCGGTATCCGACGAGGTTCGACAGCTCCTGGTAGGAGGCGGCGAGCGCGTCGAAGCGGCCCTCGAACTCCTGCAGTTCGGTCTTCGCCGCCACCGCCTCGGCGGAGAAGCGCGCGATGTCGCCGTTGGCGACGTACCACGCGCCCGACGCGGCGAGCGTCGCGATGAACAGGATGATGACCCAGATCACGGCCACGGCACCCGCCTGGCGCCGCACGTCAGCAAGAGATGGCGAAGTCACGGAGCGAGGACTCCTGGCGGGGTGGGACCGCGACCCGATCTGCGGCCGGAGAGGGAAGCCGCGGATTATAGGGAGGCCCCGAACACGCGGCAACCGGCCCGCGCGCTCGGCGGTCGCTATGCTCGCGCCGCATGACGGGGCGCCCCCAGCGACGGGTCATCGGTCTGCTCGGCGGCATCGGCAGCGGCAAGTCGGCGGTCGCGGCGGCGCTCGGCGCGCGCGGCCTGCTCGTGCTCGACGCCGACGCCGAGGCACGGGCGGTGGTCGAGCTGCCCTCGGTGCGCGCGGCGCTGCTGCAGCGCTTCGGGCGCGATCTGCTCGACGACGCGGGCCGGCTCGACCGCGCCCTGCTCGCGCGCCGCGCGCTGGCCGACGAGCCCTCCACCGCCGCCCTCAACGCGATCGTGCACCCCGAGGTGCGGCGGCGGCTGCTCGCGGCCCTCGACGCGGCGGGCGACCGGCACGTCGTGCTCGACGTCCCGCTGCTGCTCGAATCGCCGCTGGCCGAGCGCGTCGACGCGTGGGTCTACGTCGAGGCGCCCGAAGCGGTGCGCGAGGCCCGCTGCCGGGCGCGCGGCTGGGCCGAGGGCGAGCGCGCGCGGCGCGAGGCGCGCCAGGCGGGCCTGCACCTCAAGCGGGCCCGCGCCGGGCACGTACTGGAAAACTTCGGGCCGATCGAGGATCTTGGGCCGCGGATCGACGCCCTGCTCGGCAGTCTCGGCATCCGCTGATCGATCCGACGGGAAGCCCGGTCGCGCGACGCGACCCCCTGCGCGCTCACCCGCACCCCCCTCGGCCCGACGGCCAGAGGCCCCGCACACACCCATGACTCCCGCGCGACGCAAGACCGCCCCGCCGCCCGCCCCGCACCGCGCCGAGGCCGGCGACGAGCCGACGGACGAGGGCGCCTCGCCGCTGGCCGCCGAACTCGTGCGCGGCGAGGACGAGGCCGACGACGAGACGCCGGCGGGCGCGACGCCGAGCGCCTACCGGCCGATCCACGTCGCCAAGGCGCCGCCGCTGCCCGGGCAGGAGGGCGCGGGCCCCGCGCAGCTCACCGAGCTCGGGCGGCTGCCGATCGCCGAGCTCGTGCAGCGCCTGCGCCACTACGGCATCGGCGCGCATCCGGGCATCGACCGCGCGCGGCTGCTGGTCATGTTCCTGCGCCACGCGACGCGCGCCCAGCTCGACGTGCGCGGCGAAGGGCAGCTCGAGATCCTGCCCGACGGCTACGGCTTCCTGCGCAGCACGCGCAACGCCTGCCTGCCCTCGCCCGACGACCTGTACGTCGCGCCGCAGCTCGTCAAGCAGCACGGCCTGCGCGCCGGCATGCTCGTCAACGGCCGGGTGCGCGCCGGCCACCGCCGCGAGAAGTACTTCGCGCTGGCGGACGTGCGCGAGGTCAACGGCATCGAGCCGGCCGTCGCGACCGCGACCAAGCCCTTCGACGACCTCACGCCGATCTTCCCCGACCGGCGCATCCTGCTCGAGAACGCCGACGAGCCGCGCGACTTCGGCTCGCGCATCGTCGACCTCGTGGCGCCGATCGGCTTCGGGCAGCGCGGCCTGATCGTCTCGCCGCCGCGCGCCGGCAAGACGGTGCTGCTCAAGACGCTGGCCAACGCCATCGCGGCGAACTACCCGAAGACGCGCCGGCTGATCTTCCTCGTCGACGAGCGCCCCGAGGAGGTCACCGACATGCAGCGCAGCGTCGACGGCGAGGTCATCGCCTCGACCTTCGACGAGAGCCCGCAGCGGCACATCCAGGTCGCCGACCGCGTGGCCGAGCGCGCGCGCTCGCTCGTCGAGGCCGGCCACGACGTCGTCGTGCTGCTCGACTCGCTCACGCGCCTCGGCCGCGCCTACAACGCGGTGGCGCGCACGACCGGGCGCATCCTCTCGGGCGGCATCGAGGCCAACGCGCTGCAGAAGCCCAAGCGCTTCTTCGGCAGCGCGCGCAACATCGAGGGCGGCGGCAGCCTGACGATCCTGGCCACGGCGCTCATCGAGACCAACTCGCGCATGGACGAGGTGATCTTCGAGGAGTTCAAGGGCACCGGCAACATGGAGATCGTGCTCTCGCGCGCGATCTCCGAGCAGCGCTTCTTCCCGGCCATCGACGTGCACAAGTCGGGCACGCGCATGGAGGACCTGATTCTCGACAAGGACGAGGCGCGCATCGTCAAGCTGCTGCGCACGGCGCTGGCCGACCTGCCGCCGGTCGAGGCCATCGAGAAGCTGCTCGAGAAGCTGCAGCGCACCCGCACCAACGCCGAGTTCCTGCTGTCGATCATGGCCGGGAGGGTCTTCTGATGCGCGTCACGTCGCTCATCGTCCTGGCGCTCGCGCTCTTCGGCTGCGGGCCGCACGCCCATGACGACGCGGGCGCGCCGGACGCCGCCTCCTTCGTCTCGCTCGAGCAGGCCGAAGTCGAAGTCGCCTGCGGCGAGTGCCAGTTCGGGATGCAGGGCGACGGCTGCAACCTCGCCATGCGCCACGGCACGCTCACGTACTTCCTTGACGGCACGTCGATCGACGATCACGGCGACGCGCACGCCGCCGACGGCTTCTGCAACGCCGTGCGCAAGGCCGTCGTGAGCGGCGAAGTCGTCGACGGCCGCTTCGCCGTCAGCGCCTTCGCGCTGCAACCCTGAGCGGCCGCTCCCGAGCTACGGCCCGGGCGACGGGTTGGGCACGCGTCGCACCGCGCGCTCGAGTTTCCAGCGGACGTGAAGCAAGGCCCGACCGTACTCGTCCATCTTCTGCCAGTGTTCGTAGTCCGTGCGCAAGATCGGAACGCACCCCGTCACCCAGGCCAGCCGTTCGTTGTCGTCGCCCCGATAGCGAAGCGAATACGCATCGACCCTGTCGTCGAGGAGTTGCAGGCCGATCGCGCCGAGCAGCCACGGCGCGGTCGCCTCGCTGTCGGCCAGTTGCCGAAATCGCTCATCGCCATCCGGCGCATCCAGCAGGCACAACATCGCCAGCGCCTGCGACGTGGTCACCAGCCCCCACCCGGCCTCGAAACAGACCTCCGTCGCCGACTCGAGCTCGGCCATCGCGGCGGCGACATCCTCGGATGACGGCACGGCACCCACGCCACGCGCCGACCACGCGCGCCCATCCGAAACCGACGGTGCGACTCGCACTGCGGAGTCGATCGGCCGCGCCGGATCGGTCGCGCAAGCCATCAGCGCACACGAGACAACGATCCGCGCGGTGCGCACGATCAGCACTCTCGAGGATCGTCTTCCGGGGGTGGTGATGGCTTGAGTTCCTCGAACTCGGCGTCACGCTGATTCGAGGGCGTGTCAAATCGCGCGATCGGGTATCCGCCCGAGTTGATCATGCGCACGACGCTGATCGAGCCCGTCGTCTCGACGATGTACTGCGCCTTGCCAGTCATGGATCGACCTCCGTCACGGTCGCGGCACGACTGCGAAGTAGCGCTGCATGATGGTCGTGCCCGCCGCCGCGAGCCTGAGCCGAGAGTATCCCTCGACCTCCAGGTCGATTCCATCCGCGAACAGAGCCTGATGCTCGCGCACGACGTTGGGGTTGTCGTACTGCAGGCTGAATCGAACCTGCAGGATGACCTCGATCTCCGGGCTGTCGGCCGGGACGCGTTCGAGAACGAGTTCCATCTCGACGTAGCCGTTGCCGTCGGTCACCTGCAGCCACACGCTGAAGGCGTGCGTCGTCGCAGGCAGGGACGGCACGACCACGTGGCCGAGGACGCCCCGGATCGTCGCCCGGCCGCTCTTGCGTTCTCGTACGACGGACTCGCACAGCACCAGCGCCAGACAGGTCGGAACCACTGCTGCCATGCATCGCCCCCGTGACGATGGGTCGACGCGGCGCGCGGCGGCGCGTTACGTCACGTGATTCAGCGGGCTGACGCCGCGCCGAGGCGTTCGAGCAGCCAGGCCGCGAACCGCTCGCGCCAGATCGCTCCGGCGCCGACGAGCGCATCGCCGTGGCCGGAGCGCGGCGCGTGCCACACCGTCGCCCCCGGCGCAGAGGCCACGAGCAGCGCGAACTCCGCCTCGCTCACCATCGCGTCGCGCTCGGAACGCACGAGCAGCAGGCGCTCGGGCGGCAACTTGCCGACGTGATCCACGGGACGGAGCAGAGCGGCCGGCAGCCCGAGGCGCCGCTCGATGAACCAGCGCGGCAAGCGAGCGGCAGGTGCTAACGACGGCGGCAGCACGGCATCGACTCGCGTGCGCCACGCCAACTCGGCATCCGCGTAGCAACCCTCGAGCACGATCGCTTGCAGGGGCGCGACCGTGCTCGCCGCGAACGCGATGGCCGCCGCACCCAGCGACTGCCCCCACGCCGCGATCGGCTGCCCGGGCCAACGCTGCTGCACCCACGCGACGGTCGCCTCGACGTCGAGACGCTCGCGCCAGCCGAAGCTCGTGAGCGCACGACCGCTCTGTCCGAGCCCGCGCAGATCGATCGCCACGCCGCGCAGGCCGATCTCCGACAGAAAGTACAGCGGCAACACCTGCTTCATGCTGCCCAAGCCGTGGAACACGAGCACCGTACCGCGCGCCTCGCCGGGCGGCTCGACGAGCCAGCCGACCAGCGCGACTCCGTCGGCGGCCTGCAGCGAGATGTCTTCGTAGCGCAGATCGAGCACGGCCGGCGTGTCGCCCAGCGGCCGTCGGTGATGATCGAGCATGAGATCCGCGACGAACCAGCTCAGCACGACGAACAGCAGACCACCGCCGACGAGCGCAATCGTGATCAGGGACTTCACGTGGCGGCTACCCGGTGGGCCACCGAGTCGATGCGGGCGACCGCGCGCACGCCGCTCAGTCGCCGTGCAGCGGGCGGGCGTCGGCGACGGGCACCCAGCCGCGCGCGCCGGCTTCGCTCTCGACGAGGCGCCAGTCGCGACGCAGATCGTCGAGGCGCACGATCGCACCGCCCGAGAGTCGGAAGAGCACTTCGCCGTGCGGCTCGGGCTCGGCGCGCCCGCTCGCCGTCGGCGGGATGATCACGGCGCGCGACTCTTCGCGCCGCCAGGCGTGCGTGGCCAGCGCCAGCCAGCCGACGGCGAGCAGCGCCACTGCGACGGCCGCGCGCAGCGGCCAGACGCGCTCGGGGAGCACGCGTCGCAGCGCGAGCAACGCGCAAGCCAGCGAAGCGAGCAGCGCGACGAGCCGCTCGCTCTCGTCGCGCGTCAGCACGCGCGGGAGTTCGAGCAGGGTCGTCGTGAACTGCGCGCTCTCGCTCTGCCCCTTGCCGGTGAGCTCGGTCACGCGCACGAGATTCACCCGCGCCGTCTCGTCGCGCGGCGCGAGATGGAGCGCGCGACGCAGATGCCAGACCGCCTCGCCCCAGTTCTCGGCGCGCGCCGCGGCAGTGCCGGCGTTGCAGTGCAGCACGGCCGCGCGGGCCGGGTCGGCCTCGGCGCGCGCGAGCTCGGCGAAGCGCACGGTCGACTCGGCCCAGTGCCCGTCGCGATAGGCCTGCACGGCACCCGGCAGATCGGAGACGGGCACGGGCGCGGGTGCGGGCGCCTCGTTCGCCGGCGCTTCGCCGCAGATGGCGAACGGAGCGGCCGCGACGGCGGATGTGGGCGCGAACACGAAGAAGAAGGCCAGCACCGCGGATCGCCAGGCGCGGCGCGCCGGTGTTGCCGCCCTCGACCGTCGCACGCTCATGTCGCCGCCTCGAGACGCGCCGCGAGCGCGAGCGCCTCGTCGCGCGCCTGCGCGACGGGCAGGGCCGCGCCGCCGGCCCAGGCCGCCTCCCAGCGCGCGCAGCTCGCCCGCAGCTCCGAGGCGAGCGCCGCGTCGCGCAGCCGCGCCGCGGCCGCG
>CAZBBB010000041.1:0-24852 GCA_964490005.1 uncultured Phycisphaerales bacterium | reverse complement strand
GAGAAGTGCGCCGTGTGCGCCGCGTCGCCCATCAGCACCACGTTCTCGTGGTGCCAGCGCTCGCAGCGCACGGTCGGGAAGGCGCGCCAGATCGAGCGGTTGGTGAGCAGGCGGCGGCCGCGCAGCTGGCGCGCGAACAGCCGCTCGCAGTACGCGACGGTGGCGGCCTCGTCGGCGCGGTCGAGCCCGGCGCGGCGCCAGACCGCCTCGTCGCACTCGACGATGAACGTCGACAGGCCCGCCTCGAAGGGGTAGGCGTGCACCTGGAACAGCCCGTGCGCGTTCTCCTGGAACCAGAAGGTGAAGGCCGAGAGCGGCAGCTCGCAGCCCAGCCAGGCGAAGCGCGCGCGGCGCCAGTCGACCGACGGCCGGAAGTGGTCGGCGAACTCGGTGCGCAGCGCGCTGTTGAGTCCGTCGGCGGCGAGCACCAGGTCGGCCGGCCCGGCCGCCGCCAGCGACGCGATCTCGCTCTCGAAGCGCAGCTCGACGCCCAGTTCGCGGCAGCGCGCGTGGAGGATCTGCAGCAGCCGCCGGCGCGACAGGCCCGAGAAGCCGTGCCCGGTCGAGGTGATGCAGGTGTCGCCGAGCCAGGTCTCGATGTCGCCCCAGTGCACGAACTGCCGCGCGATGGCGGCGAAGCTGGGCGGGTCGGCCCGCTCGAAGTGCGCCAGCGTCTCGTCGCTGAAGACCACGCCCCAGCCGAAGGTGTCGTCGGCGCGGTTGCGCTCGTGCACCGTGATGGCCGTCTCCGGGAAGGCCTGGCGCATCAGGAGCGCGAAGTACAGGCCGGCGGGTCCGCCGCCCACGCTGACGATTCTCATGGCTGGCTCGGGGGGTGGGGGCGCGTCCGGCCGCGCTGCGGGCGGCGGGCGGGCATGGTAACCGCGCGCGGCGCTCCGATTGCCGGGTGCGCGATCCGGTGCCGGCCGTGATAATGGGCGCCTTCCCGGCGCGGAGGAGACGCGGCGTGCACTTCGAGCAGATCTACCTCGCCTGCCTGGCGCAGGCCAGCTACCTGGTCGGCGACGGGGGGCTGTGCGCGGTCGTCGATCCGCGGCGCGACGTCGAGGTCTACCTCGAGGCGGCCGCGCGCGCGGGGCTGCGGATCGCGCACGTGATCGAGACGCACCTGCACGCCGACTTCGTCTCGGGGCACGTCGAGCTGGCGGCGCGCACCGGCGCGACGATCCACATCGGCCACGCGGCGGGCGCGACCTTCGCGCACCGTGCCGCGCGCGAGGGCGACGAGATCGTCATGGGGCAGGTCGTGCTGCGCTTCCTCGAGACGCCGGGCCACACGCCCGAGAGCGTCTGCGTGCTGGTCTTCGACCGCGCCGTCGCTTCCGATCGGCCGCTCAAGGTGCTCACCGGCGACACGCTGTTCGTGGGCGACGTCGGCCGGCCCGACCTGGTCGCGGCGCGCGGGCGGACGGCCGCGCAGATGGCGGGCCTGCTGCACGACAGCCTGCACGGCAAGCTGCTGGCGCTGCCCGACGCGGTCGAGGTCTGGCCGGCGCACGGCGCGGGTTCGGCCTGCGGCAAGAACATCGGCAAGGAGCTGTCCTCGACGATCGGCGATCAGCGCCGCCTGAACTGGGCGCTGCAGCCGATGCGCAAGGAGGCCTTCGTGGAGGCGCTCGTCGCGGGGCTGGCGCCGGCGCCGGCCTACTTCGGGCACGACGCCGAGCTGAATCGGCGCGGCGCGCCGCCGCTGGCCGAACTGCCGGCGCCGGCGGCGCTCGAGGCCGAGGCCTTCGCGCGCGCCGCGGCCGGGGCGACCGTGCTCGACGTGCGCGCCAAGGCGGCCTGGGGCGCCGCGCACGTGCCGGGCTCGATCAACATCGGGTTGGGAGGGTCCTTCGCGAGCTGGTGCGGCGCGCTGCTGCCGCTCGATCGGCCGCTGCTGCTGGTCGCCGAGGACCGCGCGGGCGTCGACGAGGCGGTCATGCGGTTGGCGCGCGTCGGCCTGCACGACGTGGCCGGGTGGCTGCGGGGCGGGGTGGAGGCCTGGCGCGCCGCGGGGCGGGCCGTCGGCACGGTGGCGCAGCTCGATCCGCCGGGGCTGGCGGCGGCGCGCGCGGCCGACGCGGGCGGAGAGCTGCTCGTGCTCGACGTGCGCGGCCCGGGCGAGTACGCCGACCGGCACGTGCCGGGAGCGGTGAACGTGCCGCTGCCGCAGCTCGCGGCGCGGCTCGGCGAACTCGACCCGCGCCGGCCGACCGCCGTCATCTGCGCGAGCGGCTACCGCAGCAACGCCGCCTGCGGCTTGCTGGCACGGGCCGGGTTTCGGAGAGTCTCCAACGTGGACGGCGGCACGAACGGCTGGGTGGCCGCCGGACTGGAAACGGAATCGTCGGGAATCGCAACCAAGGCCTGAGCGGCGGCGTGCGGCGCGACCCGGCGGCCGGCCGGGTCGACGCGCGGCGCGCGTCGCGACGGAGGGCGTGGCGTGTCGAGTGAAGCAGCCCCACAACGCGAGCCGGTGTCCGAGCTGACGCTCGGCACCGGGCACTATCGCCTGCGCGTGGCGCGCGACGCCGACGACGTGCGGCGCGCGCAGGAGCTGCGTTTCCGCGTGTTCAACCTCGAGCTGTCGGAGGGCTTGGCCGAGAGCTGGGAGCGCGGCCGGGACGAGGACGAGTTCGACGCGAGCTGCGACCACCTGCTCGTGGAGGAGGTCGCGGGCGGACGCGTGGTGGGGACCTACCGCATGCAGCCGGCCGCGCGCGCCGACATTCCGCCGGGCCTGTACACGGCGGGCGAGTTCGACCTGAGCGAGCTGGCGCCGCTGTTTCCGCTGGCGGTCGAGACGGGGCGTGCGTGCATCGACCGCGAGCACCGCAACACGCGCGTTCTGCAGCTGCTGTGGCAGGGGATCGGCGCCTACATGCTGCGGCGCGGGGCGCGCTGGCTCTTCGGCTGCTGCTCGCTGACGAGCCAGGATCCCGGGGAGGGGCTGGCGACGTGGCGCTACCTGCGCGACGGCGGGCACCTGCATCCGACGCTGCGCGCGCCGCCGCGCCCCGAATACGTCTGCTTTGCGGAGGGGGCGGGACGGACGCCGGGGCCGGTCGCGGGCGGCGTGCCGCCGCTGTTCGCGAGCTACCTGCGCATCGGCACGAAGGTCGTCGGCGAGCCGGCGCTCGACCGGCGCTTCAAGACGATCGACTTCCTGGCGCTGCTCGACCTTGCCGATCTGTCGCCGGCGAATCGCCGGCGCTTCCTGTCGTGAGGCGCGCGCGCGCCGCGGCGCGGCTGGCGGGCGTGCTGCTCGTCACGCTGGCGATGTTGCCGAGCGGCCTGCTCGTGGCGGGCGGGGCGGCGGTGCTCGGGCGGCGGGAGGGGGCGCTCACCTTGCGCCTGCTCGTCGCGCATCAGCGGGTCTGGGCGCGCGGGTTGCTCGCGGTGCTCGGCGTGCGGGTGACGACGCGGGGCGCGCTCGGGCCTCGGGCCGCCGAGGAGGTCGTGGCGGCGCGCGCGGAGATCGAGGGCGAGGCCGCCCGCGGACGGCACGGGCCGGGCGCCGCGTCCGGGACGCTCATCGCCTGCAACCACGTGTCGTACGTCGACATCCTCGTGCTGGCGGCCAGTCGGCCCTGCCGCTTCGTGGCCAAGAGCGAGGTGGCCGGCTGGCCGGGCATCGGGCTGCTCGCGCGGATGGCGGGGGTCGTGTTCGTCGAGCGGGGGCGGCGTCGCGATCTGCCGCGCGTCTCGGAGGCGATCGCGCGCACGCTCGGCGCGGGCCTCGACGTGGTCGTGTTCCTCGAGGGCACGAGTTCGCGCGGCGAGGGCGTGCTGGACTTCCACGCCAGCCTGCTGCAGCCGGCCTGCGCGGGGGGGCTGCCCTGCCGGGCGGCGGCGATCGGCTACGAGACGCCGGACGACGAGGCCGCCCCGGCCCTCACGGTCTGCTGGTGGGGCGCGATGACGCTCGCGCCGCACGTGTGGAACCTGATGAAACTGGGGCGCATCGATGCGACTCTGAGCTTCGGCGAGGCGGCGCTGCGCTCTTCCGAGCGCAAGCAACTCGCCCGGCGTCTGCAGGCGGAGGTGGCGAGGATGTTCGTTCCGGTGCGGCAGGGCGAGCGGCGCGCGTCGTCGCGCGGGGCGGCGGAGGCGCGGGTGCCCGCGGGCTCGGCATGAGGCACGATCCCGTCGGGCCCAACGTCGAGGCGCTGCAGCGGGCGCTGGGCCTGCTCGCGCGCCTGAGCGACCGGCAGTACGTGGCGGTCGACGCGCGGCTGTCGACGGCGTCGATCGGCGCGCACGTGCGGCACGTGCTCGATCACTACGCGCTGTTCCTGGCGGGGGTCGAGCGGGGCGAGATCGACTACGACGCGCGCGAGCGCGACGGGCGGGTCGAGCGCGAGCGGGGCGCGGCGGCGGAGTGCGCCGAGCGGCTCATCGCGGGCCTGGCCGGGCTGCGCGCGGCGGATCTGGCGCGGGCCGTCCGCGTGCGCCAGCAGGGCAGCTACGAGGCGGGGCGCTTCGACGGCTGCGAGAGCCGGGTCGAGCGCGAACTGCTGTTCCTGCAGAGTCACGCGGTGCACCACTTCGCGCTCATCGCGGTGCTGGCGCGGGCGCAGGGCGTCGAGTTGCCCGCGAGTTTCGGCATGGCGCCGTCGACGGTGGCGTACCTGGCGCGGCAGGCGGGCGCCGGCGGCCCGGCGGGCGGCGGGTCGGAGACGCGCGGCGCCTTGGCGGGCGGCGCCGCGGGGGCCTGAGGAGGCGTGTGCACGGTGAGCTTCGTGCCGGGCCTGCCCGGCGGCGGCTACTTGTTGGCGACGAATCGCGACGAGAGTCCGCGGCGCGGGGAGGCGCTGCCGCCCGAGGAACTCGTCGTGGGCGGGCGGCGCGTGCTGGCGCCGCGCGACGCCGACCAGGGCGGCACGTGGATCGGCATCGACGAGCATGGCGCGTGTCTGTGCGTGCTCAACGGCGACCGGCCGGCGGCGGCGCCGGCGCCCGACGATGCGACGAGTCGCGGGCTGCTCGTGCGTGAGCTGCTCGCGGACGCGCGGCCTGCGGCGGTCGAACGCGAACTGGAGCGGCGGGCGGCGACGGGTCGGCTGCGCGTCCGGCCCTTCAAGCTGGTGGTCATCGAGCGCGGACGGGGGGGCGCTGCGGCGCGCTGGCGGCGCTGCGAGTGGGACGGCGCGGTCGTGCGCTGGCAGGAGCCGAGCGAGGCGCCCGAACTGGCGGTGTCGAGCACGTTCCGTCCGGACGAGGTGGCGGCGGCGCGCGGCGCCGCGTGGAGCACGTGGTTGGCGGGATCGTCGGCGCTGCGGGCGGCCGCCGCGCGCGGCGAACCCGGCACCGAAGAGGCGCTGGCCGCCGCGCTGCAGGAGTTCCACGCCGGCCACGCGCCGGGCGCCCCGCAGGGCGACGCCTTCGGCGTCTGCATGCATCGCGACGACGCCCGCACGGTGAGCCGCACCCTCGCGCGCGTCTCCGCCACCTCCCTCTCCCTCACCTACACCCCCAACCACCCCTGCAAGGTGTCAGGCACAAGAGCGCGGTTTTTCGCAACGCTGGTGCCAGGCAACGCGCCGAACTGACAGGCTGGCTGTCGCTGACTTGGCACCGGAGCTGCGAAAAACCGCGCTCTTGTGCCTGACACCTAGCGGCGGCGGGAGGCGCGGAGGAGGCCGAGGTCGAAGAGGGCGGCGACGATGACGGCGGCCAGCCCCAGGCCTTCGATGGCCGCGAACTCGTGCATCGACCAGGTCCACGCCAGCAGCGTGAGCGGCGCGAACAGGAAACCCAGCACCGGCCAGAGCAGGTTCGGGAAGGCGCTGTGGATCGCGGTCGAGAACAGCCACACGGCCGCGACCGCCACGCGCGGCATCCCCAGCAGCACGAGTGCGATCAGGCAGGGCATCGCCCCACTCTAGCGATCGGGGCCGCGCGTCACGAACAACTGCACCATCTGCTCGCGCGCCTCCCCGAGGCCCGCCACGATCACGTCGTCGCGCCCGTCGCCGTCGAGATCTTCGATGCGCAGCCGCGCCTCGAGCCCCGCGAAGCCCAGCGGCCAGCGCGCGTCGGGCGCCCGCTCGCCGAGCTGCTCCCGCAGGTCCCAGCCCGGCGTCACGAGCAGCTTGCGGATGTCCTTCAGCTCGATCGACATCACGCCGCCGTCCGACAGCTCGTCGAGCCGGCTGAGCGCGTACTGCTCGAGCAGTTCGTCCGGATCGAAGCTCGACAGCGCCTCGATCAGCCCGCCGCCGGGAGCCGACGCCACGCGATC
This sequence comes from uncultured Phycisphaerales bacterium, assembly GCA_964490005.1. Lineage (GTDB taxonomy): Bacteria > Planctomycetota > B15-G4 > B15-G4 > B15-G4 > CAZBBB01. The sequence continues at coordinate 18,602 of CAZBBB010000041.1, read as the reverse complement.
GCGCCACACGAGCAGCGCGCCGTCGCGCACGTCGACGACGTCGTTCACCAGGCCGTCCCCGTCGAGGCACGCGGCCTGCGCCGGCACCGCGCTGCGCTCCTCGTACTCCTCGCGCATCTGCTTCACGTCGTCTAGGAAGGACAGCAGCGCCGGCACGCGCAGCGCCAGCGTCGTGCGCACGCTCGGCTTGCGCGCGAACTCGCCGCCCTCGTTGTTGTAGGTGAACACGTCGAAGTCGATCGAGCCCGGCACGACGAGCAGCCGCAGCGCGTCCCCGAGCGAGATCGTCGCCGCCCGCAGCAGCTGCAGGTCGGGCAGCGTGTCGCCGTTGGCGTCCCGCAGCAGGAAATACAGCACGTTGCCGCTGGCCTTGAGCACCTGGTCGGGCGCCTCGAGCCGCGGCCCGCGCGACCCGCCCAGATACAGCGAAATCTTGCCGCCCTGCTGCACGACGAGGTCGGCCGGCGCCTCGCCGTCGAGTTCCGCCACGCGCCAACCCACGCGCGGATCGACGTTCGCCAGCAGGTTGTCGAGATTGATCTGCCCCTTCGGCGGCAGCTCCGCGCGCAGCGCCGCGAGGTCGAGGCTGAAGCTCGGCTCGGCCGGCAGCTCGGGCCCCGCGAGGTGGAACTGCGCTTCGTCGTCGGTCTCCGACACCAGGTCGATGCGCCCGTCGCCGTCGATGTCCTCCAGCGTGAACCACGGGATCTTCACGTCCGAGCGGAAGCGGCTGTCGAGCGCCTCGGGGTCGCCCGTCTCCAGCGTGATCGAGGCCTGGAAGCGCACGGGCAGCGGCGCGCCCCAACCGCCCTCGCGCTGCAGATGGATCAGGAAGCGCCCCGCCGCGGGCACGACGAAGTCGGCGCGTCCGTCGCCGTCGACGTCGCGCACGAAGTTGACCCGCCGCACGCCGCGCGGCAGGAAGCCCGTGGGCGCGACCACCAGATCGGGCCCCAGCGCGAAGCCGCGCTCGGCGTCGTGGTCGACGAGCGCCACGCGCGTGCCCCCGATGAGCAGCGCGACCTCGGTGTCGCCGTCGCCGTCGACGTCGGCGAGGAACCAGCCCACGGTCTCGCCCGGCCAGGGCACGACCGCGTCGTGGTCCTCCGGGTAGCGCCCGTCGGCGCCGAGCCGCCGCAACGAGATGCCGGCCAGTCCCACCGCCAGCAGGTCGAGCCGGCCGTCGCCGTCCACGTCGCGCAGCGCCAGCCGCGTGTTCTCGTCGATCACCGGCAGCAGCGTCGAGGCCGGCTCGAACGCCTGCGCGCCCAGCGCGCCCGCCGCCGCCCACAGCGCCGCCCCGCACAGCAGCCCCCTCATCGCCCGCCCCCCCCGCCCCGCGAGAGCATGATCGACACGCTGTCCTCGCCGGTGTTCAGCGGGTCGGGGACGCCGTCGCCGTTGACGTCGTCGAAGGCCAGGTTCGAGAGGTCCTCGCCGAGGTCGAAGCGCTTCCAGGCCTCGCGGTCGATCGACCACTGCGCCGCGCCGAACAGGCGCGACTCCTTGCGGATGCGCCGGATCACGAGCTTGCCCGTCAGGTCGACCTGCACCAGGTCGGCCACGCCGTCGCCCGAGCAGTCGGGCACGACCTGCATGTTCACCAGCGCGTCCTGCAGCGAATCGATCGTGAAGGACTCGTCGTCGCGCAGCGCCGCCTTGCGCTCGAAGGGCTCGGGCCCCGGCGCCGCGAGAAACACGTTCACCGAGCGCCGCAGCTTGAAGCCCGTGACGAGGTCCTTCAGTTCCGGCAGCTCGTACTTCGTCACCGCGAGGTCGGGCCGCCCGTCGCCGTCGACGTCGAGCACCTGCGAGTCGGTGCCCGAGCCCTCGAAGCGCAGCACCTGCGTGGGTTGCTCGGGCAGCAGCCGCCGCCCGTCGTTGATCATCAGGAAGTAGGTGAACACGACGTGGTCGAGCGAATCCTGCTCGGGGTTCACGCGCGCCTGCAGGTCGAGATCGCCGTCGCCGTCGAGGTCGCGCAGCTTGAGCACGAGGTCGGTGTCGGGCTGGCGCAGGTAGGCGGGCAGCGCCTCGACGCGCGTGGGCGTCGACGGCAGTCCCGCGGCGTCGCCGAGCCGCACGACCAGGCTCTCGGGCGTGAGCAGCACGAGGTCGAGCTGCCCGTCGCCGTCGACGTCGAGCAGGGCCGGCGCCTCGTAGCGCGCCTCGGCCTGCAGCATCGCGGCGAAGGCCGCCGGCGCCTCGCCGAGGAACAGGCTGCGCCCGCCGCCGCCTTCGATCGTGACCCGCACGCCGCCCGACGCCGCGCGCAACTCGCCCGGCGCCTTCACCGAATAGAGCGTGGGGCCGCTCGCCACGCCCAGGGGGCCGCTCGAGACGTAGTCGGCCGGCTCGGCGAGCGCCGGCTCGCCGTCGTGGCCCGCGCCCGCCTCGGCGCCGGCCTCGGCGGATTCCGCGCGCGGGGACCACAGCGAGAGGTCGCGCCCGCCCGCGAGCAGCAGGCGGTCCTTGCCGCCGTCGCGCTGCGGCAGGACCCACGGCCACCACGGCAGCTCACGCGCGCTCGGCACCTGGTAGAGCAGGTCGTGCACCGCGAGCCGACGCACGTTGTCGCGCAGCCCCGAGACCTGCGTCGAGAGGCTCCAGACGCCGGTGCGCGTCATGAAGAGCAGTTCGCGGCCCGGCTCGGCGCGCACGTCCGCGCAGCCCCAGACGATCACGTCATCGGGCACGGGCACGCTGCGCGAGGGCGTGAGCGCGAAGCCGCCCGCCGCCAACCCCTCGTGCACGAGCAGTTCGCGCCGCGCCGGCAGTCCCGGCCGTCGCGTGTGCGCCGCCAGCACGAGATCGGGCCGGCCGTCGCCGTCGACGTCGGCGAAGCGCGCGTCGAGCAGGCTGCCCTCCACCTTGATCGTGACCGGCAGCCACGAGGGCTCTTCGACGGGCGCCGCCGCGAGGACCAGCGCGAGCCACCGCGCGTGCCGGCTCAACGCGCCAGCTCGCCGACGCCGGACGAGAAGCGCAACGGCTCCCAGCCGAACAGCTCGAGCAGCACCCACGTGCGTTCGGCCTCGTTGCGCTCGTAGCCGAAGAGCTGCACGAACCACAGGTCGAGGACGCCGATGCGCGTGCGCGCGCCGTCGACCGAGGCCTCGTAATCGAAGAGCAAGGGCAGCTTGAAGCGGGTCAGGCGGCGCGGCTGCTCCTGCAGCGTGACCGTGCGCTCGAAGGGCGCGCCGTCGGGCGCGAGGCCCTGCACTTCGACTTGCTCGCCCGGCGCGCGCGCCGAGAGCAGGCGCACGAGTTGCCGGTCGGAGAGCAGCGGCCGGCCTTCGACGGCGGTCAGCACCGACCCGACGGGGATGCCCGCCTGCGGGAAGGGCGAATCGTCGGCGGCCGCGACGAGCACGACGCCGCCGCGTCCCGAGGACCACGAGGCGCGCGAGCGGCCCCGCTCGACGATCCAGCGCGCCTCGACCTCGGCGCCGCCGGCGGTCTGCGCCAGCTCGATGCGCGCGTCGTAGACCGTGTCGCCGCGCCGCACCGAGAGCGTCACCTGCTCTCCGCCGCGCCGCCGCGCGACGAGCGCGTCGAGCGCGGCCGGGTCGTCGACGGCCTCGCCGTCGAGCGCCAGCACGACGTCGCCCGCCCTCAGCCCGGCGAGCGCGGCGGGCGAGTTCTCGACGACGCGCGTCACGCGCACGCCCGGGTCGAAGAACATCGCGTCGAGCGAACCCGAGTCGTTCTCCTCGCCCTTCACGCCGAGGAAGGCGCCGAACTGCCCTTCGGCGGCCCAGGCCAGCGACTCGGGCAGCGGCTCGGGGATCGTGCCGAGCGGCGCGCTGCTGGCGCAGCCGGCGAGCAGGGGCGCGCCGAGCGCCGCCGCGATCGCGGCGCGCAGCGGGCGCGGCGCGCGCCTGCCGGCGCGGGTCGATCCGTCGGGCCTGCCGAGCGTGCGCATGGGCGGCAGGTTAGCAGCCCCCGAGCGCCCTTCACACGGCGACTCGGCGGCCAGACGATGGCATGCTCTGGCGGGATCCTCGGCCCGAGGCCTCTCCCGGCGGAGCGACATGGACGCAGCGCGCGGCACGACGGGACGAGCGCCGGACGACGGGATGCGCCCGGGCCCGCCGCGCGGCGCGTGGCTGGGACCGGCGCTCGCGCTGGCGCTGTTGCTGCTCGCGTGCTTCGCCGCCTTCCAGCCGGCGCTGGACGCGGGCCTGGTCGACTTCGACGACGCCGACATGCTCGCCGCGCTGCACGCGCTGCACGCGCAGCCGGGCGGCCCGGCGGGCCGGATCGCCTGGGCCTTCACGACCTTCGACTTCGGCCACTGGCAACCGCTCTCGTGGCTGAGCCTGGCGGCCGACGAGGCGCTGTGGGGCCCCGGCCCGGCCGGGCACCATCGCACCAACCTGCTCCTGCACGCGCTCAACGCCGCGCTCGTGCTGGGGCTGGCGCGCACGCTGCTGCGGCGCGCGTTGCCGGCGCTCGCGCCGGGCGTGCTCACGGCCGGCGCGCTGCTGGCGGCGCTGGCCTTCGCCGTGCACCCGCTGCGCGTCGAGTCGGTGGCCTGGATCGCCGAGCGGCGCGACGTGCTCTGCGGCGCGTTCTGGCTCACGGCCGTCTGGCGCTACCTCGTCGTGCTGCGCGTCGACGTCCTCGTCGTGGCCGCCACGACGCTCTCGCTGCTGTGCAAGGCCTGGGGCCTGAGCCTGCCGCTGGTGTTCGTGGCGATCGACCTGGGGCTCGCGCGCCGCTCGGGCCTGGCGGCGCTGCTGCGCGGCAAGCTGGCCGTGATCGTGCCTTGTCTCGCGGCGGCGGCGCTCGCCGGTTGGGCGCAGCACGCGGCGGGCGTGAGCCGCGCCTGGGAGCAGCACGGCCTCGCGCAGCGCGCGGCGCAGGCCGCCTACGGGCTGGTCTTCTACGTCTGGAAGACCCTCGTGCCGACCGGGCTGTCGCCGCTGCACCCGCTGCGCGCGCCGCTCGATCCGCTCGAGGGGCGCTTCGTGCTGGCGGGTGCCGTCGTGCTCGCGGCCGCCGCGGCGGCCTGGTCGGCGCGACGACGGGCGCCGGCGCTCGTCGCCGCGCTGGCCTGCTACGCGCTGGTGCTCGCGCCGGTGCTGGGTTTCACGCAGGCCGGTCCGCAGCTCGTGGCCGAGCGCTACTCGTACCTCGCGTGCCTGCCCTTCGCGCTGCTCGCCGCCGGCGGCCTGGCGCGGGTCGCGCGCGAACGGCCGCTCGTGCCGCTGCTCGCCGCCGGTCTGCTCGCGGCGGCGGCCGTGCCGGCGACGCGCGCGCAGACGCGCGTCTGGCGCGACCCCGTCGCGCTGTGGACCTCGGCGGTGGCCGTGCACCCCGACCACTACTTCGCGCGCTTCCAGCTCGGGCGCGCGCTGTTTCTGCAGGCGCGCGACGCCGAGGCCCTCGCGCAGCTGCAGGTCGCGCTGGCCGACCTGCCGCCCGATCGCGCCGGGCGCGTCGCGATCATGCAGACCGCGGCGGCCGTGCTGGGGAACCTCGATCGGCTCGACGAGGCCTTCGCGCTCTGGGACGAGGTGCTGCGCCTCGACCCCGACAATCTGCTCGTGCGCATCGACGCGGGCCTCGCGCACGCGCTGCGCCGCGACTACGCGGCGGCGGCGACGCACTGGCGCCACGCGCTCGCGGTGGCGGACCAGGCGCCGCGCACGGAGCTCGAGCGCACCGCGCTCGCGCGCGCGCGCGACCTGCTGGCGCAGGCCGAAGCGGAGATCGCCGCAGGGCGTTAGACTGGCGGCTCGCGCGCGCCGGGCCGCGAGCCCGCGCGCCACCGCCGCCGAACTCCCCTGACCCGACGAAGAGACGAGAGGTCTCCCATGACGACCCTGCGCCCGCTGACCCTGCGACTGTGCGCCCTGGCGCTGCTCGCCGCCCCGGCCCTGGCCACCGGCGGGACGACCGTGCCCTTCACCAACTCGGTGAACACCGGCGGCTGGACCTGGGGGCCGGCGCCCGTGTTCCCCGCGGCCGGCGGCAACCCCGACTGGTATCTGCGCGGCTTCGTCGACACCTTCGCGCCGCAGGTGCGCACGACGGGCCTCTCGGCCTTCACCGGCGACTTCCGCGCGCGCGACGTGGTCGAGATCGGCTGCGACCTGCGCACGCTCTCGACGCAGTTCCCCTTCTCGCGGCCGCTCTCGCTGATCCTCTCGAACGGTTCGCGCCAGGTCTGGACGGTGGGTTCGGCGCTCGTGCCGCAGGTGGCCGAGGGCTGGCGCGGCTTCCACTTCGCGGTCCCGAGCCAGAGCGCGACGCTGCCGGCGGGCTGGGTGGCGAGCGGCTCGGGCGGCACGCCCGACCAGGAGTGGAACACCGTCATCACGAACGTGACGGAGGTGCGCTTCTTCTACGGCGACCCCGACTTCTTCTTCATCTTCGACCAGTGGACGGTCGGGATCGACAACCCGCGCATCTTCTGCGACCCGTGGATCGACCTCGGTTCGGCGCTGGCCGGCACGCCGGGCGCGCCGCTGCTCGTCGGCACCGGCTCGCTCGCGCCGAACAGCCCGGTCGCGCTGGCGCTCACGAACGTGCTGCCGAACTCCGCGACGACCTTCGTGATCGGCGCCTCGGCGCTCTCGGCGCCGTTCAAGGGCGGCCTGCTCGTCCCGAACCCCGACGTGCTGCTGGCCGGCTTCCCGACCGGGCCGGCCGGCGCCGTGACGCTCGCGGGCAGCTGGCCGGCCGGCCTGCCCTCGGGCTTCACCTTCTACTTCCAGTGCTGGACGGCGGATGCCGGCGGGCCGGCGGGCTTCTCGGCCAGCAATGCGCTGCGGGCGACGACGCCCTAGCGCGGCGCGCGCGCGGCGCCTGGCTCAGAGCGCGCGGCGCGCGTTGATCAGGCCGGCGAGCAGCAGCAGCCCGGCGATCCACGGGAAGGGCAGCCACAGGTTGAGCGCGTAGAGCGCCTCGGGGTAGCCGGCGTCCGAGTAGCCGCGCGCGATGCCCGACAGCTCCTTCAGGCAGGAGTGGTCGATGAAGGACGGGTTGAAGGCGGCGAACACGTAGTACTGGGCCTCGCCGAGCACCTCCTTGAAGAGGTCGAAGCCGAGGTAGGTGGCGAGGGCGATGGCGACCGCGGACGTGCCCGAGCGGCACAGCGACGAGACGAGCAGCCCGAAGCACCACGTCGCCAGCAGCGGCGGCAGCGTGGCGAGCAGCGCGCCGCGCAGCTCGCCGTGCAGCTCGGCGCTCGCGACGAGTTCGTAGCTGCCTTCCATCACCGGGCCGAAGTCGAACAGCCAGGCGGCGGCGCCCCAGGCGGCGAGCCCGGTGAGCGCGAGCGCGGCGAGCGTCATGACCAGACCGAGCACCGCCCGGCCCAGCAGCAGGCCGGCGCGCGAGACGCTGCGCGTGCGCGCCACGCGCAGCAGGCCGCTCTCGCGGTCGCCGGCCAGCGCGCGCGCCGCGGCGATGAGCAGCAGCAGCGTCGCGACCGTGAGGCCCGCGAGCCAGCCGTCGACGAAGGGGGCCCAGGCGTTGCCGACCGGCGGGGGCGGCGGCACCTCGCGTCCCGACGAGAGCGCGCGCTGCACGGCCGAGGCGTAGACCGAGCGGTCGGCGAGGTGGCTGGCGCCGACGCGCAGGGCCGCGATGGCCGCCAGGAACAGCCCGGCGAGCGTCGCCGTGCGGCCGCACAGCGTGCGGTAGCACTCGGCGCGCAGCGTGCGCAGCGCGCCGCTCATCGCGGGCCGCCCTTCATGGTGCCGCCTGCGCCGGGTCGACCAGCTCTTCGAAGGCCGACTGCAGGGTGACGCGTTCGGGCACGAAGGCCGCGACCGCGCAGCCGGCCGCGTGCAGGGCGCGGTTGAGTTCGGCCGGCGCGACCGTGCCCGGGCGCACGGCGTACTCGTCGCCCGGCAGGCGGTCGAAGCCGGCGATCCCCGTCGCGCGCTCGAAGACGCCCAGCACGCGTTCGGCGGGCGTGGCGTGGATGCGCAGCCGCAGCCGTCCGCCCTGCAGCAGCTCGTCGAGGCTCGACTCGGCGACCTTGCGCCCGCCCGAAAGGATCGCGACGCGCGTGACGATCGTCTCCATCTCGTGCAGGCGGTGGCTCGAGATGAGCATCGTCAGGCCGGAGGCGTGCAGCGAGGCGAAGAGCTGCAGCATCGCGCGCACGCCGACGGTGTCGAGGCCCGAGAGCGGCTCGTCGAGGACGAGCAGTTCGGGGCGGCCGATGAGGGCGCGCGCGATCGACAGGCGGCGGCGCTGGCCGAGCGAGAGGCGGCCGGCGCGGCGCTCGGCGAGCGCGGAGATGCCGGTGAGCGCCAGGGCCTCGTCGTCGCTGCGGCCGCCGGAGTGCCCGAGCAGCGTGCGCGCGTAGCGCAGGTTCTGGCGGCAGCTCAGCGCGTCGACGAGCGTGGGAGCGTCGAAGACGCAGGCCACGCGGCCGGCGGAGCGGTGGATCTCGGCCGCGGGCAGGCCCAGCACCGAGATGCGGCCGCCGTCGTGCGGGAGCAGGCCGAGCGCGCAGGAGAGCGTGGTCGTCTTGCCCGAGCCGTTGGGGCCGAGCAGTCCGTAGACGTCGCCCTGCCGCACGGTGAGCGAGACGTCCTGCACGGCGCGCGTGGCGCCGTAGTGCTTGACGAGGCCCTCGACCTCCAGAACCGCTCCCATGCGGGCCAGCCTAGCAGGGGGCGGCGCGGCCCGGAAACGACGACGCCCCCGCCGCGCGTGCGGCGGAGGCGTCGTGGGCGTGCCGTGCGGCGCGCCGCGGCCGGTGGCCGCTCAGTCGCCGTACACGTAGGTCGTGAACTCGGCGTAGACGCCCAGCACCGACTTGCTGTGGAAGTCGACATGGTGGATCTTCGTGATGCCGGCGTTCTTCGCGGCCGTGTTGATGCTCGCGTCGCCGGTCGTGATCCAGCCCAGGATCGAGGTCAGCTGCGCCGTGCCGACCTTGCTGTAGGTGCCGTTCGCGGTGCTGTCGAGCGGGGCCTTCACGTCGGAGTAGATGAAGCCGGGGACGGGCTGCGTCGGCCAGGCGCTGGCGCAACCGGTGAGGGTGAAGGCCAGCGCGAGGACCGCCAGGCCGAGGGAGAGCTTGCGATGCATTGCGGGGTTCCTTGGGTGGGTCGGAGGGGGAGGGACTGCGGGCGCGGCGCGCACGGTGCGCGCCGCCGCAGGGCGGCCAGCCTAGCCGAGCACCGGCGTGCGCTGCCAGAGGTCGGCGGGTGCGCGCGGCGCGGCGCGCCGTGGGGCGCGTGCGGTAGGATCGGCGGGATGAAGCGCACTCTCTGCCTGTTGTCGTGCCTGTGGTCGCTCGGCCTGCTGCTCGGCGCCTGCTCGTCCACCTACTACGCCGTGATGGAGCAGTTCGGCGTCGAGAAGCGCGAGATCCTCAAGGACCGCGTGGTCGAGGGGCGCGACAGCCAGGAGGAGGCCAAGGAGCAGTTCCGGTCGGCGCTGGCGGCCTTCAAGGACGTGACCGGCTTCGACGGCGGAGAACTCGAGGACACCTACGAGGCGCTGAACGACGAGTTCCAGCGCTGCGAGAATCGCGCGAACGTCGTGCGGCGGCGCATCGACGCGATCGAGAGCGTCGCCGAGGACCTGTTCGAGGAGTGGCAGGAGGAGGCGGCGCAGTACGCCGACGCCGCTCTGCGCTCGCAGAGCCTGAAGATGCTGTCCGACACGCGGGGCCGCTACGGCGAGCTGTTCGCGGCGATGAAGCGCTCCGAGCAGAGCATGGAGCCGGTCCTCGCGGCCTTCCGCGACCGGGTGCTGTTCCTCAAGCACAACCTCAACGCGCAGGCCGTCGCCGCGCTGCAGGGCAACGTGGCCGAGATCGAGTCCGACATCGGCAAGCTCGTGGCCGACATGGAGGCCGCGATCCGCCAGGCCAACGCCTTCATCTCCACCCTCTGAGGTGTCAGGCACAAGAGCGCGGTTTTTCGCAGTTCCGGTGCCAGGCTGTCCGCGGAAATTCCTGACCGTTTCCGCCTCCCCTTCGCGCATGGCTCGTCGGCGGGCGGGCCCGCCGGGCGGGCCGAAGGAGACGTGCCGATGCGGACGACGATGGCGATCTGCGTGCTGATGGTGACGTGGGCGGCGGCGGCCGCGGCCCAGCCCGTCCACGACGAATGCGCGAACGCCCTGCCGGTGGCGCAGGGGCTGACCCCCGGGAGCACGGCCGGCGCCACGGCGAGTTCCATCACCGGTTCGTGCGCGAGCTTCGGGGGGACGATCGGGGCCGACGTCTGGTACGCCTTCACCGCGACCGAGGACGCGCTGCTCGTCGCCTCGCTCGGTGCCGGCGGCGGCACGGCCGACTTCGACACCGTGCTCGCGGTCTTCAGCGGATCGTGCGGCGCGCTCGTCGAGCAGGCCTGCAACGATGACGCCATCGGCCTGGCATCGCAGCTCACGCTGCTCGTCAGCGCCGGCACGACCTACCTGATCGAGGTCGGCGGCTGGAACGGCGACAGCGGCGACTTCACGCTGTCGCTGAGCACGGTCCCGGCCGGCGCGCCGCCCAACGACAAGTGCAGCGGCGCCACGCCGATCGGCGAAGGCCTCGTCACGCAGTCCAACATCTTCGCGACCACGGCGGCGACCACGCCGCCGTGCACCTTCGGCGGCGCGCCCGCCACGCACGATCTCTGGTACCTCTACACGCCACCGTCGGACGGCATCGTGCGCGCCTCGCTCGTCTCGGGCGGCGGGGCGGCGGACTTCGACACGGTGCTGGCCGTCTGGACGGGCGCCTGCGGCGCGGGCCTCGCGCTCGTCGACTGCAACGACGACGCCGGCCCGTTCACGCTCGGCTCCGAGGTCGTCTTCCCCGCGTCGGCGGGCACGCCGTACCGCATCGAGGTCAGCGGCTACGCCGGCGCCACCGGCATCTTCACGCTGGCCGTCGACTTCGCCCCGCCCGCGCCGAACGACGAATGCTCCGCCGCGCTCCCGGTGCGGCCGGGCCTCGTCGCGGGCAGCACGCTCGGCGCCACCGACAGCGCGCAGTCGGCGACCTGCGCCTTCGGCGGCGCGACGACCGGCCACGACGTGTGGTACCGCTTCGAGGCCGAGGAATCCGGCCTGCTGCGCGCCTCCACCGCCGCGCTCGGCGGCGGCTCGGCCGACTTCGACACGGTGATCGCGATCTTCTCCGGCGAGTGCGGGCGGGCCGTCGAGCTGGCCTGCAACGACGACGCCGACGGAACGCTGCAGTCGGATGTCGCGGTTCCCGTGAGCGCGGGCGCCGCCTACGAAATCTGCGTCGGCGGCTTCGAGTCCTCCGTCGGGACCTTCACGCTGAACGTGAGCTTCACGGGCGAACCGGCGGGCCCCGACGTCGTGCTCGCCGAGCAGAAGATCAGCTCGACGCAGGGCGGCTTCACCGGCGACCTCTCGTCCGGGCTGGCCTCCTTCGGCGCGAGCGTCGCGGCGCTCGGCGACCTCGACGGCGACGGCGTCCCCGAGCTGGCCGTCGGTTCGCCGTTCGAGCAGCTCGGAGCGCCGGACTCGGGCGCGGTGTGGATCCTGTTCCTGAATGCCGACGGCAGCGTGCGCGCGCACCAGCGGATCGCCACGGGCGAAGGCGGGATGATCGACGCGACCGGCCCGCAGGCCGAGTTCGGCAGCGGCGTGGCCGGGCTGGGCGATCTCGACGGCGACGGCGTGCCGGACCTGGCCGTCGGCGCGGCCGGCGACGACGACGGCGGCCCGGGGCACGGTGCGGTGTGGATCCTGTTCCTGAGGACCGACGGCACGGTGAAGGCCGCACGGAAGATCAGCGACACCGCGGGCGGGTTCACGGGCAACCTGAAGGACGACAACGGCTTCGGCTTCGCGCTGGCGCGCCTCGGCGATCTCGACGGCGACGGCGTCACCGAACTCGTCAGCGGCGCGCCCTTCACGTTCGACGGCGGCGAGCAGCGCGGCGCCGTCTGGGTGCTGTTCCTGAACGCGGACGGCACGGTCAAGGCCCATCAGCGCATCAGCGACATCATCGGCGCCTTCACCGGCGTGCTCGGCGACGGCGATCGCTTCGGCGCGGGCGTGGCGGCGCTGGGCGACGTCGACGGTGACGGGCTGCTCGACCTGGCCGTCGGCGCGCCGGGCGACGACGACGGCGGGATCGACCGCGGCGCGGTCTGGGTGCTGCGGCTGAAGCTCGACGGCAAGGTGAAGAGCTGGCTCAAGATCGCGTCGGAGACGTCCGGCCTGCAGGGCCTGCTGTTCGACGGTTCGCTGCTGGGGCAGGGACTGGCGGCGATCGGCGATCCCGATGGCAATGGGGTCGCCGACCTGGCCGTCGGTTCGACCGGCGATCCCGACGGCGGTCCGCTGCACGGCGCGGTGCGGCTGCTGTTGCTCGATCCGGGCGGGGCCGTGCGCACGCAGGCGAAGATCAGCGACACGCAGGGCGGGTTTCAGGGCGTGCTCGAGGACGCGACGTTCTGGGGCGAGGCGCTGGCGGGGCTCGGCGATCTCGACGGCGACGGGCGCGAGGACCTCGCGGTCGGCAGCCGTTTCGACAACGACGGAGGGCCGTGGCGCGGGGCCGTGTGGGTGCTGCGCCTCGATGCGGCCAACAAGTGGGTCGACCTCGGCCACGGTCTGCCGGGTGCGACTTCGATCCCGCACTTGATCGGGAGCGGCACGTTGCACGGCGATACGGAGGTCCGGCTCACGCTGCGGCGGGCGGCGCCGAGTGCGCCGGTCCTGTTCGTGCTCGGGCTCGCGGAGGGCCCCGTCCCCTTCCTCGGCGGCACGCTCGTGCCGGTTCCGGCGATCGTGGACGCCTCGCACGTGACGGACGAGGACGGAATCCTCGCGTTGACGGGGCGCTGGCCGGTCGGGTTGCCCGCCGGTCTGTTCTTCGCCTTCCACTGCTGGGTCGCGGACGCCGCCGGCCCGCAGGGCTTCGCCGCCAGCAACGCGTTGGGTGTCACGACGCCCTGAGGCACCCACCCCTCGCTCTCGCGCAACCTGGCACCGGAACTGCGAAAAACCGCGCTCTTGTGCCTGACACCTAGCGGGGTGACACCGACACCTAGCGGGGTGACACCTAGCGGGGGTGGTGGCGTTGGTGGCGGCGGTAGGCCAGGAGGCGGGCGAGCAGCTCGCCGAGGGGCAGCGGGCGGTGGCCGGCGGCGCGGTTGGCGGCGCCGAGGGCGAACATCAGCGACCACTGCGCGCACAGCGTGCGCCAGGCGATGAAGGGGCCGCGCCTGCGACCGAAGTCCGGGTCGTAGATGTGCGTGGCCTCGGCGGTCGCGCCGTTGAGCTCCACGATCTTGAAGCCCTCGCCGCGCTCGATCGCCGCGAGATCGGGGCCGCGCAGGTCGAAGCGGCCGACGAACAGCAGCGGGTCGCCGTCGGCGAGCCGGTCGAGCCGCGCGCACAGCGCGTCGGTACCGTGCCGCCGGCCGTCCTTGAACAGCGCCCCCTGGCAGTGGTTGCCCGACGTGACGAGCGGCAGCCGCTCGCCGTCCGGCAGCACCTCGTCGAGCCGAGCGCCATGCCGCCGGAAGAAAGTCGGCGCCATCAGCCAGGCGCGCTCGTGCCGCAGGATCAGGTCCTCGAGCGTGCTCCGTCCGTCGCCGACCACCGTGGGGAAGAACTTGCTCGTCACCGAGAGGATGCGCCCGCGCGCTGCGCCCGGCTCGCGCACCCAGAACACGCCCAGTTCGTGGGGGCCCTGCGCGTACTGCTGCGCGACGGCCGCCAGCGGCATCGCCGCCAGCCAGTCGCGCGCCGCCGCCTCGTCCTCGATCAGGCGCACGCCGCTCCCGCGCTGCCCGGCGTCGGGCTTGAGCACGATCGGCCAGCGCAGGCCCGCCCGCCCCATCCAGCCGGTGACTTCGGCGAGTCGCTCGGCCCCGCCCGGCGCCAGGCGCGCCGTCGCCACGACGAAGGGCCGCGCCTCGTCGCGCCCGGCCACGAGCGCCTCCAGGATCTGCCCCTTGCTCTCGCCGATGAAGCCGCCGGCCTCCATGCCCGGATTGGCGACGGTCGGCAGCGTCAGGCTGCGGTGGCGCAGCGCGAGCAGCAGGTACCACGCGAAGACCGGCGCGTAGATCACCCACGGCGGCCAGAACTCCCAGGTGAGGCGCCGCACCCAGCGCGCACGCCAGCGGCGCCGCGCGCGCCAACTGCCCACGAGCTCGAGGCTGCGCAGCACCACGACGAGCGCGAGCACGCTGGCCAGCGGCGCCAGCACGCGCGCGAGCGGCGTCAGGCCGGCGACCCGCTCGACGAGCGCGCTCACGCGCGGCGCCGCCACGATCGACGCGCCGATGAGCAGCGGCGTCCAGAGCAGCGCCGCGACGAGCGCCCAACCCAGGAACCAGGTGCCGCGCGCGCCCAGCAGGCCCGCCGCGAAGAAGGCCGGCAGGCGCGAGCCCGGCAGGAAGCGACTCACGAGCACCAGGCGCAGCCCGCGCTCGGCGAACCAGCGCTCGGCGCGCGCCAGCTGCCAGGGCGCGATGAGTCCGCGCAGGATCGGCAGGCGCAGCGCCGGCCGCCCGAGCGTGCGACCGACGACGAACAGCAGCCCGTCGCCGACCCAGATGCCCAGCGTGCAGCCCACCAGCGCGACCGTGAAGGACAGCTCGTCCCGCGCGACGAGCAGGCCCGCGAAGATCGTCGTGAGGTCTTCGCTCACGAAGGTCGCCACGCCCAGCGCCGCGGCCTTGCCGGCCGCGGGGAGGCCCGCGAGCCAGCCGGCCAGTTCGGACAGGCCCTGCGAGACGGCGCCGTCGGCGAGGGGAGCGGGCAGCACGGGGCGCACGATGACCGCTCGACGGCGCCCAGCCAAGTGGGGCGGCCGAGGGCCGCCCGTCCGGTGGCCCCGCACGCCCGGGCCCGCCGGCGCGCGCGCCGCCGGCCCCGAGGGTTCCCCGCCGGGGGGCGATTCCTTATTCTGCCCGCTGCGTCCGTCACCACCCCGAAACTTGGCGCGCCGTGGACCGACCGTCCCCTCTCCTGCCAGATCAGACCCCGGGCGCGGGCGGCCGGCCGGGCGCCGACCCGCCCGACGGCGAGGGTTTCGACGAGGAGCCCGTGCGGCAGGTCCCGGGCAGCTTCCTCTCGGCGCTGCCGCAGTTCTTCGTCTTTCCGTTCATCCTCGTCGCGACGCTCGCGGCGGCCTGGATGGGCCTGCGGCTGCTCGTCGGTTCGGAGACGTCCGACGCGCCGACGCTGATCGCCGAGGTGCGCGCCGCGGGCGGGCCGCACGCCCGCTGGCAGGCGCTGCACGCGCTCGCCGACGGCCTGCGCCGCCAGCGCCTCGACCTCGACGAGGTCGACACGCAGCAGCTGCTCGCGCTGTACCGCGACTATGCCGGCGAGAGCGAGCAGATGCGGCAGTTCCTGCTGCAGATCCTGCAGTGGAAGCGCGCGCCCGAGCTGACGGCCGTCGCGCTGGCCGCGCTCGACGAAGACGAGAGCGCCGAAGGCGGGGTGCGCCTGGCGGCCCTGTTCGCGCTGGCGCAGATGGCCGACCCCGTCTCCGTCCCGCGCCTGGCCGCCGCCCTCTCGCAGGGCAGCGACGAGGAGCGCTGGGTGGCGGTGGGGGCGCTGGGCCGCATCGGCGACGCCCCGGCGCGCGACGCGCTGGCCGGCCTGCTGGGCGGCTCCGACTCGCTGCTGCACCGCAACGCCGTGCTGGCGCTGGCGCAGTGCCGCGACCCGCGCGCGGCCCCCTGGCTGGCGGCCATGCTCGACCGCGCCCACTACGACGGCGACGCGCGCCTGCAGGGGCCCGACGCCGACCTGCTCGACGAGAGCAGCCGCCTCGCCGTCCGCGACGGCGTGGTCGAGCAGTTCCTCGTGAACGCCTGCCGCGCCGCGGGGCGGCTGGGCGACCCGGGTCTGGTGGCGCCGCTGCGGCCGCTGCGCGAATCCGACCCGTCCCTGAAGGTA
Organism: uncultured Phycisphaerales bacterium; assembly: GCA_964490005.1. Lineage (GTDB taxonomy): Bacteria > Planctomycetota > B15-G4 > B15-G4 > B15-G4 > CAZBBB01. The sequence goes on along the minus strand of CAZBBB010000041.1, from coordinate 2,726 downwards.
AGATCCGCCGCGATCCGTGCCCTGGATGAGCTGGGCGCGCTTTCGGAGAGCTGAGCAAGAGATGGCAACGACCGAAGCCTCACAGCGGCAGATCACCGCCCAGAACAGCGATCGCACCATGCAGGGGGCCCCGCGCGGCGTCACGCGACGGGGCCTGCTCGGCTCGCTCGCGACGGGTTGGGCGCTGTTCTCGCTCGGCGCCGGCGCGGGCCTCGTCGGCATCGTGCGCTTCCTGTTCCCCAACGTGCTCTTCGAGCCGCCGAGCAGCTTCAAGGCCGGTCAGCCGTCCGAGTTCGGCCTCGGCGTCGACGAGCGCTTCAAGGAGACCAATGGCGTGTGGCTGGTGCGCACGGCCTCCGACCCGCTGAGCAAGCGCGCCGGCGTCGAGGGCATCTTCGCGCTCTCGACCACCTGCACGCACCTCGGCTGCATCCCGAACTGGCTGGCCGCCGACCAGAAGTTCAAGTGCCCTTGCCACGGCAGCGGCTTCCGCATGAGCGGCAAGAACTTCGAGGGCCCCGCGCCGCGGCCGCTCGAGCGCTTCCGGATCGTGCGCGCCGACGACGGGCAGATCCTCGTGGACATGAACCAGAAGTACCAGTGGGAGAAGGGCCAGTGGGAAGCCACCGAGTCCTTCCTCAAGGTCTGAGCCCCGCGCCCCTTCCCGACCGCACGACGACAGAGAGAGGAGTTTCTCCTTGGGACTGAAGCAGAAGATCGCGGAGACCCAGATCTGGAGGTCGATCTTCCGGCACGGCTACCCCGACACGCCCCGCAACCGGGCGCTGGCCGCGCTGAGCAACATCTTCCTGCACCTGCACCCGGTGAAGGCCCGCAAGAGCGGCATCCGCCTCTCGTTCACGTGGTGCATGGGCGGGATCACCTTCTTCCTGTTCCTGCTCGAGACGATCACGGGCGTGCTGCTGATGTTCTACTACCGCCCGACGATCGAGTACGCCTACAACGACATCATCGCGCTGCGCGAGCACGTGCCGCTCGGGATCATGCGCGAGCTGCACCGCTGGGGCGCGCACATGATGGTGCTCGCCGTGTGGCTGCACATGCTGCGCGTGTTCCTGACCGGCAGCTACAAGCCGCCGCGCGAGTTCAACTGGAACATCGGCGTGATCCTGCTGCTGCTCACGCTGCTGCTGTCGTTCACCGGCTACCTGCTGCCCTGGGACCAGCTCGCGATCTGGGCCATCACGGTCGGCAGCAACATGGCGCGCGCGCACCCCTTCATCGGGCACGAGGGCCCGGGCGCGAGCCTGCTCGCGGTGGGCGACGTGAGCCTGGTGACGCCGGCCAGCGACGTGCGCTTCGGCCTGCTCGGCGGGCGCTTCGTCGGGGCCGGCGCGCTGCTGCGCTTCTACGTGCTGCACTGCGTCGCGATCCCGCTCATCGCGGGTCTGCTCATGGCGGTGCACTTCTGGCGCGTCCGCAAGGACGGCGGCATCTCCGGCCCCATGTGACCGATCGATCCGGCGACTGATCGCGAGGAACGCTTCGAGTGGAAACCTTCGAGAAGATCTTCAACACGCTGTCCAAGCCCGAACCGTACATGGCGATCATGACGGGCGGCTTCGCGGTCATGCTCTGGAAGATCCGCGTCGTCTTCCGGCCGACGGTCATGGCCGTGCTCGCGCTGCTCACGGCGGCCTTCTTCATCGTCGGCGCCCGCAATCACGACTTCCTGCTCATCCTGAGCAAGGGCGACAACATGCCCATCGTGATCATGGTCTTCGCGATCATGGGCTGCCTGTATCTGGCGCTGCGGCAGGCGGCGGTCAACGACATGCGCATCGAGCGGGGCGAGCCGCCGATGGAGGCGCTCGAGAGCAACAAGAAGGTGCTCGTGTGGCCCGACCTGGTGTTCTCCGAGTTCATCGTGACGGTGCTGCTCTCGGCGGCCTTCATCGCCTGGGCCGTGCTCGTCGAGGCGCCGATCGAAGAGCCGGCGAGCGGCATGCGCGCGCCCAACCCGGCCAAGGCGCCGTGGTACTTCCTCGGCCTGCAGGAGATGCTCGTCTACTACGACCCGTGGTTCGCGGGCGTGGTCCTGCCGGGCACGATCGTCATGGGGCTCATGGCGATCCCGTACATCGACGTCAATCCGAAGGGCAACGGCTACTACACCTTCAAGGAGCGGCCCTTCGCGATCACGACCTTCCTGTTCGGCTTCCTCGTGCTGTGGGTCGCGCTCGTGATCATGGGCACCTTCCTGCGCGGCCCGAACTGGAACTTCTTCGGCCCCTTCGAGTACTGGGACCCGCACAAGGTCGAGCCGCTCGTCAACGTGAACCTGTCGGAGTTCTTCTGGGTGCGCTGGCTCGACACGCGCATCCCCGACAACATCCTGCTGCGCGAACTGCCCGGCTTCGTCGTCGTCGGCGGCTACTTCCTGCTGATGCCGGCGCTGCTGGCCAAGACCGTGCTGCGCCGGATGTTCGATCAGCTCGGCTTCGCGCGCTACAGCGTGATGGTCGGCCTGCTGATCATGATGGCGCTGCTGCCCATCAAGATGCTGCTGCGCTGGACGGTGAACATGAAGTACCTGATCGCGATCCCCGAGTACTTCTTCAACTTCTGATCCGCACGCGCCGTGCGCGGCGCCCTGTGAGCGAAGACCCATGAGCAACGTTCCCCCGGATCTCAAGGCCCGCATCGCCGCGATCAAGGCAGCCATGACGGGCGGCGCGGCGGAGGGCGGCGCCGCCGCGGCGGGC
>CAZBBB010000040.1:0-24911 GCA_964490005.1 uncultured Phycisphaerales bacterium | reverse complement strand
CGGCCCTGCTGCCGCGCGACCTGCTGCTCGAGGAGGCGCTGCCCTTCGTGCACTGGGGCTCGCTGCTCGTCGCGCTGCTCGCCGTGGGCGTACCGATGGCGGCGCTGGGGGCCGTCACGCCGCGGCTGCTGCGGCTGGCGCGCGACGTCGAACGGCGTCCGGCGCAGGCCGCAGGACGGCTGCTCGCCGCCGGCACGCTCGGCGGGCTGGCCGGCACCTTCGGCGCCACGCACGTGCTGCTTCCGGCCTTCGGTTCGGCGCTGTCGGTGCGCCTGGCGGGCGGGCTGCTCGTGGTCTGCGGCCTGTGCGTCGGTCGTCTGCGGCCGGCGCGGGCGGCCCTGCTGCTGGCCCTGCCTGCGCTCGCGGCGGCCCTCCCGGGAGCGCCGCCCTCCGACGCCGTGCTGGCGCAGCTCGAGACGCCCTACCAGTTCGCGCGGGTCGTGCAGGCCGACGACGGAGCGCGCCTGCTGACGCTCAACGAAGGGCTCGACAGCTTCCACTCGGCACATCGGCCGGGCGCGCTGTGGACCGACCGTTACTTCGACGCCTTCGTCGCGCCGGCGCTCTGGTCGGCTCCGGACGAGACCGGGGTGCGCAGCGTGCTCGTGCTCGGTCTGGGGGCCGGCACGATGGCGCGCCAGCTGCTGGCGCTCGACCCGGCGCTCTCGGTGACGGGCGTCGAGATCGACGCGGAGATCGTCGAACTGGGAAGGCGCTTCTTCGACCTCCCCGAGCGGACGATCGTGCGCGCCGGCTGGGACGGCCGACTGGCGCTGAACTGCGATCGGCAAGCGTGGAGCGCGATCCTCGTCGACGCCTACGCCCAGCAGCTCTACGTTCCGGCGCACATGGCGACGCGCGAGTTCTTCGCGCTGCTGCGCGCGCGCCTCGCGCCCGGTGGCCAGGCGGCCGTGAACCTCGGCGGCCGCAGCCGAGAGGAGCCCGTCGTCGCGGCGATCGCGGCGACCTTCGCGGCCGAGTTTCCCGATGCCGAGATCGCGCGCGTGCCCGGCACGCGCAACTGGATCCTGTGGGGCAGCCGCGACGGCAAGCCCGACGACGGCGCGCGTGCGCGGGCCCTGGCGCAGGTCGGCGCCGACGCGCAGTTGGCCTGGATGCTCGCGCCCGAGGCCTTCAGCTCCGCCTCGGCGCACGCCGGCCGCCTGCTCGTCGACGGCGACGCGCCGGTGGAGGCGCTGGCCCACGCCGCCTGGGGCGGGCGATGAGCCTCGCGCCGCTGCTCGGCCTGCTGCTGGCGCTCGCCTTCCCCGCGGCGCAGAGCGACCTCGAGGCCGGCCGTGAACTGCTGCGGCACGGCCTGCTCGGCGCGGCCGAGGAACGGCTGCATGCCGCACGCGGCGCGGTCACGGGCGCCGAGCTGGGCCGCGTGTGGCTGCTGCTCGGGAACGTGTCCTGGGAGCGCGGGCGACATCGCGAGGCGCACGAGCGCTGGCAGCTGGCCGCCGCGGCCTGCGGCGACGCGCAGGTCGATGCGCCCCTCGCCGCCGCGGTGGCGGAGAACCTCGCGCTGGCCGCGGCGCGACTGCGACGCGACGCCGAACTCGAGCGGGCCGCGCGGCGCATCCGCTGGGGCGTGCTCGCGACGGCGCTCGCCGGCGCCGCCGCCTTCGCGCTGGCGAGCCGCCGAGCGGGCGGTCAGAGCCGCGCGATCTCCTCGAGCACGCTGACCCGCGCCATGTAGTTGACGTCCTCGCCGACGCGCAGGTTGAAGCGCGGCGAGTGCTTCTCGCCGACGAGGCCGAGCGCGACGCAGGCCACCGCGCGGGCCGCCGGCGCGTGCTGCGACGCGTCGATGAGCGCGACCAGCGGCGCGACCGACGCGGGCGAGCGCAGCTGTCCGAGCGCCTGGCCCAGCGACCAGGCCTCGTCCAGCGAGGAGGTCCGCTGCAGCGCCGCGACGAGGCCGGGCACGACGTCGTCGCGTCCGAGCAGCGCCAGCGACATCGCGATGCGCCGCCGCTCGCCGTCGCCCAGCGCGCTCGAGGTGACGAGCGACATCAGCGCGTCGGCTGCCGCTTCGTGCCCCAGCAGGCCCAACGAGAGGGCGAGGTAGCCGCGCAGCGCTCCGTCCTTGGTGTCGGAGAAGTCCTCGAACAGCAGCGGGGCGGCGCTCGACGTGCGGCTCAGTCCGAGACCGAGCGCGAGCGCCCCCCGCAGCGAGGGTTGCCGCTCGCCCTCGTAGGCCTGCAGCAGCGCATCGCCCAACGCGGTCTCGGCGTCGGGCCGGGCGCGCGCCAGCAGGCCCGCGGCCAGTGCGGCGAAGGAGCGGTCGATCTTGTGCTCGGGGTCCTTGACCGCCTTGCGCAGCAGGTCGCGGATGCGGGGCGAATCGTCGGTGGCGCCGATCCGCGCCAGGGCGACGTAGGCGAACTGCCGCGTGATCACGTCGGCCTCGTCGGCGATGGCCTCCTCGAGCGCGTCGACGATCTGCGCGTGGTCGGCGCGCGCCAGGCGGCCGAAGGCGATGGCCAGTGCCTGCCGCACGTACGTGCCGGCGTCGCGGTCGCGCCAGACCTCGAGCAGCGCGGGAAGGATCGATGCGTCGCCGAGGCGCGACAGCGCCGTCGCGACGTGGCTGCGCACGACCGGGTCCTCCGTCGCATCGGCGAGGAAGGTCAGCAGCGGTTCGACGGCGCGCGCCGCGCCGGCGCCCCGCATCAGGCCCAGGCCGGTCGCGGCCGCCGAACGCAGTTCACGCTCGGACGGCTCGGCGTGCAGGACGACGTCGAGCAGCGGATCGACGGCGAGGTCTTCATCGACGAGTCCCAGACTGAGCGCGGCGTAGGCACGCAGGCTCCACGGCACGCTCGACTCGCCGACGGCCTGCCGGCCGGCGCGCGTGTCGGCCATCAGGCCGTGGAGCAGCGGCAGGGCCTGCTCGCTGCCCAGCGCGCCGAGGGCGAGCGTGGCCGAGGTGCGCACCGACAGCGTCGGGTGCTGCAGCGCGCGGCGCAGGTCGTCCATCAGGATGGGCGCCTGCTCGGCCGGCGCGACGCGGCCGACCGCCAGCGCCGCCGAGTCGCACAGCTCGAAGTCCGTCTCGCGCCGCAGCACGTCGAGCAGGACGGGCAGCACTTCGGAAAAGGCGCTCGTCGCGGCGCTCGTCACGCGGCGTCCGCGGCCGGTGAAGTTGCCGGGGCCCGACGTACGGGTGGGTGTCGGTGCGTCGCCCTCGTCGAGTTGCACGAGGGCGTCCTCGTGCATCTCCCACCAGTACTCCCACGAGGCCAGGGCGAAGGCGTCGTCTTCGAGCAGCGTCGGTTGCGTGACGGCGGCCGTGCGCGCGACGCCGCGCTCGGCCGGCGCCGACGGCCCGGTGCCGCTCGCCCCGCCCGCGGTGCTCGCTCCGCCGGGCCGCTTGGCGGGCGCGTTCGGCTTGTAGCCCGGTCCGGCCGACGTGCCCGTCGTCGGCGGCGCCGACGTGGTGGGGGGCGGAGGCGTCGTGGGCGGGTCGGGCGGCTTGGGCGGCACGCCGCCGCCGCCCGACCCGCCCGGAGGCTTGGACGGACCGTGCCAGACGGCCGCCGCGCTCACCGCGGGCAGCAGCGCGAGGCACAACAGCAGCCCGCGGATCGGCCTCATGTCGGGCTCCGTGCCGCGAGCGGCTCAGAGGATGTCGAGAACCTCGTCGATCGCCGGGACGCGCGCGCGGTAGTTGTTGTCCTGGCTGATGGCCGCGTTCCACGGCAGGGGCGTCTTCTCGCAGACGATTCCGAGCGCCACGCAGGCGAAGGCGCGCGTCACGACGCCGATCGACTCGTCTTCGGCAATGGCGCGCAGCGGAGCGACCGCGTCTTCGTCGCCGATCAGACCCAGCGCCTTGGCGACCGCCGAGCTGACGCCGAGCGTCTGCGCGCTCATGAGCGTGTCGACGAGCGTCTGCACCGCCTGGTCGTCACCCATGAGGCCCAAGCCCGTCGCGACCTGCAGCCGGTAGGTCGGCGTGATGGTCTTGTTGCGGCAGACGGCGTTGAGCGTCTCGGCCGCGTCGGTGTGGTTCATGAAGCCCATCGCGATCGCGCAGTAGCCCTTGAACTCCTCCTCCTTGCGGTCCTTGAAGTCCTCGAAGATCTGGTCCTTCATGGTGGTGACGTTGAGCAGGCCCAGGGCGACCGCGAAGGCGCTCTTGAACATCGGGTCCTTCTCGTCGCGATAGGCCTTGTCGAGCCGCTCGACGACGGCGACCTCGGCCGCATTGATGGAGCGCGCGTAGATCGCGCCCGCGAGCGCGGCCCACGACCGGTTGGACTTGGTCTCCGGCTTGGTGATCTCGTCGCAGAACAGCTTCTTGAGCGCCTCGTGCTGCTCGAGGTGGGCCTGCATCGTGTCGCGGTCGCGCGCGCCGATCTGCGCGAGCGCGATGAACGCGAAGTGCCGCGTCTGGATGTCCTTGCCCTCGGCGATGTAGCCGCGCAGGGCCTCGACGACGTCGGTGTTGTCGAGCGTGCCGAGCAGGCCGAGCGCGATGGCGGTCGACTGCAGCACGAAGTTGTCGGTGTCGCGGTCGGTGAAGGTCGCGAGCAGCGCCTGCAGCACGCTCGGGTCGTAGTTCTCGTTGCGGCTGTGCAGCTTGCCCAGCGAGGTCGGGACGTAGCTCTTGATGACCGCGTCGAGCTTGCGGTCGCCGAGCAGTTCGACCAAGAAGCGCGACACGGCGGGCGTCTCGGAGTTCTTCACCAGGCCCAGGGCGACGATGGCGCAGACCTTGAGGTCGCGGTCCTTGTCGGCCGTGTTGCGCGCCAGGTCGATGAGCACCGGGACCGACTCGGGCTCGTTGATCAGGCCGAGCGAGAGCGCGGCGAAGGCGCGCACGAGCCAGTTCACCGAACCGCCGCCTGCGAGCGCCTGGCCCTTGGACGTGTCGGCCACGAGTTCGTTGAGCGTGGGGATGGCCGCCTTGGCGCCGAGCACGCCGAGCGCCAGCGTCGCCGAGGTCTGCACGCTCAGCTCCTTGTGCTTGATGAGCGGCAGCGCGGCGCTCAGCACCGCGTCGTAGCTGGCCTCCTGGGCCGAACGCGCCATGGCGAGGATCGCCGAGTCGATGATGTCGCGGTCATCGGCGGACGCCATGAGCTTGGCGAGCGTCGGGATGACCTCCTGCTGGATGAGTTCGATGCTCGGCCGGCGCGAGGAGTTGGAGTCGACCTTGCGGCCGCGGCCCGTGAAGTGGCCCGAAGAGCCGGTGGCGCTGTTCGTGCGCACGAGACGATTCTTCAGGTTGAGGTACTGGTCCTTGTTGTTCTCCCACCAGAACTGCCAGATCTCGTAGCCCTGCTCGAACTCGAGATTGCCGCCACCCGTGTCGGAGGCGCCGCGATTGCGCTGCTGGTTGCCGCCGCCCTTGGTGCCCGCCGTGACCGCCGCGCCGCCCGAACTCGGCGCGCCGGGGCCGGGTGCGCCCGCTCCGGCCGGGTTGGTCGGCGGCGCATTCTGGCCGCTGCCGCCGGCTGTCGCGCCGGCCGCATCGGAGGGGCCCTTGTACTGGCCGCCGTGGGCCAGGGCGGGGACGCTGAGCAGCGCGAGGACCGACGCGGTGGCGAGCAACTGAAGCATGGATCTACCTCACGGGAACGATGAGGAAGGCAACGGGAGCCGCAGCCCACCCGTGCCATCTCCTGGGAGCGCCCAGTATGGCGGGCCGACGACCCGCTGTGTAGGGGCAGGTCACGAACAGGTCACGAATACGCGCCCGCTCAGCTCAGATTGACGTGCCGAGGATCCGAGACGCGCCGCACGGCCTGCACGTCGTCGAGCGGAAAATCGTAGCGGGTCTCGGTCAGGGCGTTCACGACCGTGCCCGTGTGCCGGATGGGATTGCGGATGACGTTGCCCTGCAATGTCCGGCCGTCGCGCAGAATCACCTCGACCCACTCGACCTTCTCGGCCGACTCGCAGAACGTCGCGGCAGCGGACTTCTCCTTGCGCACCATGCGATTCACCCTCCCGAGGCATGCCCACCGCAGGCCGCCGCATGGGGCCCTCCGCCAAGGGGGCCCCCACGGCTGGTATGCCTACGACATATGCCGATCGCGGGAACCTAACCCACTATCGGTGGGGTGTCAAGATGGCGCGGTCGGCTGTTCGGTTTCGCTGCGCCGGCGCAGGAGCAGCTTCCAGGTGCCCGAGAGCACGGTCTTTCCGTGCTGGTTCTCGAGTGCAACGCTGAAGGCGACCGCGCCGCGATCGGGCTTGGGCCGCGCGTCGATCTCGCGGCAGGTGAGGGTCAGGCTGACGGCGTCGTCGGGCCGTACGGGGCGATCGAAGCGGACTTCCATCGAGAGCACCGCCAGGACGGTGCCCTCGAAGGCGCCCGTCTCGAAGGCCAGTCCCGTGGCCGCGGCGAGGTTCAGAGCGCCGTGCGCCACGACGCCTCCGAAGGGCGTGGACGCCGCGTAGGCATCGTCGCGATGCAGCGCCGTCCGGTCGCCGGAGAGTTCGGTGAAGGCGTCGATGTCGGCGCGCGTGATGCGCCGCGGCCCGGCGCGCACGGAGCGCCCGGGCAGGCAGTCCTCGAAGTAAAGGGGCGCGTGGGGCGGCACGCGCGCATCATGCCTCGGCCCGGCCCGCGACCGGCGTGCGAATCGGAGGGCGGCAGCGCGTAGAATCGCCCGATTGTCCCGTGGCGCCGCCGGCCGATGAGGGCGGTCGCGCGCAGTCCCGGAGCAGCGAGAGGTCATGAGCGAGCCCGTCGGTGTCTGGATGGTCGGGGCCCTGGGAGGCATCGGCACGACCGTGGTCACCGGCGCGCGGGCCATGGCGCGCGGCCTGGCGGCCGACACCGGCCTGGTGACGAACCGGCCGGAGTTCGCGCCCCTCGGACTGGTCCCCGTCGGCGAGCTGGTGTTCGGCGGACACGACATCCGCCACGGAAACTTCTTCGAGAGCGCCTGCGAGATCGCGCGCACCTCGCGGTCGCTCGATCTCGAACTCGTCACGAAGCTGAAGGACGATCTGCTCGACATCTCCGAGGCGCTCAAGCCGGGCACCTGCGTGCACTCGGGGCCGGCGATCGAGAATCTCGCGACCAATCCGGTCACGCGCCACGACGACGGTCTGCGCTCGATCGTGCAGCGCCTGCAGTCCGACATCCGCGCCTTCCGCGCGCGCGAGTCGGTCGAGCGCGTGGTCGTCGTGAACCTGGCCTCGACCGAACCCGACCACGACGCCTTCGGCGAACTCGAGTCGCCCGAGGCGCTCGAGGCGCTGCTCGACGCCGGTGACGCCACGGCCCTGCGGCCGAGCGCGCTCTACGCCTACGCCGCGCTGCAGGAGCGCTGCGGCTACGTCAACTTCACGCCGTCGCGCGCCGCGCTCAACCCGGCGCTGCGCGCGCTGGGCGAGCGCCTCGGCGTGCCCTACATGGGCAACGACGGCAAGACCGGCGAGACGCTCGTGAAGAGCGCCTTGGCGCCGATGTTCCGCGACCGCAACCTCAAGGTGCTGAGCTGGATGGGCTACAACATGCTCGGCGACCGTGACGGACGGGTTCTCAGCCACGCCGACAACCGCGCCACGAAGGTGCGCAGCAAGGACTCGGTGCTCGCGAGCATCCTCGGCCACCCGGTGCACACGCACGTCGGCATCGATTACGTCGAGTCGCTCGACGACCTCAAAACGGCCTGGGACTTCGTGCACTTCGAGGGTTTCCTCGGCCATCGCATGTCGCTGCAGTTCACCTGGCAGGGTTGCGATTCGATCCTGGCCGCGCCGCTGGTGCTCGACCTGGTGCGCCTGACCGACCTGGCGATGCGTCGCGGCGAGAAGGGCCCGATGAAGCAGCTCTCGGCCTACTTCAAGTCGCCCCTGGACGTCGAGACGCACGACCTGCACGCGCAGGTCGCCGCGCTGCGCGACTACGTGCGCGCCGCGCGCTGAGCGGCGCGCTCGGCGCGCGACTCGTCCCAGATCGCGAGCAGTTCCTCGACGCGCGTGACGGCCGGATGGTGTTCGGCCGTGCGGCGGGCGGCCCGCGCGACGGCCTGCCGGTCGGAGCGCGCGAGCCAGAACGCGATCGCGTCGGCGACGTCCTGCGGATGGACGGGCGCCGGCACGACGGTGCCCTGCACGCCCTCCTCGAGCACTTCGCCGGCGCCGTTGGTCTGCGAGGTCACTACGGGCAGCCCGCTCGCGAGCGCCTCGAGCGTGGCGTTCGCGGCCGGGTCGTAGGCCGCCGGCAGCACGAACACGTCCGCGGCGCGGTACAGCCGCTCGGGATCGGAGCGCGCGCCGAGGAACACGACGCGTCGGTCGATCCCGAGTTGCCGCGCCAGCCGGGACCAGGCCCGCGCGCGCCGCGTGCGGCCCGCGACCAGCAGCACCAGCGCCGGCCGCTCGGCGGCCAGCCGCGCGACGGCGCGCAGGGTCGGCTGCAGGCCCTTGCGCGAGAAGCCCGTGCCGAGGAACAGCGCGACCTCGGCGTCGGCCGCCAGCCCGAGTTCGGCGCGCAGCTGGCCGCGCTCGTCGCCCGCCGCGGGCCGGAAGCGCGCCAGATCGACCCCGTTGCGCAGCACGTGGATGCTCGCGGGCGCCAGCCCGTAGCGGAACCCGAGATCGCGGCGCGTCATCTCGCTGTTCACGATGATGCGGCGGCCGGGGGCGGGCGCCAGCGCGCGCTCCTCGAGGCGCGCCTTGAGCAGCTGGTAGGGATGGCGAGCCAGCAGCGCGCGCAGCCAGCGCGGCCGGTCGAGGGCGTGCGCCAGTTCGAGGTAGCTGCGGTGGCAGCCGCCGCCGAGCCGGTAGACCTGCTGGCCCACCGTGCGGCCGAAGGCCTGCTGGACGTCGAAGGGACCGTGTGCGCGCTCGTGCCGCGCGATCTGTCGCGCGGCCCACCTCGAGAAGCGCAGCATGCGCAGCGTGCGTCCCAGCGGCAGGGGGGAGAGCCGGTGCACGACGAGCGCCGCGGGCGTCGCGCCGCGCACCTGCTCGCAGAACAAGTGCACCTCGTCGCCGCGCGCGAGCAGTTCCCGTACGAGCAGCGTGACCTGGCGCTCCGAGCCGCCCGAATCCGACCAGCGCTTGAAGACCAGGGCGACCCGCATGGCGGCACGTTAGCGCGCCGGTCCGCCCGTGTGGAGCGCCGCCTCCCTCGCCGTATCATCCCGGTCAGCCGGCGCGCGGCGGCCAGGCGTGTCGCGCGCTCCCCCGGGAGGGATCCGCTCGTGCTCCGCTCCGATGCAGGCGACGTGCGCTGGTCGCTGGCGTTCGCTCCCGACGCCGAGCTGGCCGCCCTGGTGCGCGCGTTGCCCGGCGGACCGCTTCCGCCACAGGCGCTGCCGATCAAGGAGGGCGCGCGGCGCTCGGTCTGGGCGCTGCCCGGCCCGGCCGGCGGCGTACTGGCCAAGCGCTTCGCGCTGCGCGGCGCCGACCCCTGGCGCGCGCTGTTCGTCGGCAGCCGGGCCGCCGCCGAATACCGCACGATGGAGCGGCTCGTGCGCCTCGGGGCGCCCGTGGTGCGACCGCTCGGTTTCGGCGAGCGCCGCCGCGCCGGGCTCGTGCGCGAGGCCTGGTTCCTGGGGCGGCTCGTGCCGGGCGCCCGGACGCTGCGCGCGAGCATGGGGGCGGCGCGGCGCGCGGGCGACGGGGCGGCCCTGCACGCGCTGCTCGACGCCGCGCTGGCGTCCACGGCGGCCCTGCACGGGGCGGGCGGCGATCACCGCGACCTGCACGCCGACAACCTGCTCGTCGATGCCGCCGGCCGCGTGCTCGTCACCGATCTGCACTCGGTGTCGCTCGTGCGACGTCTCCCGCTCGCTCGGCGCGCCGCCGGCCTGGCCGAGCTGGCCTTCTCGCTGCGCGCGCTCCTCGAGCCCGCCGACCTGCTCGCACGCCTGCGCGGACCGGCGCTGCTGCCCGGCGAGGACGGCGCCGCATTGGTGCGCGAGACCCGCCGGGCCCTGGCGCGATTCGAAGCCGACTACCTGCGCGGACGCACGCGCCGCTGCACGACCAACTCGTCGGGGTTCGTGGTCGTGCGCGGCGGGGGCGGGCGCACGCTGCGACGTCGCGACTACGAACCGGCCCGCCTGGCGGCCGACCTCGAGGAGCACGCCCGTCACGCGCGGCAGGGCGGCGCGCGCCGGCTGTGGACGGGAGCCGCGTCGGTCGTCACGCGCTGCGGCCCGGTCGAGAACGGTGTCGTCGTGAAGGAGTCCACGCGCGCCGGCCCGCTCGCCGCCGCCCGCAACGCGCTGGGCTGCGGACGGCTGCGCGCAGCCTGGGTCGGCGCGCGCCGCCTGCAACTGCTCGGCATCGCCACGCCCGAGACGCGCGCCCTCGTCGAGCGCCGCGACGGGACGGCCCTGCTGGTGACGGCGGCCCACGACGAGGCGCGCATGCTGCGCGAGGTGCTGCAGGACGCGTCCGGGACGGCCGCACTCCCCGACCTCGCCGCGGCGGTGGGGCATCTGCTCGGCCGGCTCGCCGCCGCCGGCTTCCGTCACGCCGATCTCTCCACCAAGAACCTGCTCGTGTCGGGGCGCACCGGCGGCTCGCCGTCCGTCGACCTGCGCGGCGCACCTCTGCCGCACTGGCCGTCGATCATGGTCATCGACCTCGACGGCTGGCGACGGGTGGCGCCGCACGACGGCGCGAGCCTGCGGCGCATGCTCGGACAGCTGCTCGACATCCCGCGAGCGCCCGATCGCGCGCTGCTGCGTCGCTTTCTGCGCGGCTATCGCCAGGGCGCGGGCCGCGGCGCGCGGCGCGCCGACCTGCGCGCCGGCTGGGCCGCCGCCCTCGCGCGTCGACGCGCGCGCCGGGCGGCAGGCTCGACGACCGACGACGCGCCGCGTTAGTCTCGCGCCCCCGATCCTCGCGCGCGGAGTGCGCCCATGTTCGCGACCCTTGCCGTCGTCCTGCTCCCGGCCGTGCTGGCGCTGCCTGCGGCCGACGAGGCGCTGGCCCTCGTCGGTGCGCGTCTGCTCGTCGCGCCGGGAGCGGAGCCGCTCGAGCACGCGACGGTGATCGTGCGCGACGGACGGATCGAGGCCGTCGGCGGCGCCGACCTGGCGCTGCCGCACGACGCGCGCGCGGTGGACGTCGCGGGCCTGACGCTCACGGCGGGCTGGCTCGACGCGCTGCAGTCGCGCGACCTGAAGTTCGCGCCGCGCGAGGACCACCAAGGTCGCCCGCAGGACGACGGCCGCGACGCCTTCGTCGCCATGCTCGAGGCCGAACGCACGGGCATCGCGCCGGAGCGGCGGGTCGCCGACGTGCTGCCGCAGGACGCCGCCGACGACGAGGCGGCGCGCGCGGCGGGCTTCTGCGCCGCGCTCGTGGCGCCGCGCGGCGAACTGCTCTCGGGCAGCGCGAGCTGGCTGACGTTCAGCGCCCTTCCGCCGCGCGAAGCCCTGCTGGCCGTCGACGTGCTCTCCGTCGGCGATCTGGAGTGGCGCACCGGCCCCGAGAACTACGAGGGCTCGCGCTACCCCGCGACGCTCATGGGCGTGATGGCGCACCTGCGGCAGGCGCTGCTCGACGCGCAGCACCACGCCGAGCTGCGCGCGCGCGTGGCCTCCGGCCGCAGCCGGGCGCGCCTGCCGAACGACGCGGTGCTGGCGGCGCTCGCTCCGGTCGTCGCCGGCGAGCAGGCGCTGCTGCTCGAGGCGCGCGAGGAGGAGGACGTGCGGCTGGTGCTGGGGCTGGCCCGCGACTTCCCCGACCTGCGACTGGTGATCGGCGGGGGACACGAAGCGTGGCGCGTGGCCGACGAACTGGCGCGGGCCGGCGTGGGCGTGGTGCTCGACCTGCGCTTCGGCGAGGAGCCCGAAGACCCCGACGCGCCGGCAGGTCGGCGCTCCAAGAGCAAGGACAAGCGTTCGGCGGAGGATGTCGACGCGGCGGACCCGCCGGCCGAGGGCGAGGGCGAGGGCGAGGGTGCCGCGCCGGACGCCGTTCCGGAGGCGGCGGCCGAGGCGGAGGAGCCGGCGGCCGGCGCGAGCGGCGCCGCGGAGCAGGACCCCGCCGCTCCCGTGCGCGCCGACCCGCCAGCCCCGTGGAACCCCGAGGCGAGCCCCCGGCTGCGCCGCGAACGCCACGAACTGTGGCTGGCGGACGTGCGCGGCCCGGCCGCGCTCGTCGCCGCCGGCGTGCCGGTCGCGGTGGGCAGTTTCGGTCGCAAGCCGGCCGACGTGCTCGAGGACCTGCAGGTCGCGATCGACAAGGGCGGGCTGACGCACGCCGCGGCCGTGGCGGCGCTGACGACGGGCGCCCACGCCGTGCTCGCGGGACGCGCGCCGGTCGGCCGCATCGCGCCGGGCGCCGAAGCGCTGCTCACCGGTTGGAGCGGCGAGCCCTTCGCCAAGTCGACGCGGGCGCGGCTGCTCGTCGTCGACGGCGTGCTCTTCGACCTGCGCCGACCGTCGGCCAAGGACGAGACGCCCGAGAAGGAGGAGGCGGAGAAGGAGCCGGCGAGCGCCGACGCGGACGCGGCGGCCGCCGCCGACGCCGCGCTCGCCGCCTGGCCCGAAGAACTCGAGGCCGACCGCGAACCGCCCTTCCGCACCGGCGGCGACGTGCTCGTGCGCGGCGCCACGATCCACACGGCGAGCCACGGCGTCCTCGCCGATCACGATCTGCTCGTGCGCGACGGCAAGATCGCGGCCCTGGGCCCGCGACTCGCCGCCGTCGAGGGCGTGCGCGAGATCGACGCGCGCGGCCTGCACCTGACGCCGGGCATCATCGACTGCCATTCGCACACCGCGATCCGCGGCGGCGTCAACGAGTGGACGCGCGTGCTCACGCCGGAGGTCTCGATCGAGGACGAGGTCGACCCCGACGACGTCAACGTCTACCGCGCGCTGGCCGGCGGCGTGACCGCCGCGCGCCTGCTGCACGGCAGCGCCAACGCCATCGGCGGACGGCACGAGGTCGTCAAGCTGCGCTGGGGCGCCTCGGCTCCGGAGATGGTGCTGCAGGGCGCGCCGCGCGGCGTGAAGTTCGCGCTGGGCGAGAATCCCAAGCAGAGCAACTTCGGCGACGGATCGCGCTTCCCCAAGACGCGCATGGGCGTCGAAGCCGTGCTGCGGCGCGCCTTCCTCGCCGGACGCGCCTACGCCGAGACCTGGCGTCGTTACGAGGCCGAGCTGTCCGCCGGCGCCGACCCCGACCCGCCGCGGCGCGACCTGCGCCTCGAAGCGCTGGCCGGCATCGTCGGCGGGACGATCGCCATTCACAGCCACTGCTACCGCGCCGACGAGATCCTGATGCTCATCGCGCTGGCCGAGGAGTTCGGCGTGCGCATCGCCACGCTGCAGCACGTGCTCGAGGGCTACAAGGTCGCGGCCGAGATCGCCGCCCACGGCGCGGGCGGTTCGACCTTCGTCGACTGGTGGGGCTACAAGTTCGAGGCCTACGACGCCACGCCCTACTGCGCCGCGCTGATGCACGAGGCCGGCGTGAACATGTCGGTGAACAGCGACAGCGACGAGCACATCCGGCGGCTGTGTCTCGAGGCCGCCAAGACCGTGCGCTACGGCGGCGTGCCCGACGAGGAGGCGCTGCGCATGGTCACGCTCAACCCCGCGCTGCAGTTGGGCATCGGCGAGCGCACCGGCTCGATCGACGTGGGCAAGGACGCCGACTTCGCGCTGTTCACGGCCGAACCCTTCGATGTGCGCGCGGTCTGCGCGATGACCTTCATCGACGGCGAGCTGTACTTCATGCGCGACGACAGCCGCTGGAAGGCCTGGGAGGAATCGCTGCCCTCCCGCGTGGAGGCGGCCGCGGCGCGCCTCGCGCGGCAGCCTTCGCCCGAGCCGGGGCCGGCCGAACGGCGCCTGCTCGAGGTGCCGCTCGAGTCGCTCGAGCGCCTCCCGCGGCCGCCCGGCGCGACGCTCGCGCCGTCCAATCCGCCGCGCCCGGCCGGGCCGCGCGTGGCGCTCGTCGGCGGCACCGTGCACACGCTCGAGGAGGGCCCCGACGGCTCGGTCGTGCACGCGCCGGGCGTGGTGCTCATCGAGAACGGCCTGCTGCGCGGCGTGTACGCGGGCGACGGCGCGCCGCCGCCCGGCTACGCGACGGTCGACGTCACCGGCCTGCACGTCTGGCCCGGGCTCATCGACGCCGGCACGAGCGTCGGGTTGCAGGAGGTCGGTTCGGTCGCCGGCACGATGGACGTGCGCGAGATCGGCGGCGACCAGCCCGACCTGCGCGGCTCGACCGGCTTCCATCCCGCCTCGTCGCACATCGCCGTGGCGCGCGGCAACGGCACGACGAGCGTGCTCGTCGCGCCGGACGGCCGCGGCTTCACGGGGCAGGCCAGCCTGATGGGACTCGAGGGCTGGACGGCCGGCGAGGCGCTGATCGCCGACGGCGTCGCGCTCACGCTGCGCGCGCCGCGGACTCCGCGACGCGAGCGCGGGCAGGACGAGGAGGAGGACGAGACGCGCGACGGCCGCCACGCCTGCGACGAGCTCGGCTCGGGAAGGCCTGTGCGCGTCGAGGACGAGGCCGGCTCGCCGCCGGCGCTCGACGACGAGGGCCGCAAGCTGCTCGCGCGCATCGAGGACGCTTGGCGTCCGCTGCGCGAGCAGTTGCGGGCGGCGCGCGAGTACGCGCGCGTGGTCCACGAGGCCGACCGCGCCGGGCGGCCCGGCCCGCAGCCCGACGCGCGCCTGTCGGCGCTCGCGCCCTACGCCCTCGGCGCGCGCCCCGTGATCATCGCGGCCAACTGGGCCGACGAGATCATGGACGCCGTGCGCTTCGGGCGCGAAGAGGGTCTGCACCTCGTCATCGGCGGGGGGCGCGAGGCCTGGAAGGTCGCCGACGAACTCGCCGCGGCGGACGTGCCCGTGCTGCTCGGTCCGGTGCTCACCCTGCCGATGCGGCGCGAGGATCCGTGGGATGCCAGCTATCGTGCCGCGTCGGTGCTGCACGCCGCGGGCGTGCCCTTCGCGTTCCGCTCGGCCGACTCCGAGTCGGCGCGCGACCTGCCGTTCCACGCAGGCATGGCGGTGGCGCACGGCCTGCCCGCCGATGCGGCCCTGGCCGCGCTGACGCGGGAGAGCGCGAAGATCCTCGGCGTGGACGCGCTCGTCGGCACGCTCACGGCCGGCAAGCGCGCCGACGTGCTGGTCACCGACGGCAGCCCGCTGCAGATCCGCACGCAGGTGCGACGGCTGTACATCGGCGGCCGGGAGGTCGACCTCGGCTCGCGGCACACCGACCTGTACGAGACCTGGCGCGCGCGCCTGAACGATCCGGGACGGCCGAGCCGGTGAGGCCGGCGGCGGCGCTGCTCGTCGCCCTCGTCCTGACCGGCGCGGCCTGCCGCGACGTCGAGCGGCCCGCGGTGGTGGGCGACCAGGCCGTCACGCCGTCGGAGCCGATCACGGCCGAGCGCCTGCGCGCGCTGCTCGAGACGCTGCCGGGCGACCGCGCACCGGGGCGCCCGGGTCACGCCGCGGCGCGCGCCTGGCTGCTCGAGCGCCTCGACGGGCTCGGGTTGCGGCCGGAACTGGCCGAGGTCGCGTGGGCCGGCGCCGCGGAGCACTCGCTGCAGAACGTCGAGCTGACTCTGCCGGCGGCGGACGACGGCGCGCCGATCCTGGTGCTCGGCGCGCACTACGACTCGGTGGCCGGGACGCCCGGCGCCGACGACAACGGCAGCGGCGTCGTCGCATTGCTCGAACTGGCGCGGCGACTCTCGGGGCCTCCGCCCGGGCCGCTCGAGGTGCGCTGCGTCTGGTTCGACGCCGAGGAACCGGGCCTGATCGGGTCGGGCGCGTTCGTCGCGGCGCTGGACGCCGACGCGCGGCGGCGCTTTCTCGGCGCGGTCGTGCTCGAGACCATGGCGTACGTCGACCGGCGACCGGGCAGCCAGGCCGTGCCGCCCGGCCTGCGCGCGATCTTCGATCCGGGCGACACGGGCGACTTCCTGCTGGTCGTCGGCAACGTCGCCTCGGCGCCGCTCGCGCAGCGCCTGCACGCCGCGCTGGCCGAGGCGCCGCGCGCGGTCCTGCGCGCCGAGGTCTTCAGCCTGCTGCCCGGCGCCGGCTGGGTGCTGCCCGACGCGCGCCGCTCGGACCACGCGCGCTTCTGGGACGCCGGCCTGCCCGCCGTGATGCTCACCGACACGGCCGACTTCCGCAGCCCGCACTACCACCGTGCCAGCGACCGCGTGGAGACGCTCGACCTGGATTTTCTGGCCGAGGCGACGGCCGGGGTCGAGCGGGCCGTGCTGCGGCTGGCCGCCGACCTGTCGTCGCCCTGAGCGCGCCGCGCGGCGGCGCTCAGCAGTGCTGGTCGAAGGCGTTCGTCAGGCGCTGCGCGATGGCCTGCGGGTCGCGGCCCTCGATCTCGTGGCGCTGCAGCATGAACACGCACTGGCCGTCCTTGAGCAGCGCGATCGACGGCGAACTCGGCATGTAGCCCTTGAAGTAGCTGCGCGCGCGCTCGGTGGCGGCGCGGTCGACGCCGGCGAAGACCGTGACGAGGTTGTCGGGGCGCTTGGCGTGCTTGGCGGCGAGGCGCGCGCCGGGCCGCGCATTGGCGGCCGCGCAGCCGCACACGGAGTTGACCACGACCATCGTCGTGCCCTTGGCGGGCCCCAGGACGGCGTCGACCTCCTCGGGCGTCTTGAGCGAGCGGATGCCGTCCTTGGTGAGTTCGGCGGCCATCGGTGCGGTCATGATCGGGTCGTACATCGGCGTGTCTCTCCGGGAAGTCGCTGCGTCGCGGGTCAATGGTACAAAGAACGCGCCCGTTTGCGGCAGCCCTCCCGCCCGCCCATGCAGCGGATCGACAGGTCACGTTGGAACGCGTCGGAGCCCACGACAACGATCGCACGCGCGCTCGGCTGACCGGCAGGTCGTGGTACGACCGCGCGGCGCGCCTGCTGCCCGCCGCCGATGCGCGCGGCCTGTGGTGCGACCTCGGTTGCGGCCGCGGCGAGTTCCTGGCGGCGGTCGGCGGCGGCGGCCGCGGCCTCGACTTCTGGGAGGAGAACGCGCGCTCGGCGGCGGCCGACGCGCGCGGTGCGCTCGCCGCCGACCTCAACCACGCGCTGCCCTTCCGCGACGGCAGCCTCGACGGCGCGACGCTGATCGAGGTCATCGAGCACATCGTGCGCGCCGAGCAGCTCGTGGACGAGCTGGCGCGCGTGATCCGGCCCGGCGGCTGGCTCGTGCTGACCACGCCCAACGTCGTGCACCTGCGCTACCGCTGGCGGACCCTGACCGGCCATCCGCCCAAGCAGGAGGGCTATCACTACCGCTTCTTCACGCGCCGCACGCTGGCCGAGCTGCTGGCGCGCCGGGGCTTCGTGCGGCAGGCCAGCGAATCGTACGGCACGAGTTCGCTGCTCTCGCGCGTGGGGCGGCTGGCGGGCCGGGGCGCGCACTACAAGCGCCGCTACCGCGTGGCCGATCCCTTCGAGAGCCTGCTGGCGACGCACTTCGTCTGGCGCTTGCGCCGCGATGGCTGAGCCGGGAGCGGTCGGGACGCCGGGGGGCGGGCTGGGCCGCGGTTGCCTGCTCGTCGCGAGCCCGGGGTTGGCGGATCCCAACTTCGTGCGCAGCGTCGTGCTCGTCATCCAGCACGACGCGCAGGGCAGCTACGGGCTGGTGCTCAACCGGCCGCTGCGTCGCACGCTGGACGAACTGCTCGAGGTCGTGCCCGCCGGGGCCGAGCGCGTGCCGGTGTGCGAGGGCGGGCCGGTGCAGCCCGGCGCGGTGCAGCTGCTGGCGCGCAGCGGCAGTTTGGGGCAGACGCTGCTCGACGGCGTGTCGGTGGGGGCCGATTTGCAGGCGCTGCTCGGCGCGGGCGTGGACGTGCGCGCCTACCTCGGCTACGCCGGCTGGGGCGCCGGGCAGCTGCACGACGAACTCGCCGAGGGCAGTTGGATCGTCGCGCCGGCGCGCGCCGAGCACGTCTTCGACATCGCGGCCGAGGAGCTGTGGGGCGCCGTGCTGCGGCAGCTCGGGGGGCGCTACGCGTGGCTCGCGCTCGGCGGCGAACCGGAGAGCAACTGAGCGTCGGCGCGCGGCGAGCGCCGTTCAGCGGCCCGGTGCCCGGCGCGGGCTCCAGGACCCGCGCGGCGCGACGAGCCGGCGCCGTCCGTCGGCGGCGAGCGCCGCGCCGTCCCCGGGGGCGTGCAGCCGATCCCAGAGCTTGCAGGTCACCTCGAGGTGCCGCTGGTCGAGCGCCTCGCAGTAGTTGGTGTAGGTGCAGCGCGCGATACTCGCGCCGCGCCCCGTGCGCAGCTTCTCCCACCAGTCGGGGTCGGCCAGCGACTGCCGGGCGGCGCCCACGAGGTCGCAGGCGCCCTCGGCCAGCGCCGCTTCGGCCAGCGCGAAGCCGTTGAGGCCGCCGGCCGCGACGACCGGCGTGTCGAGCCCCGCCGCGCGCAGCGCGGCGCGCACGCGGCCGGCCAGGGGCAGGTTGGCGCCGAAGGGCGGGCGCGCGTCGAGCACCGAAGGCATGCACGCCTTGCCGCTCGGCCCGGTGTAGGGGTAGGCCGCTTCCCCGACGCGCGGCTGGCGGGCGTCCTCGAACTTGCCGCCGACGGAGATGGAGAGCACGTCGAGGCCGCCGCGCGCGAGCGCCACGGCGTGGGCGCAGGCGTCCTGCACGTCGCTGCCGCCGGCGATGCACTCGTCACCGAGGATCCGCGCACCCACCGTGAAGGCGGGCCCGACGGCGGCGCGCACGGCGGCGAGCACCTCGAGCGGCAGCCGCACGCGCGCCGCGGGCGAGCCGCCGTAGCCGTCGCTCCGGTCGTTGAGCCGCGAAAGGAAGCCGGCCAGCGTGTAGGCGTGCGCGCAGTGCAGCTCGACGCCGTGGAAGCCGGCGGCCTGCGCGCGCGCGGCGGCGGCGGCGAAGATCGGGGGGAGGACGCCCGGCAGCGTCGCGATGTGGGGCAGGTGCGTGTCGGTCACGCGTTCGCGCGCGCCGTGCTGCAGCGCGTGCAGCTCGCGCTCGTCGAGCAGCCCGGGCCAGGCCGCCGGGCCGGCGGCCAGCAGCGCCGTCCGCACCGCGGCGTCATCGTTCCCGTCGAGCGCCGGGTCGAGTCGTCGCGCCGCCTCGCGGTGCGCCGCGCGCAGCGTCAGGTAGCGCGCGAAGTAGCGCTCCGGCGCGGGGCGCCGCCGGATCGAGAGGAAGTCGATGATCTGCACCAGCAGCGCCGTGCGGCCGCCCGAGGCGCGCGCGACGGTCTGCACCAGCCGTCGCAGGCCCGGCACGAAGCGGTCGTCGCCGATGCGCAGCAGCGGGCCGCTCGGGATGTCGCGCACGCCGGTGGCCTCGACGACGAGCGCGCCGGGCCGCCCCTCGGCGAGGCGCTCGTACCAGTCGAGCACCGCCGGCGTGACCTCTCCGTCGGCGCTCGCGCGCCAGGGCACCATGGCCGGCACCCAGGTGCGGTCGCGCAGCAGCAGCCCGCTGGTCAGCCGCAGCGGCGCCGCCATGCGGCTGGCGGCGTAGCGCGCCGAACTCGGCCAGTCCTCGGGCGGAAGGGGATGCCGCGCAGGCGCGCTCATGCGGCCGGATTCGACGCGCTGTCCTGACGCATGGGTCGGCTCAGAAGGGGCGCGCGGAGCAGGCGCTCGTCGCGCAGGGGACTATGGTCCGTTCGGGCTGCGAGCCGATGGTAAACTGCCGCCTCGCGAAAGACGCGGCACCCGGTGCGAGGTCCGCACGCAGAGCGCTCCTGCGCACGAAGACGATCTCTCCATGACCAACACCCGCCGTCGAGTCGTGCTCTACTACCCCGAGCGGGGCGATCCCAAGCTCGGCCAGCCGTACAGCGCCGACCTCATGCCGCTCGAGTTCCTCCACATCTGCGCGCCGGCGATGGAGGAGGGTTTCGAGTTCGACATCATCGACTCGATGGTCGAGCCCGACCCGATGGGCAAGCTCTGGAAGAAGCTCGAGGGCGCCTTCGCCTTCGGCAGCACCTGCATCGTCGGCTACCAGGTGCAGGACGGCACGCAGGTCGCCAAGGCCGTGCGCGCCAAGTACCCGCAGCTGCCGATCATCTGGGGCGGCTGGTTCCCCTCGATCGCGCCCGAGCTGTTCCTCAAGAACGGCCTGGCCGACGCCGTCTGCCTCGGGCAGGGCGAACTGACCTTCCGCGACTGGCTCGTCGCGGTGCGCGACGGGACGCCCGTCGACGCGATCCCCGGCCTGGCGCTGTGGCGCAACGGCCAGCTGCACAAGACGCCCTGGCGCGAAGTCGTGGCGCTCGACGACCTGCCCCCGCCGCGCTTCGACCTGATCGACGTCGAGGCCTACCTCGACGTGCAGTTGCGGCAGGCCAGCACCGCCAAGGTGCGCTACCGCTTCCCCGATCCGCCGGGCTTCAGCATGGACCGCCCGTACCGCGCGGTGAGCTACTTCAGCAGCTACGGCTGCCCCGAGCCTTGCTCGTTCTGCTGCTCGCCGCTCGTGACGCGCCGCCGCTGGAAGGCCATCTCGGCCGAACTGCTCGTCGACCGCATCCTCGAGCTGAAGCAGAAGCACGACTTCGAGGTCGTGCGCTTCCAGGACGCCAACTTCGGCGTGAACGAGAAGCGCATCCGCGAGTTCTGCCAGCTGCTGCTCGCCAAGGACGCGCGCATCTGGTGGAACGCGACGATCGAGGTCGAGTCGATCGTGAAGCTCTCCGACGAGACGCTCGACCTGATGCGCGACTCGGGCTGCCACATGATGTGGGTCGGCGCCGAGACGGCCTCGGCCGAGATGCAGGACTACATCCGCAAGGGCATCTGCGACGGCAACGTCGACAAGGCCATGCGACGCATGTGGGAGCGCAACATCAAGATCGGCCTGTTCTGGATCATCGGCTACCCCGACGAGACCGAGGCCTCGATGCGCGCGACGCTGACGCTCGCGGCCGAGATGAAGACCCGTTACCCGAACTGCACCAGCGAGGTGCTGCTCTACCGGCCGCTGCCGGGCACCGAGTCGGGCATCCACGCGCAGCGCACGGGCTACGAGATGCCGCTCGAGTTCGAGACCTGGGGCTCGATGGTCGAGTACAAGTTCGGCAACCAGACCTTCGAGCGCCTGCCGCCGGCGATCAAGCGCGACTACCACCGCTACACCTATCTCGTGCCGTGGTTCGACGGGCTGGTGCGCGGCCGCACGCCGTACCACCGCTTCCTGCGCGCGATGGCGGGCTGGCGCCTGCGTCACCAGAAGTACGGCTGGACGCTCGAGTTCAAGGCCTACGATCTCGCGAAGAAGATGTTCCGCTCGATGGGCGTGACGCGCGGTCCGCGGCTCGAGGCGCGCGCGGCGGGCGTGGCCATCGAGGGCACGACGCACAACGTGCGCGACGCGGCCGCGATGGACGCTTGACGCGCGGGGCGATCCTTGGATGGGGCGGCGCCTCGCGCTAGATTCGACCCCCGCCCCGGTGAGCCCCGCGATGCCCAAGCCCAGCGAGCCCGCACGCCAGGTGCGCCTCATCGGCGTGCCGATGGACCTCGGCGCCGGGCGTCGCGGCGTCGACATGGGCCCCTCGGCGGTGCGCTACGCGGGCCTCGCGCGGCAGCTGCGCGCGCTGGGCTACGACTTCCAGGAGGGCGGCGACATCGCCGTGCCGCTGCCCGAGGTGCGCGCGCCCGGCCGCGGACCCAAGTACCTCAAGGAGATCGCGCGCGCCTGCGAGCGGCTCTCGGTGAAGGTCGAGCGCTACATGGACGACGGCATCCTGCCGATCGTGATCGGCGGCGACCATTCGATGGCCATCGGCACGATCACCGGGGTCGCGTCGCACTTCCGCAAGAAGGGCCAGAAGCTCGGCCTGATCTGGATCGACGCGCACGCCGACATGAACACGCCCGAGACCTCGCCGTCGGGCAACATCCACGGCATGCCGCTCGGCACGGTGCTCGGCTACGGCGCGCCCGAACTGGTCGAGCTGGGCGGCTTCCGGCCCAAGGTCGATCCGGCCAACGTCGCGCTCATCGGCATCCGCGAGGTCGATGACGGCGAGCGCGAGATCGTGCTGCGCAGCGGCATCCACTACTACGAGATGATGAAGGTCGACGCGCGCGGCATGGCGGTGGTGATCCAGGAGGCGCTCGACGTCGCGAGCCGCGGCACGGCCGGCATCCACGTCTCCTTCGACATGGACGCGGTGGACCCCGACTACGCGCCCGGCGTCGGCACGCCCGTGCCCGGCGGCCTGAACATGCGCGAGAGCCATCTGCTCATGGAGTTCGTCGCCGACTCGGGCCTGCTGTGCTCGATCGAGATGGCCGAGCTCAATCCGATCCACGACAACGCCAACGCGACGGGGCAGCTGCTGTGCGACCTGGTCGCCTCGGCGCTCGGCAAGAAGGTCATGGGCTCGCTGCTGCCGCCGCGCCGCTGATGGCGTCGCGCGGCGCCCTCGTGACGGGCCTCGTGCTGCTGGCGCTCGGCGCCGCGCTGCTCGCGCGGCCGCTCGACGAGGTGCCGCTGTTCTACGACATCCTCGGATACACGAGCCAGGCGCGCAGCCTGATGCGGGGCCTGGGCAACGTGATTCCCGTCGGCGGCGAACTGCTGCCGGGCTACTACCCGGCGGGACTGCCGGCGCTGATCACGCTGCCCTTCGCGCTGCTCGGGCCCGATCCGCGCCACGGCGTGTGGGTCGTGCTGGCCTGCGCGCTGGCCGGCCTGCTGCTCGTCGCGACGGTGGCGCGCCGCCACGGCGGCGTCGCGGCGGGGCTCGCGGCGGGCCTGCTGCTGCTCTCGAGCGCCATGTTCCGCCAGATGAGCGGCTACATCATGACGCAGGTGCCGACGGGCGCGCTCATCGTGCTCGTCGCGTGGCTGTGGCTGGCGCCGGGGGCGCGCGGCGCGCTGTTCGCCGCGGGGCTGCTCGCGGTCGCCTCGCTGCTGCTGCGCTTCGCCAACGTGTTCTTCCCGCTCGCGCTGGGCCTGAGCGAAGTGCTCTGCGGCGCCGGCCGCGAGGGCGGACGCGCGCGCCGGCTGGCCGTGCTGGGCGCCGGGATGGCGGCGGGCGCGCTGCTCGTCGCGGCGCACAACACCTGGGCCTACGGTTCGCCGCTGGCGACCGGCTACGGCGCCTGGAGCCACGAGCTGGCCTTCTCCTTGGGCAACATCTTCTCGCCGCCCGGCGCGCCCAACCGCGACGAGAGCTTCGTGCTGACCAAGGCCTGGCTCGGCCTGTCCGAGGTGCAGCCACTGGCCTTCACGGTGGCGCTCGCGGCCGGGGCGGCGTGGTGCTGGAGGCGCGGGGGCGCCGCCGGGCGCCGGCTGCTGGCGCTCACCGTGCTGAGCGCCGCGGGGAACAACCTGTTCCTCGCGCTCTACGCCTTCCGCTCCGACAATTACCTGCTGCCCTGCGTGCCGCTGCTGGCCGTCGTCGCCGGGCTGGGCGCCTGCGCCTGGTGGCCCGCCCGGCGGGCCGCGGCCGGCGCGCTGCTCGGCGCCGCGGTGCTGGCGACGAGCGTCGTGCGCGCGCCGCCGCCCACGCTCACCGAGACCGAATCGATCGCGCGCTTCGCGAGCCTCTCGGAGGCCGATCGCGTGCTGGAGCGCGACGCGCTGCTGATCACGTCGGCCGATCCGGGTCTGGCCGAGCCGCTGCTGGCCGAGGGCAGCGCGCGCGCGCTGGTCTACCTCGGCCCGCACGTGAGCCCGCTCGTCGAACGGGCCGCGCTCGTCGAACTCGGGGCCGAGCGTCTCGACGGCGCGGCCGTGCTCGCGCGCGCCGAGCGCGCCCGGGCCGAGGGGCGCGCCGTCTACTTCGACCAGAACCCGCCGCCGCGCGGCCTCGCGCCGATCCATCTCGAGACGCGGCGCGCCCTGCACCGCGCCTTCGATTTCGTGCCGAGCGGCGCGACGAACGTCTTCCGGCTCGAGCCGATCCTCAGCGCGCCCCCCAGCGGAAACTGACCGTCCGGACGAGATCGGGATGCAGGCTGGCGTGCACCGGGCAGGCCTCGGCCGCGAGCTGCAGCGCTTTGCGGTGCTCGGCGCCGGGGTCGACGGGAACGGCGATCTCGACGACGAGCTGCCCCACGCGCCGCACCGGCGCGCTCGCCATGATCTTTTCGACCCGCACGGACATGCCGCGCAGGTCGATGCCGCGACGCTCGGCCACGATCCCCATGATCGTCGCCATGCAGGCGCCGAGCGCGGTGGCGAGCAGATCGGTGGGCGAGAAGGACGCGCCCCGGCCGTGGTTGTCGACCGGCGCGTCGGTGAGCAGGTGCGTGCCCGAGGGCCCGTGCGTCGCCTCGCAGCGCAGCTCGCCCCGGTAGACGACGTCGATCTGGACCATGAGGGCGCTCCGGGCGCGCCGGAGCGCGGGGACGGAGCCGCGACGATAGCGGACGGCGCGGCCCGCGCAAGCGCGCGGCGGCGGGTAGACTCGCGCGTCCTCGGCATGGTCGCTTCCGAAGACAACATCCTGTGGCGCGCGGCCGCCCGCGCTTCTGCCGCCGCGCGCGCGCCGCTGGCCGAGCGCCTGCGGCCCGCGCGCCTGTCCGGCATCGTGGGCCAGGCCCGCCTGGTCGAATCGCTCGCCGCCGAACTGCGCGCCGGCCGGCTGGGGTCGATGATCCTGTGGGGGCCGCCCGGCAGCGGCAAGACGACGCTGGCCCGCGCCCTCGCCGCCGAACTCGAGTGCGCGTTCGACGAGGTGTCGGCGCTGGCCGCGGGCGTGGCGGAGCTGCGCGCGTCGATCGCCGCCGCCGAGCAGCGGCTGCAGGCCGGGCGGTCGGGCACGCTGCTGTTCGTGGACGAGATCCACCGCTTCCATCGCGGTCAGCAGGACGCCCTGCTGCACGCCGTCGAGGACGGTCGCGTCACGCTCGTCGGCGCGACGACCGAGAACCCGGCCTTCCACGTGAACGCCGCGCTGCTCAGCCGCGCCCGCGTGCTGCGCCTTGCGGGTCTCGACGAGGCGGCCTGCGCCGAGCTGCTGGCGCGCG
>CAZBBB010000039.1:0-27258 GCA_964490005.1 uncultured Phycisphaerales bacterium | reverse complement strand
GCCCGGCCCGCCCCGTCCGCCGCGGCGCGGGCCGCCGCGTCCGCCCGGTCCGCCGCCGCGGCGCGATCCGCGCGGTCCTTCGCTTCGACGGGAGGGTTGGGGTGTCATGGGTTCGTGCCGTGGCGAGCCCACGGGAACGGACCATTGTGTCGTTTTCCCGCCGGGGGCACCACTCCGGCGTGCGCGCCTCCCCGCCCCCCGCGCCGACTTGCCGCCCGGCGGGGCCGGGCTAGCCTTCCCCGCCGTATCAGGACCGGCGTGACGCCCTCTTGAGGGTGGCTGTCCCCGATCCTCTCTCCGGATTCACTCCCATGTTGCACCGCATTCTTTCGTCGGCCGTCGTGCTCGCCTGCCTCGTCGCTCCGCTCTCCGCGCAGGCCGGCCCGAGCTACGTGCTCGAGATGGACGACACCGTGCCGATCGGCGGCGACTTCGACACCTGCATCACCGCGCCCGGCGGCAGCTTCATCTTCCTGCTGGTCAGCGCGAGCGAAGCGAGCATCCCCACCAAGTTCGGGACGCTGTGCGTCGCCCTGCCGGCGCTCAAGATCTTCACGCTGGTCATGCCCGCCTCCGGGCACCTGTGCTTCTCGCACCACGTCGACTGCGTGCCCGGAATGGTCGGCTTCACCGGCTACTTCCAGTTCGTGGCGCTGGGCCCCGACCCCGGCCAGGCCGGCGTGTCGAACTGCGAGGCGCTGACCGCGATCGACACGGGCAAGTGCCTCGGCGTCGGCAGCTTCGTGACCTTCACGCAGGGCGGCTGGGGCACCAAGTGCGCGGGCAACAACCCCGGCTGCCTGCGCGACCAGTGGTTCGGCAGCGTGTTCCCCGGCGGCCTGCTGCTGGGGGACCAGGACGGCGTCGACGGCGACGGCCACTACGTCGTGCACCTCACGACCAGCAAGGCCGTCGAGGACTTCCTGCCGGAGGGCGGCACGCCGGCCAAGCTCGGCTTCGACGCCGTCAATCCCAAGAACTCGGGCGCCGGCGTGCTCGGCGGCCAACTCGCCGCCGCCAAGCTCAACGTGCACTTCGACGACGCCGGCGCCTTCGCCGGGAAAAAGACGCAGACGGGCGCGGTCGTCGGCGACCTGGTCTTCGCGTGGGGCGTGCACGCCAAGCTGCTGGGCTTCAGCCTGCGCGAGGTCATCACGCTCGCCGACCGGGCCATCGCCGGCGAGATCGCGATGCCGATCGACATGGACAACGACGGCACGGGCGACCTCGGCTTCTCCGACCTGAGCACGGCGCTCGACGTCGCCAACAACAACTTCGACAACGGGACGCAGAACAACGGCAACCTGAAGCTGCCCTGAGCCCCCGCAGCGGCGTCCGCGTCGCTAGAATCGAACGCCCCGCGCGGCCGGAGCAGGCCGCGCGGGGCGCCGTTCTTTTGGAGGCCCGGGGAGCGAGGCGAGGCATGGTCGATTTCGCGAAGGCCGAGGAAGCGGAGCGCTTCGCCCGGGCGCTGGCCGAGCAGTGCGCGTTCTACCTGCGCGCGACGTACATGCCGCGCCTGCGCGCGGCGGTGTCGGCGCTGCCCGCCGCCGACCTGTGGTGGCGGCCGCACGCGCAGACGACCAGCGTCGGCAACCTGCTGCTGCACCTGCGGGGCAACGTGCGGCAGTGGATCGTCTCGGGCCTCGGCGGGGCGCCCGACGCCCGCGTCCGCGAGCGCGAGTTCTCGGCGCGGGAGGGCGCCTGCGCCGCCGAACTGCTCGACGCGCTGCAGGTCACCGTGGACGAGGCCTGTGCCGTGATCGAGTCGCTGCCCGCGGGCCGCTGGCTGGCGCCCGTCACGATCCAGGAGTTCGACACGACCGTGCTTGGCGCCGTGCTGCACATCGTCGAGCACTTCTCCTGGCACACGGGCCAGATCACCTGGATCGCCAAGGCGCGCGCCGGCGCGGCCCACGGCGTGGCCTTCTACGACGACGGCGCGCTCAACGCCGCGCGCAACGACTGAACGGCGCGGGCCGGCCTCAGGGCCGGAGCGCGCGCGCGGGCCGCAGCCCCAGATAATGGTTGCGAGCTTCCGGCGGCAGGCCGTCGCGGCAGGCCGAGCGCGCCCGCTCGGCCGGCTTGGTGTAGGAGCCGCCGCGGAAGACCGGAGCCGTCTCGGTCCCCGCGCACAGCCCGTCGCCGTCGCGCGGAGGCACGAGCGACCAGTCCTCCCAGGCATCCGCGCACCACTCCTGCACGTTGCCGATCGTGTCGTGCAGCCCCCAGGCGTTGGGCCGGTAGCGGCCGACGGCGGCGTGCATCACCGCGCCGTCGTCGTGGCCCGCCTCGTAGGACCAGTTCTCGTGCCCGCCATGGTCGCGCGCCCAGGCGTCGGCGAGGTTGCCGGCCCCGGCGAGGCTGGCGACGTCCTTTCCCGTCCACCAGGGCGTCGTCGTGCCCGCGCGCGCGGCGTGCTCCCACTGCGCCTCGGTCGGCAGCGCGAGGTCGACCTGCTCGAGCCAGCGCCGCGCGTCGTGCCAGCTCACGTTCTCGACGGGATGCCGCAGCGGCTGATCGTCGCGCGTGAACTTCGATTCGGGCCCGTACGCGGACGGATTGTCCCCCGCATGCGCCCGCCACTGGGCCTGCGTGAGTTCGTGCTTGGCGATGAAGAAGGGGTCGAGGCGCAGCGACTGCACCGGGCCGTCCCAGGGGCCGGTCTGCTGGTCGACGTGGGCCGAGCCGGGCGGGGCGCCGGACGAGGGCGGCGCGGCTCCGACGCGCGTCGCGCCGCCCGGCACGAGCACCAGCACGACGCCCGTGTGGTCGTCGAGCGCGAGCCGGCCGGTGTCCGGATCGCGCACGGCGGGCGGGCCGCTCGCGAGATGCGCGAACTCCTGCAGGCCCGACACGCGGTCGGCGCCGAGCGGCAGCAGCCCCAACTGCGGCGCCAGGGTGACGCCGGAGAAGCGCGGATCGCGCGCGACCGCGTCCGCCGCGGCCGCCCAGTCGGCGGCCGGGGCCGCGAGCGAGCGCGCTTCGATCGTGCGCGCGAACTCCAGCCGCCGCTCCACGTCGGCGCGGGTGACCGACAGCGCCTGCAAGGCGGCCACGAGCTGCGCGAGCTGTTCGGCCAGCCAGGCCTCGTCGTAGGCGTCGGCCACGGACGCGCTGCGCGCGGCCTGCCCGCGCGCGCGATCCTCGGAGGCCGAGAGCGCCTCGACGTGGCCCGGCAGCCGGCCCAGCAGGACGTCGGCGGCCGCGATCCAGGCCGCCAGCGCGTCGCCGCGCTCGGGCAGCGCCGGCCACAGCGCTTCGGCCTCGGCCTGCAGGTCGGCGGCCTGCTTGCGATCGGAGAGCTGCCGGTAGTCGTCGAGCAGCGCGCGGTTCTCGTGCAGGGCCGCGCGCGTCTGCAGCAGCAGCAGCGTGCTCGCGACGAGCCCGCCCGTCAGCGCGAGCACCGCCACGGCGATCGCGCTCGCCAGCGCCCGACGGCGCCGGGCCCAGAGCAGCAGCCGCCCGAGCGACGAGACACGCCGCGCGGCCACGGGTTCGCCGCGGCGCAGGCGCCCGAGTTCGTCAGCGAGCGCCAGCGCGCTCGGGTAGCGCCGCTCGGGCTCCTTGGCGAGCGCGGTCTGCACGACGGCGCTCAGGTCGCGCGGCAGCCCGGGCGCGCGCAGCCGCGGATCCTCGGGCTCGTCGTCGAGGATGCGCCGCACGAGTTCCTCGCGCGTGACGCCGTCGAAGGGGCGCCGGCCCGTGACCGCCTCGTGGAGCGTCACGCCCAGCGACCACACGTCGGCGCGCCGGTCGGCGCGGGCCGCGCCGCGGCGCAGGCACTCGGGCGCCATGTAGGCCGGCGTGCCGGGCGCCTCGCCCGTGATCGTCAGCGGCGCGCCGTCGGCATCGGACAGCGCCAGGCCGAAGTCGAGCAGCACCGGCGTCCCGTCGGTGCCGATCATGATGTTGCCGGGCTTGACGTCGCGATGCACGATGCCGGCCTCGTGCGCCACGTGCAGCGCGCGCGCGACGCCCTCGAGCACCGACAGACGCGCGTCGAATTCGGCCCGGGACGGCGGCGCACCGGCGTCCGCTTGCAGGCGGCGGGCGAGCGTGACGCCCTCGACGTGACGCATCGCGATCCAGGCCACGCCGTCATCGCAACCCACGTCGTGCACGGCGCACAGGCCGGGGTGCGCGAGGCGCGAGGCCGCCTGCGCTTCGCGCGCGAGGCGCGGCGCGATGTCGCGGAACAGCGGCGACGCGGGCACGACCTTCAGCGCCACGCGCCGGTCGAGCCGCTCGTCGTGAGCGAGCCAGACGGCGCCCTGCCCGCCGCGGCCGATCTCGCGCAGCAGGCGGAAGCGGCCCACGCGTCCTGCGCGTCCGGGCGCGTCCGCGTCGGCCGCCGCCGCGTCCTGCGCGCGCGCCGCCTCGCCGTGCCGGCCGTCCGTCGGCGCCGCTCCGGCCTCGGCCCGCAGCCATTCGGCCGCGACGGTCTGCTCGTAGCCGGGGTACAGGCGCAGGTAGTCGGCCAGCGCGACGCTGCGGCCCTCGCTGCGATCGAGCAGCAGGCGCCCGAGGAAGTCGAGCACGACCGTTTCGTGGTGCGAGGAGTCCAAGCGTGGGCCGATCGCCGCGGGGAACGGCGTGCGGCTGCGCAGGATCTTGGCGCACGCGGGCCGCCTTGGACAGTCTGCGGCCGGCGGGGCGGGCCGGGCGCGTCGGCCGGCGGGCGGACGGAATTCCCTGTCCAACCCGGCGCCGACGCGCCAAGGAGGGGGGCCGTCGCTCCGTGGATCTCCCGCGAGCCGCACGGCCCCCAGGAGCACCTCCGATGTCCGTACGCCTCGATCCGTCCCGCACCGCGCGCCCGGCGCGCCGGCTGTTCGCGGTCCGCCTCGCGCTGTTCGCGCTGCTCGCCGTCCCGCTCGCCTCCGCCCAGACCCCGATCAGCGGCCCGCTCTCGGACGGCGCCGGCGGCCCGCTCGGCCCCGGCGTCTACCACGTCACCGGCTGGATCTCCGTCCCCGCGGGCACGACGCTCACGCTGCAGGCCGGCGCGATCCTGAAGTTCAACGGCAACGGCCTGAGTGTCGACGGCACGCTGCTCGCGCAGGGTGCCTCCGGCAATCCCGTGATCTTCACCTGCCTGCAGGACGACAGCGCCGGGGGCGACAGCAACGGCAACGGCCCCTCCTCGGGCGCGCCCGACTGCTGGGCGGGGCTGGGCTTCGGTCCCGCCAGCGACGCCAGCGTGCTCGAGCACGTCGAGGTCCGCTACACGGGCACCGGCTTCGCGTACGCGATCTCGCTCTCGTCGGCCGACATCACGCTGAGTGACGGCGTCGTGCGCGACGGCCAGTGGGGAGGAGTCGGCTTCGGCGGCAACTCGCTGCCGACGATCACCGGCACGACCTTCTCGTCCAACGGCAACCGGCCCGCGCTCGACGCGGTGCCCTTCGCCGCGCTGCCGCTGCTCACCGGCAACAGCCACTCGGGGAGCGGACGGGGCTACGTCAACGTCGCGCCGGCCAGCCACGTCTCGAACGTGGTCTTCGGCCCGGCCAACTCGCCGACCGGCGTCTTCGGCTTCGACTCCTCCCCGACGGTGGCCGCCGGCGCGACGCTGACCATGCAGGCCGGCACGATCCTCAAGATCGCGGCGAGCCACGGCTGGACGGTCCACGGCACGCTGCTCACGCAGGGCAGCCCAACGTCGCCGGTCGTGTTTACCACGCTCCCCGACGACGCGTGGGGCGGTGACAGCGACGCCAACGGGCCGAGCACGGGCAACCCCGACTCGTGGAACGGCCTGCACCTCTCGGACACGTCGGACGCCAGCGTGCTCGAGCGCACGATCGTGCGCTACACCGGCACCAGCTTCACGCCGGCCGTGCGGCTGGTCGATTCCGACGCCACGCTGCGCGACTGCCAGTTCCTCGACGTGATGCACGGCGGCCTCGACCTCGCGGGCAGTTCGGCCCGTCCGACGGTCGAGCGCTGCACGATCCTGAGCGTGGGCGTCAGCATGCCCGCGATCCGCAACGTGCTGCTGGCCGCGGTGCCGGGCTTCCGCGACAACGTCGCGACCGGCAGCGCGCGCCCCTACATGGACGTGACCGTCGGCTCGCCCGACACGCTCACCAAGGTCGAGAAGCGCAACACGCTGAACGGCGTGCTCGTGATCAACGCCGGCGTGTCCGTGCCGGTCGGCAGGACGCTGCGCTTCGAGCCGGGCGTCGTGATCAAGATGGGTTTCGGGGCCGGCTTCGTCGTGAGCGGCACCTTCGACGTCAACGGCTCGGCCACGCAACCCGTCGTGATCACGTCGATCGTCGACGACTCCTTCGGCGGCGACTCGATCGGCGACGGTCCCACGAGCGGCGCGCCGGACGCCTGGACGGGCATGAACTTCGTGGCCGGATCGAGCGGCGTCGTGAAGCACATGCTCGTGCGCTACTCGGGCTGGGGCTTCACGCCCAACCTGCGCTGCTCGTCGTCGGGCGTCACGCTGCGCTCGGTGCGCGCCGAGCACGGCGCCCACGGCGGCATCGTCCTGGAGGCCGCGGCCTCGCCGGCGCAGAGCCTGGTGGCCTTCGGCAACAACTCCTTCGGCATCAACCTCGTCGGCGGCGCCTTCGATCTGCGCAACGCGACCGCCGCGCAGAACAACGGCTTGGGGCTGACGACGAACGGCGCCTGGTCGGGGACGGCGAGCAGCTGCGTGTCCTGGGGCAACGCCAGCGGCGCCAACCAGGTGAGCGGCTTTCTGGCGGGACAGCTGCGCTACTCGGACGCGCCGCCCTTCTCCGGCACCGACGGCAACGTCAGCGTCGACCCGCAGTTCCTGAACCAGGCCGGCGGCGACCTGCGGCTCGCGTCGACCTCGCCGCTGATCGACGCGGGCGACCCGGGTTTCGTCCTCTCGGGCGCCGACCCGGCCGGCAATCCGCGCCTGCTCGACGGCGACCTCGACACGGTGCGCGTCGTCGACATGGGCGCCTTCGAGTTCGACCACGTCACGCTCGGCGTGAGCGGCACCTTCGCTTCGGGCCAGACGATCACGATCGCCTCGACGGGCACCGCGGGCATGGCGAGCTTCCTGTTCGTGGGCTTCGCCGAGAGCGAGGTCGGCTTCAAGTACTACGGCCCGCTGTTCGTCGACGTCGCCGGGCCGTGGTTCCTCTACGGCTGGTTCCCGCTGCCGAGCAGCATCCCCGTGACGCTGCCGCCGGGCCTGCCCTCGGGCGCGACGGTCTACATCCAGCAGCTTGCGCTCGCCGGCGGACCGGGCAGCGCCGGCAACCTGAGCAATCTCGTGCGGCTCTCGGTGCCCTGAGCCGCGCCGAACCCGGGGATCGAGGGGCGGAGCGGGGGCGGCCGGATCGCAGCCGGTCGCCCCCGATTCCGTTCCTCTCTCAGGCCGCCAGGATTTCGGCCAGCCGGGGTTCGTCGCGCAGCGCGTCGCGCAGGCGCTGCCAGCGCTTGGCGACCGCGTCGGGCGAGGCCTGCAGGAGTTGCGCGACCTCGGCGTGCGGCAGCCCCTCGATGCCGCGCCAGAGGAGCAGCTTGCGCTCCTCGTCGGGGAGCGCGTCGACGTGCGCGATGAGCGCGGCCAGGCCTTCGTCGCGCGCCAGCGCGCGACTGACGGCGGTCGCCGAGTCGGGCACCTGAACGAACGCATCGCCGCTGTCGCCGGCGGCGCGCGGCGCGAGCGCCGGTGCGCTCGCCGCGCGGCGGAAGGCCTCGCGCAGCACGTTGCGCGCGATGCCGAAGAGCCAGCCGCGGAACGGGCCCTTGGCCTCGTCCCAGGTCGCGAAGCGTTCCCAGGCGCGGCAGGTGACCTCCTGCAGCAGGTCGTCGGGGTCGAGCAGCCGGCGCATGGGCGGCCGGATCTGCAGGGTGGCCCAGGCGTGGATCGCCGGCGCGACGCGGCGGTACAGCTCGGCGAAGGCCGCCGGATCGGCGCCGCGCGCGCGCGCGGCGAGCGCGTCGGTCGGCAGACCGGAGGCTGCGGCGGAGGCGGGGTTCGTTGCGTCGTGCAAGGGCTCCGAGTCTAGCGCCGAACCCGCAGCGCGGGCGGCCCGGTATCATCGGCGCTCTTCGCCTTCGCCTCCCGCCCGGAGCCGCCCGCCATGACGACCACGCTCAACGCCCCCCAGCCCGTCCAGCCGGCCAAGGCCGTGACGGCCTTTCTCGCGGCCGCGCCGCACAAGCATCTCATCGGCGGGCAGTGGGTGGCGGCCGCCGACGGCCGCAGCTTCGAGGTGCGCAACCCGGCCGACGACAGCGTGCTCACGCACGTCGCGCACGGCGGCGCTCAGGATGTCGACCGCGCCGTGCGCGCGGCGCGCCGCGCCTTCGAGGAGGGCGCGTGGCGCCGCCTGCCGGGCCGCGCGCGCGGTCGGCTGCTCTACAAACTCGCCGACCTGATCGAGCAGCGCACCGAGGAGTTCGCGCAGCTCGAGAGCCTCGACAACGGCAAGCCGCTCGCCGTCGCGCGCGCGGCCGACGTCGCGCTGACCATCGAGCACTTCCGCTATTACGCGGGCTGGGCCGACAAGCTCGAGGGCGAGACGATCCCGGTCGCTCCGCCCTACGACCCCAAGGGCGTCTACCTCAACTACACGCTGCGCGACCCGGTCGGCGTGGTCGGGCAGATCATCCCGTGGAACTTCCCGCTGCTCATGGCGGCCTGGAAGCTCGGCGCGGCGCTCGCCTGCGGCTGCACCGTCGTGCTCAAGCCCGCCGAGCAGACGCCGCTCTCGGCGCTGCTGCTCGGGCAGTGCATCGTCGACGCGGGTTTCCCCGAGGGCGTGGTCAACATCGTCACGGGCTTCGGCGACGCGGGCGCGGCGCTCGCCAACCACCCCGACATCGACAAGGTGGCCTTCACCGGCAGCACCGAGGTCGGGCGCGAGATCGTCAAGTCCTCGGCGGCGGGCATCAAGCGCGTCACGCTCGAACTCGGCGGCAAGTCACCCAACGTGATCTTCGCCGACGCCGATCTCGAAGGCGCGGCGCAGGGCGCCTTCAACGGCATCTTCTTCAACCACGGGCAGTGCTGCTGCGCGGGATCGCGGCTCTACGTGCAGCGCAAGGCCTACGGCGAGGTCGTCGAGCGCGTCGCGGACATGGCCAAGGGCATCCGGCTCGGCCCCGGCATGGCGGAGGGTACGCAGATGGGGCCGCTCGTCTCGCGCGAGCAGCAGCAGCGCGTGCAGGGTTTCGTCGAAGCGGGACGCAAGGCCGGCGCCACGCCGCGCCTCGGCGGCGAACTGCCCGGCGGCGGCAAGGGCTACTTCGTGCAGCCGACCGTCTTCGAGAACGTGAAGCCCGAGATGTCGATCCTGCGCGAGGAGATCTTCGGCCCGGTCGTGTGCGCGCTGCCCTTCGACGACGTCGACGAGATCGCGCGCGAAGCCAACGACAGCATCTACGGCCTGGCCGCCGGCATCTGGACGCGCGACATCGGCAAGGCGCACCGCCTCGCCGCCGCGCTGCGCGCCGGCACGGTGTGGATCAACTGCTACAACATGTTCGACGCGGCCTCGCCCTTCGGCGGCTTCAAGCAGAGCGGCTACGGCCGCGAGATGGGCCACCACGCGCTCAAGAACTACACCGAGACCAAGAGCGTCTGGCTGCGGATGTAGGCCGCGAGCACGACGAGCCGCGGCCGCGCAGGTGCGGGGCCGCGGCTCGTCGCGCGCACCGGAAAGCGTCGCGGCTCAGCCGCCGCCTTCGATCTCGGCCTGCAGCTTGGCGAACTCGGCGTCGGCGTTGGCCTCGGTGATCTCCTCGGTGGCGATCTCGTCGGCCTGCTCCTGGGTCGGCACCTCTTCGAGCTCAACGCCGAAGACCGAGACGGCGTCCGTGCCGCCGTCGGTGCCCGCCGCGGCCGCGCCTTCGCCCGCGGCGCCGCCGCAGGCGCCCAGCGTCAGGGCCGCGACGAGGGCGAGCGACGAACTGCGCACGGAGGGCTTCAACGCGACCTCGGGTTTCCGCGGCCGTCGCCGCGATTGCCGCCGCCGTCGTCCTTGCGCTCCTGCCCGGCGTCGGGCTTGCGACCCTGGCCGCCGTCGTCCTTGCGCTCGGCCTTCGCGCCGCCCTCGCCGGCGCGCGACTTGCCGCCCTCGGACTTGCGGTCCTCGGGCTTGCCCGCGCGCCCGGCCTGGCCCTTGGCGTGCTCGCGTCCGCGCCCGAGCGCCTCGTCGGCGCGGCGGAAGTTCTCGTCGCCGATCTTCGCGCGGATGCGCTGGCGCTGCGCCTCGAACTGCTCGTTCTCCTTGTCGCGCAGCTTCATCAGCGCGGCGATGCGCTCGGTCTGGCCCTTGGCCTCGGCGAGGTCCTTGAGGCGGCGCAGCTTGGCGAGTCGCTCGCGGTGCTTGGCCTCCTCGAGCGCCAGCTTGCGCATCTCGGCGGAGTGCTCGCCCGAGTCGGCGCGCTCGCCGCTCTTGCGCACGGCGCCTTCGGCCTCCTCCTGCGGAGGACGCACGCCCTCGGTCTTGCGGCCGGGCTCGCTCGTCGTGCGTCCCGGTTCGGCGGCGGGGCGCGCCGGTTCGGCCGGCCGGCTCGGCTCGGCGGCCGGGCGCGCGGGTTCGGACTGCCCGGCGCGCTGCGCCGTCAGGTCCTGCGGCAGCGCCAGCGTGGCGCACAGGGCGCCGGCCAGCAGGCCGGCGGACTTCAAGGTGTACATGACGGTTTCTCCTGCGGCGAGCGCGCGGGGCAGGAACGGCCCCGACTGGGAAGGCACTCACGTCGGGCGCCACTGTACCGCAGCGGCATGCGCGCGTGCAGGCCGGGGCGCCGCCGCGCGCCGCGCCGGGTGGGGCGGGCGCCCGCGGCACTGCGGTATCGTCGCGCCATGCGACTGGCGAGCGGACAGCGCCTCGGCTACTGCACCAACGTGCATCCCTACGCCGATCTGCCCGGCCTGCTCGACGCGCTCGAAGGGCCGGCGTCCGCGCTGCGCGCGCGCCTCGTGGAGCGCGGACGTCTCGAGGCGCAGGCAGCGCTCGACGTCGGTCTGTGGTTGCCGGCGACGCTCGCGCGCCAGCTCGCCGCCGACCCCGCGCCGCTGCGCCGCCGGCTGGCCGAACTGCGTCTCGCCGTCTGCACGGTCAACGCCTTTCCGTACGGGGACTTCCACGGCGCGCGCGTGAAGGACGAGGTCTTCCGGCCGACGTGGGCGCAGCCCGAGCGGCTGCGGTACACGCTGCAGGCCGCGCAAGTGCTCGCCGCGCTGCTGCCCGAAGGGGCGCTCGGCACGCTGAGCACGCACACCGGCGGCTACAAGGGTTGGGGGGCGCAGGCGCCCGAGCCGGCCGCGATCGCCGCCGGGCTGCTCGCCGCGGCCGAGGGCCTCGCGCGTCTCGAAGGCGAGAGCGGCCGGCGCCTGGTGCTGTGCCTCGAACCCGAGCCCTTCTCGTCGTGCGAGACGAGCGCCGAGCTGATCGCGTTCTTCGAGCGGCACCTGCTGCCGGCGGGCCCGGCCGCGGCGCGGCACCTCGGCGTGTGCTTCGACGTCTGCCACCAGGCCGTGCAGCACGAGGACGTCGTCGCGGCGCTGCAGGCCCATCGCGCGGCGGGGGTGTTCGTCGGCAAGCTGCAGCTCTCGTCGGCGCTGGCGGTCGAGCGGCCGGCACGGGCGGCCGCCGCCCTGCGGCCGTGGGCCGACGATCGCTGGTTCCACCAGGTCGTGGCGCGCCTGCCGGACGGTGCGCTGGTGCGCTGGCCCGATCTGGGCGCGGCCCTCGACGATCCGCGCGCGCTCGCGGCGCCGTCCTGGCGCGTGCACTTCCACGTGCCGATCTTCGCCGAGCGGCTCGACGCGTCGATCGCGCTGGGCACGACGCGCGCCGACCTGCTCCGCGCGCTCGAACACGCGATCGGGCCGCAGGGCCCGCCGCACCTCGAGATCGAGACCTACTCGTTCGAGCTGATCCCGCGGGCGCGGCGCGAGGAACTCGGCGCCGTCGAACTGCTCGACGCGCTCGCGCTCGAGTTCGACTTCGTCCTCGACCACGCGTGACCTTCGGGGCGCGGGCGCTACGATGGGGCCCCGACCGGAGGCCCGCACCCGTGACGTCGCTCACCGCGCTCTTCGCCCTGGCGTTGTGGCTGCCCGCGTCCGAGGCGGCCGCGTCGCCGGGTTCGGCGCGCGACGAGGCGCTCGCGACGCTGCTCGAGCGCTGCTTCCCGGGCGAGTTCGACCTGCGCTCGGGCGGCGGCCCGCCGCCCGCCGACGGGATCTTCTTCGGCGAGGCGCTCGCGCGCCCGGCCTTCGTGCACGCAGCCGTCGGGCCGCTCGACGTGTACGTCTCGGCGGCCGGCGCGCTGCGCGAGGCCCCGCAGGCGCGGGCCGTGCTGGCGAGCGCGGCCCGCGGTCTGGCGCCGCTCGCCGCGCTGCTCGAACGCGAGTTCCCGCGGGCCGAGGGCCTGCTCTCGGGGCGGCGCTTCCCGATCGTGCTCGCGCGGCCCGGCGAGGCGTCGGGAGGCGTCTCGGCCTTCGACGAACTGATCGCGCTGCTCGACTGGTGCGAGACCGACTGGACGGGTTGGGCGCGCGACAACGGCCCCGTCTGGAGCGAGGAGGCGCGCGCCGCGCCCGTCGTGCGCACCTTCGACGTGCTGCTCGTGAACCTCGGCCATCCCGAGAGCGCGGCCTTCGGCGAGGACTTCCTCGCGCACGGCCTGGGCTACCACGCGCTCGCGCATCTCGTGCACACGCTGCTGCGGCAGGGCAGTTGGGGCATGGTGCCGCCCTGGGTCGCGCAGGGGCTCACCGACGAACTCGACATCGAGGCCTGGGGCGAAGCCTGGGTCGGCGGCGACTGGACGGTGACGATCACCGACGGCTGGTTCCGCGAGGGCTGGTCGGGCTTCGTCCCCAAGGGCATGAGCCCGCCGCCGCCCGTGACCGGGCCGCCGGCCGACCTCGCGACCACGACGCGCAAGGCGGGCGACTCCTGGGCGCACCGCGACAACAGCCGCGAGCGCCACTGGAGCCAGCTCGCCGACGACGTGCCGCACGCCTGGCCGCCGAGCCTGGAGTTCATGGCGCGGCACGAGAGCTTCCTGCCGCGCGACCGGGCCTACGCGCGCGCGGTCTTCCACCTGCTGCTGCGGCTCGCGCCGCCGACGAGCCCGGGCCTGCTCGAGCGGCTCGACGTGGCGCCGCGCGTGCACGAGAGCGGGATGTTCGCCGCCGAGCCGATCACGTCGGTGTTCTCGGCGGCGCTCGGCGGCGTGCCGGGCGTGCAGGCGCTCGCCGAGGCGAGCCTGGCCGAGAAGCTCGAATCGCTCGGGCGCCCCGAACTGCTCGAGGTCGTGGTGGCCCACGGGGCCGAGGAGGTCCTGTCGCTCGCCGATCACCGCGAGCAGGGCGCGTGGCTCTACGGGCAGCTCGCGTACGACGCGCGCGCCCGCGGCGAGCTGTTCGAGGCGTTCCTCGCCGCCGAGCAATTCGAGCAGTTGCGCGCGTGGGAACTGCTCGGCGCGCGCCTCGACCGGGCCGCGCACGCGGCGCTCGCCGCCAGCCATGCGTATCCGCAGGGCGACAAGGCGCGCGCGAAGGTCGCCGAGGCCTTCCGGTCGGCGCTGGACGGCGCGCCGTGACGGGCCCGCCGCCCCCGGGGCCCGCTCCGACCGCGCTGCCCGACTTCGCCGACCTCGAGTGCGACGCGCACGAGCTCGAACGCAGCGGGCGAGCCGTGCTCGCGCGCCTCGTCGCGCACGTGGCCTCGCTCGGCGAGCAGCCGGCCTGCGGCGACGTCGAAGCCGAGGCGCTGTGCCGCGCGCTCGTCGAGGGGCCGCCCGAGCAGGGCACGCCGCTGCAGAGCCTGCTCGAGCCGTTCTTCGACGAATGGGTCGGGCGCTCCTTCGGCACGGCGGGGCCGGGCTATCTGGCCTTCATCCCCGGCGGGGGCCTGTGGGCCTCGGCGCTGGCCGAGTTCATCGCGGCCGGCACGAACCGCTACACCGGCGTGTGGCGCGCCGCGCCGGCGCTGGTGCAGCTCGAGGCCAACGTGCTCTCGTGGTTCGCGCAGTGGATGGGTTTCCCGCCCTCGGCGCGCGGCCTGCTCACCAGCGGCGGCTCGCTGGCGAACTTCTCGGCCATCGTCACGGCGCGCGAGCGGCTGCTCGGCGAGCACCTGCGCCAGGGCGTGCTCTACACGAGCAGCCACGCGCACATGTGCATCGGCAAGTCGGCGCGCCTGGCGGGCATCCTGCCCGACCGCGTGCGCGCGCTGCCCGTCGACGGACGCTACCGCCTGCGGCTCGACGCGCTGGCGGACGCGATCGCCGCCGACCGCGCCGCGGGCCTGCGCCCCTTCATGGTGGCGTCCTCGGCGGGCACGACGAACACGGGCGCGGTCGATCCGCTCGACGCGATCGCCGATCTGTGCGCGCGCGAAGGGCTCTGGCACCACGTCGATGGCGCCTACGGGGCCTTCTTCCACGTGGTACCCGAGCTGCGGCCGCTGCTGGCGGGCCTGCCGCGCGCCGATTCGCTGGCGCTCGATCCGCACAAGGGGTTGTTCCTGCCGTACGGGACGGGGGCCCTGCTCGTGCGCGACGGCGAGGCGTTGCGCGCGGCGCACGCCGCGACGGCCGGCTACCTGCCGCCGCCGCCCGCGGGCGACGAGCACTACGACCCGAGTCAGTACGGGCCCGAGCTGTCGCGCGGCTACCGCGGCCTGCGCGTGTGGCTGCCGCTCAAGCTGCACGGCGTGCAGCGCTTCCGCGCGGCCATCGCCGAGAAGCGCGCACTGGCGCTGCTCGCGGCCGAGCGGCTGGCGCAGGTGCCCGGCCTCGTTCTCGATGCGCCGCCGCAGCTCTCGCTGCTGGCCTTCCATCTCGGGCTGCCGGGCGCCGCGCGCGCGGCCGAGAACGAGGCCACGCGGCGGCTCGTCGAGGGCGTCAACGCGCGCGGTCGCGTGATGATCACCGGCTGCACGGTCGACGAGCGCTTCCTGGCGCGCATCTGCGTGCTGTCGTTCCGCACGCGGCGCGACCGGGTCGAGGCGGCGATCGAGGACATCGCGGCGGAGGCGG
The DNA here is from genome assembly GCA_964490005.1 of uncultured Phycisphaerales bacterium. Lineage (GTDB taxonomy): Bacteria > Planctomycetota > B15-G4 > B15-G4 > B15-G4 > CAZBBB01. Next base: position 12,252 of record CAZBBB010000039.1, on the reverse strand, counting down.
CGCGGCTGCGCTGCTGAGCGGTGAGCGCTTGACGGGCGCCCGTCGCGCGGTGATCGTCAACGCCCGCATGAGGGCGCGCCGCGCGGTGCTGGCCGGGCTGCTCGTGGCCGCGGCCTGCGGCCACGACGCGCCCTCGTCGCCGGCGCCCGGCCGTGCGCCGGAGCCCGAGCCGGGCGGCGCGGCGCTGGCGGCGCGCCTGGCCGCGCTGGCGGCGGCGGCCGAACCCGAGCGCGACCCGTATCTCAGCGACGCCCGCGCCGAACTGTTCCGCGCGCAGGCCGAGGCCGCGCCGAAGGGCTCGCACGCGCGGCTGCAGGCGCGCGTGCAGATGGCGATCGAACTGTGCCAGGCGGGCCGGCCGCTGCAGGCCGCCGACGAACTGACGGCGATCCACGAACGCCTCGTCGAGCTGGGCGACGCGGTGCCGGCCGGTCTGCGCCGCACGGTGCGCCGGCAGCTCGCGCTGGCCTGGCTGCGCGTGGCCGAGGACGAGAACTGCGTCGCGCGGCACACGTCCGATTCGTGCCTGGTGCCGATCTCCGGCGCGGGCGTGCACGGCGTGACGCGCGGCGCCGAGAACGCGCTCGCGCTCTACGCCGAGGCGCTGGTCGAGCAGCCCGACGACGTCGAGGCGCGCTGGCTCTACAACCTCGCCGCTATGACGCTGGGGCGCTGGCCCGAGGGCGTGCCGGAGGCCTGGTGCATCCCGGCCTCGGCCTTCGCGTCGCAGGGCGAGGTTCCGCGCTTCCCCGACACGGCGGCCGCGCGCGGCCTCGATCTGCGCGGCCTGTCGGGCGGCTGCGCCATGGAAGACTTCGACGGCGACGGGCGGCTCGACCTCCTCGTCAGTTCGTGGGGCGACCTCGACCCGCTGGCGCTGATGATCGCGCAACCCGACGGGAGCTTCGTCGATCGCGCCGCGCAGGCGGGGCTCGACGGGATCACCGGCGGCCTGAACCTGGTGCACGCCGACTACGACAACGACGGCGATGCCGACGTGCTCGTGCTGCGCGGCGCCTGGCGCGGCGCGGCCGGGCGCATCCCCAACTCGCTGCTGCGCAACGACGGCGAGGGGCGCTTTCAGGACGTGACCGTCGCCGCCGGCCTTTACTCCGAGCATCCCACGCAGACGGCCGCGTGGGTCGATCTCGACGGCGACGGCTGGCTCGACCTCTACATCGGCAACGAGTCGTCGGGCGAGCAGGTCGACCCCTGCGAGCTGTTCCTCTCGAACGGCGACGGCAGCTTCACCGAGTGCGCGGCCGACGCCGGCATCGCGCACGTCGGCTACGTGAAGTCGGTCGCGGCCGGCGACTTCGATGACGACGGCCGTCCCGACCTGTACCTCTCGCGCTCCGACGGGCCCAACGCGCTGTACCGCAATCTCGGCGCCGTCGGCGACGCGGGCGGCCCCGCGCGCGGCCTGCGTTTCATCGACGTCGCGCGCGAAGCCGGCGTGCGCCATCCGCTGCAGAGCTTCCCGAGCTGGTTCTTCGACTACGACAACGACGGCCACCTCGATCTCTTCGTGTGCAGCTACCGCGCGCTGGCGCTCGGCGACGTCGCGAGCGACGTCCTCGGCGAGACGCTCGACGAGCGGGAGGTGCCCCTCAGCAAGCTCTACCGCAATCGCGGCGACGGCAGCTTCGAGGACGTCAGCGGGGCCGCCGGCCTGAGCCGGCCCTTCAACGCGATGGGCGCCAACTGGGGCGACCTCGACCACGACGGCTTCCCCGACATCTACCTCGGAACGGGCGAGCCCGACCTTGGCGCGCTCTATCCCAATCGCATGCTGCGCAACGACGGCGGCCGCCGCTTCCTCGACGTCACGACCGCCGGCGGTTTCGGCCATCTGCAGAAAGGGCACGGCATCGCCTGGGGCGATCTCGACGGCGACGGCGACCAGGACATCCATGCCGTGATGGGGGGCGCCTTCCGCGGCGACGCCTTCATGAACGCGCTCTTCGAGAACCCCGGCAACGACAACGCCTGGGTCACGCTGCGCCTCGTCGGCACGCGCTCCAACCGCGCCGCCATCGGCGCGCGCCTCGCCGTGCGCATCGACGAGGACGGCACACAGCGCGACATCCACACGCTCGTCGGCACCGGCGGCTCCTTCGGCAGCAGCACCCTGCAGACCGAACTCGGTCTCGGCCGCGCGCAGCGCATCGTGTCCGTCACCGTCCAATGGCCCGGCGGCGCCACGCAGGTCTGGACCGACCTCACCCCGCGCCGCACCTGGACGCTCATCGAAGGCGAGACCGCCGCGCGCTGAAGGCGTGGGCTGCGGCACGGTTCGTGCGGGGGCGGCTGCCTCGGGGGTCTTCCCGCCTCCGGCCACGTGACGCCTACGGCTCGAAGACCCCCGGGCGCGCCGCCCGCCGCCTCGAGCTCGGCGGGCGTGGCGCCCGGCGTGACACGCGAGCAGCGGGTCGGCAGAGGGCTGGACGTCATCGTGATCGCTGCCCCGCGAATCGCGGGGAGGCGTACCATGTGTCGCGGGGATGGTGCCGACCGTCGGCCGGCCGCCGATCCGCCAGCGTCATGCACACGCGCGGCGCATTGCCGCGCACGGAAGAAGGAGGCGCGATGCGAGAGGACCGTGATCGGGTGAGCCAGCGGACAGCCGGACAGCCGGACAGCCGGACAGCCGGAACAGGTTCCGCGCCGGTGCCGTGTTCTTGGCGGTGTTCGGTCTGACGACCATCGTTGGCGCGCAGCTGAGCAATCCCACGCCGAACACGTGGATCCTGTTGCCCAAGTCGCGATTGCCGGAAGGACAGCCTGGCAACCTTCACGCCGCCGACAGCGAGATCCTCGACGTGATCGTGAACGGCCACGTTCGCTACTGGTACACGACGAACGGGCACTTCATTCAGGGCGCGACACCCCAGGAGGACCAGTTGTTCTCCGGGCGTCTGCGGCCCGTCGATCTGCGCGCGCCGCTGCCCTCGCCACTGCCGGGCACGCAGTGGTCGCAAGGCTCGACGGGCAGCGAGAACTGGTTCATCAAGGAACCCGTCGCCAACTGGAACCAGGTTCTCGACGATGGCGGTCTCACGCCGCACTCCAAGCGCAACTCGCTGGTCGGCATGCTCTCGAAGAACGGCGTGCTGTTCGTGGCCGGCGCCAGCCGCAATCGTGCGGAGCTGGAAGACGACGGCCAGATGGCCGTGGAGCAGTGGAACGGCCTGTCGGTGCTGGACGGGGCGGCGGACCCGACGGACTCCTTCGATCCGACGAACCCGCTTCCGGCGGAACGAGCCGGTCAGGAGCTGTACTCCTTCGGCGGCGGGCAAGACGAGGGGTTGCTGCGCACGGCGGTCCCCGAGGGCGTCGCGTACACAACCACCAACCCGCCCTTCACGAACCGTACCAGCCAGTTCCTGTTCGTGGACAACTATTGCGGCACGGACGGCGGGGGCACGGTGCTGGTGCAGCGCATTCACAACCTGATGAACATCCAGCCGGACGCGCGTTTCTACCTGCAGCTCTACGAACTGCTCGGCGATTACGTCGATGGCAGCCCCTTGCCCCAGGGCCCGCTGGGATTCGAGGTCTGCCGCGACAACTTCACGTGCCCTTTGGGCACCGACCTGCGGCCGAGTTGTCCGCCGCAACACGTCTGTGACAACGACACGATCCACGGCGACGCGACCATCGGCGGCAACAAGATCCGCCCGGTGATCGTCGTGGACGTGCCGCTGAGCGCGCCGTTCAACGCGGGCAAGAAGTTCCTGATCATCGGGATGAACCTCGACCCGATGAATCTCGAAGGCTACGGGGGCAACCTCACGCCTCTCGACCTGCCCAAGGATCCGCTCACCGGCAACCCGGTCTCGGAGCTCGCGAACACCGAACCCGACCGCGACGACGGCAAGTACGACTACATCGCGATCATCGACATCACGAATCTGGTCGCGGCCATGCCCAATCCCGTCATCAATCCCGATCTGTGGCTGTACAGCAGCGCACCTCACTGGAAGCAGCACACGCGTTTCCTGCGTCTGCCGCCGGATCTCCCGGCAGGGTGGACATGGATTGGCACCTCCAATCCGCCGCTCGAGCCGGGCCACGATTGGAGCTACGTGCCGGTGCCGCACCCCACCGGCGCGCTTCCGGACGGGCTGGAGCGCATCGTAGGCAGCGGGACGCCAAAGACGCTGGTGGCCGACCCCGACGGCCGCTTTCTGTTCGTGGTCACGTCGGATCAAGGGCAGGAGCAGGTCGCGGAGAATGCCAAGCTCTTTGACGGTGGCTGGCACGTGCCGCACCTGTACGTGATCGATCTGTGGGCCGGCGACTTCACGAGCCAGGCGTGGCTGAATGCCTACTCGTCGAGCGTGGCGAGCTACCGTTTCAACAAGGTCATCTCGCACGAGTTCCCCGATGGCGCGGTGAACTCGGTGCTGGTGAAGTCGACGATCCCGGGCGTGCCGTTGACGGAGAGCGTCGATCCGCTCGTGCCGACGATCGGCATGACGCGCGCGAGCGGCGCGCCGCTGGAGGACATCGGCACGTTCTACCCGGGTGAAGACCAGCTCGACCCGACGGCGCGCACGCGCATGGCTTTGGTCCGCAATCCGTTCTTCGGGCACTCCAAGACGCGGCTGTACATCGGCACGACGGGGCGGACGCAGCCCGGGAATCCCGACCACGCACGCACGGTCGGCGCTGTGATGGTGCTTGCCGTGGATGGCATGGGTTCGCCCCAATGGCTGCGTACGCTGACGCTGGAGCAGGGGTGGCACCCGGTGTCGGGAATTCTGGAGGAGCCCTACCAGGTGGCAGGGCTCGAAGTGCGTCAGGCCGACGGAACCTTCATCGGCTGGCCCGCCAGCGGCTCGCGCAACGTCGTGTTCATCACGGCGCTGAGCGGGTTGGCGTACAACTTTGATCCGCAAGACCGGCTGGCGTTGATCGAGGACTTGCCGTGAAACGAGTCTTGGTCATCATCACGTGCGGTCTGATGCTTTGGCAGGCGCGGTCCGCGGCAGGCCAAGTGCACTCGCAAATCGGGACGCACTTGGAGTCCATGGTGAATCCGAGTTCTCCTCCAAACCCAGTGACGGGCCACACGACGGCTTTCTTCAAGTGCATGACTGCGGACGGAGAGAGCGTGGTCTTCGTGTCGGGGTGGTCGGACCTCTGCAAGTACAGCGCACCCGAACTGGCCGTGATGCGCGCGGACGGTACGGGTTTCCGCGTGGTCGTGCCATACCCGGTGCTCAAGACCCAAGAGCCGAATCCGACCAGTTCGTGGCACATGCGGACAATGATCACGCAGCTGAGGCTTTCCGGGGACGGTCGCTGGCTGACGTTCATGTGGCCGCACAATCAGTCCTTCGACTTCTGCGACGAGATCGGGCCCTGGTACAACTACATCGTGAACGTCGAGACGGGGGAGGTGAACGAGTTCACCTTCAACGGCAAGGTGGTCGGCAATCTGTCGTACAGCGATGACGGGATGCTGGCGTTCGCGGGTTGGGTGCCGGAGACGAACAGCTACTGGTATCACCTCGCCGATCCCGACGGCAGCAACGCCGTGCCCTTCCTCGATGCGGCGGTCTGGTCGGCCGGTGGCGGCCTGATCAGCGGCGACGGGAGCAAGTTCGCCTTCACCGCGGGGCCGGCCTTCAGCAAGCACGCTTGGGTCATGGACCTCGAGACGATGCAGGCCGTCAAGCTCACGCCGGCGCCGATGGACATCTACATCGTCCATCCGTCGGCCGATGCCTCGCGCGTCGTGATCGGGAGCGCCCAGGATGCTTGGGCGGTGAACGGCGACGGCACGGACTTTCGCCTGTTCTACCCGGTGGGTGGGGGGCCGCCGCTCACGATCACGCGCGACGGACGACATGTGTTCCACTACACCAGCGCGCCGAATCCAGACGGATGGTCCTTCGCGCGCTCACCATGGGAGGGCGGCCCTCCCGTTGTGGTCGACGGACACAATCCCTACGGATTGTTCCCATCGCCGCAGCCCGTGAGCGGCGACGGCTCGCGCATGGCGGCGCATGGGGCGACCGGCGGCAACTTCCTCCTCGTCTGGCACGCCGAGCCGCCGGTGCTGGCGACGTACGGTTACGGCACGCCGGGGACGCCGTTCACGTTCGAGGTGGGGGGCGAGCCGGGCCAGTTGTTCGCGGTGCAGGCGCAGGTGCAGCGCGGCAGCGGCCTCGCGGGACTGCCGGGCATCCTGCCGCGCTGGGCGAAGGGCGCGCTGATCACGGGCAGCATCGCGGGGCCCGACAACGTGGGCAGTCACACGACGACGGTGCCCTCCTTCGTGCCGCCGGGCGGCGAGCTGGAGGTGCAGTTCCGCGGCTGGGTCTTCGACCCGGGGAGCCGCAAGGTGCAACCCACGAACACGACGACGATGGTGTTCACCAACCCGACCGCGCTGCCGGTCGGCGCATCGAGTGGCGTGACGACGAACGCGCTTGCAGAGATGGCTGCGTCGACGCCGCTCCCGTCCTCACCGCTCGACGCCGCATGGAGCCCCTTCACCGCTCCGAGCCTCGAGGAGCGCATCTGGGGCTCGATCGCGTCCAACCCGCAGATCTGGCTGCAGCTCCAGGAGTCGCACTACATGGGTTTCACGCTCGAGAGCCTCGCGACGCGGCTGGGATTCACCGCCGACGAGATCGCGCAGATGCGTGCCTCCTGGAACTGACCCCGACCGCGCTGCGTCCAACCATCACGTCGAGCACAGGCTGCTGCTGTTGCCCCTCCCTCGCGATCGCATCGCGGGGCGGCACGATGGAGGTGCGCGGCGGCGAGCTTCGTAGTCGTTTGGGCTGTCGACGGCGAAGCCGTCGACTTGGCCAAACGGCGAGGGAGTCTGTCCGAGCCGCCGCGCACCTCCCTCGGGAGCGCCCTGAGCGCGCTCCTCCCTACTGCCCGTAGCGCTCCTTGTAGAACCCGCGCACCTTGGCCTTGGTCTCCTCGTCGAGGCCCTTGAGCCACTCGTGATCGGGGCCGCTGACGGCGGCGTCGATCGCGGCCTCGACCTCGGGGTGGCCGTGCGCGAGTTCGCGCGCCTCGGGCAGCAGCTCGAAGTAGAAGTGCTTGGCGACCTCGTAGAAGCCGTGCCACTGGGTGTAGTCGGGGCCCTGCATCGAGGCGCCGTGACGCGCGCGGCGGCCTTCGTGGTGCCAGACCTCGAACCAGATCCACTCGATCTTCTCGTCGAAGGGGTCCTTGGTGATCAGCCCGGCGTCGGTGAGCGCCTTCATGATGGCGACGCCCGGCTCGGCGAACTTGCGGTTGTAGAGGTCGACCGCGCTGTCGAACTGCTCGTACCAGCTCTCGGTGAAGCTGCGCGCGTGGCAGGAGCTGCACACGTTCGACATCGCCTCGCGCTTCTCCTGCCAGTTCTCCATGCGCGTGCTGACGGGCGGGCGCAGCGTCCAGGTGAGGCGCTGGCCCGGGTCGTGCGTCATCGGCAGGTCGCGCGTCGCGCTCATGTGGCAGGTCGCGCAGGTCGGCGCGGCCGAGTAGTCCTCGCCGACGACCCAGGTCTTGCTGTCGAGCGCCATCTCGTCGATGTGCGCGCGGAAGGCGATGCCGTGCTTGGACTCGTTGTAGACCTCGATCTGCGGGTGGTCGGGGCCCATGTGGCACTTGCCGCAGTTCTCGGGCTGGCGCGAGATCTTCTTGGTGAAGGAGTGCCGGCTGTGGCAGGCCGAGCACGAGCCGGTGCTGCCGTCGAGGTTCTTGCGGCCGATGCCGGTGTTGGGCCAGGTCGCCGGGTCGAGCATGGGAATGCCCGCCGACGTGCGCCGCACGGCGCCGCCGTCGTCCTTGAGGAAGGCCACCTCGCTGCCGTGGCACTGCTGGCAGCCGTTGGAGGCGGCCGGCATGCCCTCGATGATCTCGCCGAGCACGTTGTCGAGCGAGCCGAGGATGTTGGCGGCCTTGGCGTGGTGACTGCCTTCGAACTCCTCGACGATCGAGGCGTGGCAGCGCGCGCAGTCCTTGGGCGTGACGATGGTCGCGATGAGCGCGCCCTCGTGGCGGTAGGCGTCGACGTCGTCGGTCTCGGCGCGATGGCACTCCAGGCAGCCGACGCCGAGCTGCGCGTGCGGGCTGTCCTCCCACTGGTGCACGATCGAGGTCGTGCTCTCGACGTGGCAGTTCACGCAGCGCTGGTTCTCGACCGAGATCGACAGCTCGGGCTCGGGGGCGAGGCGCTGCTTGCCGCCCTCGACCCAGGCCACGATGAGCAGCGAGCCGAGGAACAGGAAGCTGAGGATCGCGACGACGACGCGCTTGGCTTCGAGACTCATGGAAGGGGTGTCCGATCGGGGGTCAATGCGAGAGGAGGACCGCCTCCCAGACGGTCATCACGAGCAGGACGACGACGGCGAGCGCGCCCAGGGCCACGCTCAGCTCCGAGCCCGGCCTGCGCCGGCGCAGCGCGCCGTCGATGAAGGGCCACAGCACGAACAGGCCCGCCGCCATCCCGAGCGTGGCGATGGCGGTCTGCAGCCCGACGAGCTTGAGCCAGCGGAAGGTCCAGTAGAAGTACCACTCGGGCTTGATGTGCTCGGGCGTGACGAGCGGATTGGCGCGCTCTTCGAGCCCCGCCGGGAAGATCACCGCGATGCAGGTCACGCCGATGAGCAGCCCGAGGCCGATGATGACCTCGGTCATGAAGTGGTCGGGGAAGAACGGGTAGGTCTTGGCCGCGCCGCTGCGCTCGTCGTCGCGGAAGCGGTACTCGGTCACGCCCAGCGCGCGGATGAGCACGAAGTGCACGATGAGCAGGCCGATGAGGATCGTCGGCAGCACGCCGATGTGCAGCACGTGGAAGCGGGTGAGCGTGTTGCCGCTCACCGCGTCGCCGCCGCGCAGCAGCCCGGCCAGCAGCGGGCCGACGAGCGGCGCGGCCTCCGTCAGGTTGCCGGCGACCGTCGCGCCCCAGTACGACAACTGCTCGTAGATCAGGCTGTAGCCCGTGAAGCCCATGACGAGCGTCACGATCAGGATGAGCGAGCCGACGACCCAGTTCAGCTCGCGCGGCGCGCGATAGGCGCCGGTGAAGAACACGCGCATCGCGTGCAGGATCACGGCCACGACCATGCCGTTGGCCGCCCACTTGTGCAGCGAGCGCAGGTACCAGCCGAAGGGCACGTCCTGCGTGATGTGCCGCACCGACTCCCAGGCCGCGTCCGGGTCGGGCACGTAGTAGAAGGAGAGCAGGATGCCCGTGGCGATCTGGATCGCCAGGAAGATCGCGGCCGTGCCGCCGAGGCCCCACCACCAGCGCTTGAGGTGCCCGGGCACCGGCTCGCTGCTCAACGCGCGGAACAGGTCTCCCACCGGCAGCGGGATGCGCTGGCCGATCCAGCTCCGCCCGGCGGCCGGTTCGTCGTGCTGCGTGGCCGGCTTCACGGTCAGGCCTGCGGCACGAGGGCGTAGATCGCGTTGCCGTCGACGTGCAGCTTGAGCGCGCGCAGCGGCGTGTTCTCGTCCTTCGGGGGGCCCGCGATCGGCGAGCCGTCGGCCGCGAAGGCCCCGGAGTGGCAGGGGCAGAAGAAGCGCCGGGCGGCCGCCTCCCAGTGCACCTTGCAGCCGAGGTGGGGGCAGGTCGCGCTGAAGGCGACCACGCCGCCCTCGGTGCGCGTGAGCAGGTAGCGCCCGCCGCCCGGTCCGAGAAAGCTGCTGCTGCCGCCGACGGGCAGATCCGAGAGCTGGCCGACATACATGCGGCGCTCGAGCGCGGCGCGGCCGGGGGGCAGCAGGAAGCGCGCGACGATGCCGCCGCCCATGGCGGCGCAGGTGCCGAGGCCCGCCAGCAGCGCGCCCCAACCCAGGACGCTGCGCCGGGACGTGCCGCCCGCGGCGGAGGGAGCCGCAGGGCGCTTGGCCGGATCGCTCATCGGTTCACCCCCGGACGGGAAGGCGTTTCGAGCCCACCAGGCTCATGTTCGAGTCTGTAGATGAAATTATCAGATGATCGGCGGGCAACGTCAAGCGAGCCCTCGGGCGCGCGAACCCGCTCCGGTCGCGGGCCATGACACCCGCGTGACAGTCGGGCCCCGCGCGCTCCCTAGGCTGGCCGGCGGTGATGAACCGCATCGCGATCGCCGGCCTGTCGATCCACGGCACCGATCTGGCCGGGCTCGAGCGCGTGCGCCGGCCGGTCACCGGGGCCGAGGCCGCCTTCCTGCGCGACCTGGCTGACGAACTCGGCGCCTCGGAGGCCGTGCTGCTCGCGACCTGCAATCGCGTCGAGCTGGCCTACGCCCGCGAGGAGGGCGACCTGCCGGGCCCGGCCGATCTCGACGTGCTCGCGCGGCGACTGTGCGCAGACCACGACTTTCTGCGCGCGCGGCTGCAGTTGCGCACCGGCGCCGACGCGGCCCGGCACCTGTTTCGCGTGGCCGCGTCGCTCGACTCGCTCATGCTCGGCGAGGACCAGATCCTGGCGCAGGTGCGCGAGGCCCACGCGCGCGCCGCCGACATCGGTTTGACCGGGCCGCTGCTCGGTCCGCTCTTCCACCACGCCCTGGCGGTCGGCAAGCAGACGCGCGCGCAGACCGATCTGGCGCGCCACCCGGTCAGCCTCGTGAATCTCGCGCTCGCGACGCTGCTCGAACGACCCGACATCGCCGGAGCGCGCATCGCCGTGCTCGGCGCGGGCCGCATGGGCGCGCTGCTCGTGCGCGCCCTCGGCGCGGCCGGTCTGCCCCCGGCCGTGATCGTCAACCGTTCGCTGCCCGCCGCGCAGGCGCTCGCCGCCGAGTGCGGAGCGCGCGCGCTCGCCCTCGCCGACTTCGCGGCCGCGCAGGCTCCGGTCGATGCGCTCGTGAGCGCGACCTCGGCCCCCGGCCTCGTGCTCGACGCGCCGGCGCTCGTGCGCCTCGGCGCCGCGACGCCCTCGGGCGCGCCGCTGCTGGCCGTCGACCTGGCCGTGCCGCGCGACCTGCCGGCCGTCGACCACCCGTCCGTGCGCGTCGTCGACCTCGACGCGCTGCGCGGCCTGGCCGAGCGCAACCGCGCGCTGCGCGCCTCGGCCGCGGCGCAGGCCGAGCAGCTCGTCGAACGCAAGGTCGAGGTCTGGGCCGGCCGCTTCGCCGATCGGCGCGCCCGACACGCCGTGACCGAGCTGCAGCAGGACGCCGCGCAGATCCTCGAGCGCGAGCTGGCGGGCCTGCTCGGCGGCCGGCTCGCGCGTCTGCCCGAGGACGACCGCCGCGCGATCGAGCGCTGGGCGCGTTCGACGTTCGGGCGCGTCATGCACGTGCCGGTCGAGGCGCTCAAGGCGCTGGCCCGCGAGCTGTCGGAGGACGACCCGGACGCCGCGTCGGCGGCCGAGCCCGGGCCTGAATCCGCACCGGCGATCGCACCGGCGGCCGCAGAGGTCGAGCCGGGACGGGGGCCGGCATGAAGCTGCGCATCGGCACGCGCGGCAGCGAGCTGGCGCTGTGGCAGGCGCGGCACGTGGCGCAGGCGCTCGCGCCCGAGGCCGAGGTCGAGATCGTCGTGCTCTCCACGCGCGGCGACACGATCGACGACGTGCCGCTCACGGGCCTCGAGGGCAAGGGCTTCTTCACCGCCGAACTGGAGACCGCGCTGCGCGCGGGCTCGATCGACCTCGCCGTCCACAGCCACAAGGACTTGCCCGTCGAGGCGCCCGAGGGGCTGGCGATCGTGGCCGTGACGCCGCGCGCCTGCGCCGCCGAGCGGCTGCTGATCGACCCGGCCGCGCACGCACCCGACGCGGCGCTGCTGCCGCTGCGCCGCGGCGTGCGGGTGGGCACGAGCGCGCCGCGCCGCGCCGAGCAACTGCTCGCGCTGCGTCCCGACCTGATCGTCGGTCCGCTGCGCGGCAACGTGCCGACGCGCGTGCGCAAGCTGCGCGAGGGGCGGCACGACGCCGTGTTGCTCGCCGCCGCGGGGCTCGATCGCCTCGCGCTCGGCCTCTCGGGCCTCGTCGTCGTCGAGCTGCCGCCCGAACTGCTCGTGCCCTCGCCGGCGCAGGGAGCGCTGGCCGTGCAGGGGCGCGACGCGGCGTCGTGTCCCGCGCCGGACGCCGCGCGCGCGGCCGAGATCGCCGCGCTCTGCCGCCGTCGGCTGCACGACGCGACGACGGCGGCGGCGGTGCAGGCCGAGCGCGAGCTGCTCGCGCGCGCCGGCGGCGGCTGCAATCTGCCGCTCGGCGCGCACGTGGGCGCCGCGGAGGCGGGGCGCTTTGCCGCCAGCGCCTTCCTCGGCGCCGACCAGCCCGCGCCGGGCCGCCCG
>CAZBBB010000038.1:0-27289 GCA_964490005.1 uncultured Phycisphaerales bacterium | reverse complement strand
CGGGCGGCGCGCTCACGCGGGGGCGTCCGCCGCGCCGTCGAGCGCGGCCAGCAGCCGGCGCGCGGCGCCGGCCTGCCCGCCGCGGCTCGTGAGGCTGGCGAAGATGGCCTCGAGCGAACCGCCCGCGATGCGCGCGGCCAGCTCCTCGTAGCGGCCCTCGGCCGCCACCTGGCCGCCGTGCAGGATCACGATGCGGTCGCAGATGCGCTCGACCACGTCCAGCTCGTGGCTGCAGTAGAAGATCGTGCGGCCGCCGTCGGCCAGCGCGCGCAGCAGCTCCTTGATCAGGATCGCGGCGTTCACGTCGAGACCCGAGAGCGGCTCGTCGACGAAGAGCAGCTCGGGCCCGTGCAGCAGCGCCGAGGTCAGCAGCACCTTCTGGCGCATGCCCTTGCTGAGCGTGCCGAGGCGCGCGTGCAGGCGCTCGAGCAGCTCGAACTCCGTCAGGCAGGCCTCGGCGCGGCGCCGCACGAGCGTCTCGGGCAACTCGTGCAGGCGCCCGACGAGCGCGAGGAACTCGGCGACCGTGAGCGCCTCGTACAGCACCGCGTTCTCGGGGACGAAGCCGATGCGCCGCTTGAGCGCCAGCGCGTCGCTGCGCGGGTCGAGGCCGAGCACGGAGACCTCGCCCCCGTAGTCGGACATCAGCCCGGCGAGTATGCGCACCGTCGTCGTCTTGCCGGCGCCGTTGGGGCCGATGTAGCCCAGGATCGTGCCCGGCGCGACGTGCAGGTCGATGCCGTCGAGCACGGCGCGCTCGCCGTAGCGCTTGGTCAGTCCGCGCGCCGAGATCGCCGGAGTGCTCGCCATGCGGCGCTACGTTACGCGCGGCGTGCCGGCGATCCAGAGGCGGGCCCGTGGCGGGCGCCGCCGACGGGGCCTCAGAAGTCGAACCAGCGCACGCCGCGGCCGTTGGTGCCGGTGGCGTTGGCGCGCACTTCGCCGGTCGCGGGGTCGTAGATCCAGGCCTCGCCGCCCTGCGGGACCGCGGGCACGTCGTCCACGATGCGCACGTCGCAGCGGTACACGATGGGGTTGATCGGGATCTGCTCGTCGCGCAGGTAGGGGCCGTAGACGTGCTCGGCGCCCTCGCCGACCTCGCCCTCGGCATTCGTCTTCCCCAGCAGTTGGCGCAGCAGTTCGCCGCTGCCGTTCTGCCCGGGGAAGGCGCCGTGCTGCAGCGCGTACTGCGCGACGGCCCCGCGCAGCAGGGCCAGCCGGGCGGTCACCGAGATCTCGCGCGAGTCGAGCACCGGCTTCCACAGGATCGGCGAGAGCACGCCGGCCGTCAGCGCCAGCGCCGCCAGGCCCGCGAGGGCCAGCCATTCGCGGCGGCGCGAGCGGCCCGACGGATCCGACTCCGGCATCCGGCCGAACTCGACGAAGCCCTGCGGGTTCGAATCGTTCATGGCGTGCGCCCTTTCAGTAGTCGAACCAGCGCCGGCCGGCGCCGTCGGTGCCCGTGACGTTGGCGCGCAGCTCGCCCGTGTCCGGAGAGTAGATCCAGGCCTCGCTCGCGACGGGAACGGCCGGCATGCCGTAGACCACGAACACCGTGTCGGTCAGCGTGAGCGGGTTGACGGGGAAGGCGCCCGCGCCGATGTACGGGCCGAAGGCGTAGTGCAGGTCGTAGTTCTCGTCGTACATCGTGTCGCCCTCGTCGTCGGCGACCTGGCCGGCGCGATTGGTCACCGAACTGAGCTGCGCGACGAGTTGCGCGCCGGTCGCCACGCGGGGCGGGCCGGCGTGCTCGGCCGCGTACTCGGCGATGGCGCTGCGCAGGATCTCGAGGCGCTCGCGCAGCAGGGGCCCGGCGTCGAAGCCGGTCGGCGCGGCGCGCCCGAGGCGCGAGGTCGCGATCGAGCCGACGACGACGAGCAGCATGACCCACAGCAGGTAGCGGCGGTTGTTGCGCGCGTGGTCCGCCTGCAGGTCGGCGGGGCACCAGATGACGGCGGACTCGGTCGGCATGCGCGGAGACCCACGATGGACGGTGCCGGACGCTGCGGGACCCGGCGATTGCCCGTAGCCATCGGCAGGCGGGCGGCGCGGGCTTGAATCTCCCGCCGCGCGGGCCCGCCAGCCTGGCCCGCACGGTGCCGGGGCCGATTCCGGGGCCGGCCGCCGGTATCCTCGGCCCGCGATGCCCGCGCCCGCCGCCCGCCGCCGCCCGCCCTTCCGTGAGCGCATCGCCTCGTGGGTGCCATTCGGCCTCGGCCAGCGCAAGCCGCACCACTTCCTCGAGATGGGCAGGATCGTCTGGGCCAACCGCGACAATCTCGGCCACGCCTGGCGGGTCCTGAGCCGCGGCGTGTGCGACGGCTGCGCGCTGGGCACCAGCGGCCTCAAGGACTGGACCATCGAGGGCACGCACCTGTGCCTCGTGCGCCTGAACCTGCTGCGCCTGAACACGATGGGGCCGCTCGACGACGCGCTCACGGCCGACGTTGCCGCGCTCTCACGCCTCGACGATCGCGCGCTGCGCGATCTGGGGCGCCTCGGCTCGCCGCTGCGGCGGCGCCGCGGCGAGCGCGGCTTCACGCGGGTGTCGTGGGACGAGGCCCTGGCCGACATCGGCGCGCGCTGGCGGGCGCTCGATCCGGCGCGCACCGCGATGTACGTCACGAGCCGCGGAGTGACCAACGAGGTCTACTACGCCGCGCAGAAGGTCATGCGCGCGCTGGGCAGCAACAACGTCGACAACAGCGCGCGGCTGTGCCACTCGCCGAGCACCTCGGGCCTCAAGGCCACCGTCGGCGTCGCCGCCACGACGTGCAGCTACAAGGACTGGTTCGAAGCCGACCTGATCGTGTTCCTCGGCAGCAACGTGGCCAACGACCAGCCGGTGGCGACGAAGTTCCTGGTGCAGGCGCGCAAGGGCGGCACGCGCACGGTGATGATCAACCCCTACCGCGAGCCTGGCATGGAGCGCTACTGGGTGCCCTCGGACACCGAGTCGGCGCTCTTCGGCAGCCGGCTCTGCGACCGCTTCGTGCAGGTGCGCACCGGCGGCGATCTGGCGCTGCTCAACGCGCTCGCCAAGCGCCTGCTCGAGCGCGATGCGGCGGCGGGCGGCGACGCGAGCCGCAGTCCCGTGGCGCGCGAGTTCCTCGACGCGGCCGTCGACGGGCTGCCGGCCTTTCGCGAAGAGCTGGCGGCGCAGCCGCTCGAGCGCCTCGCCGAACTCGCCGGCGTCCCGGTGGCCGAGATCGACGCGCTGGCCGACGAGGTCGCCGCCGCCGACAAGACCATCTGGGTCTGGTCGATGGGTATCACGCAGCACGCGCACGGCGGCGACACGGTGCGCGCCATCGCGAACCTCGCGCTGCTGCGCGAGCACGTCGGGCGGCCGGGCACGGGCCTGATGCCGATCCGCGGGCACAGCGGCGTGCAGGGCGGGGCCGAGATGGGGGCCTACGCCACGGCCTTTCCCGGCGGCGTCGCGATCGATGCCGCATCGGCCGCGCGGCTCTCGCAGGCCTGGGGTTTCCCCGTGCCCGACGCGCCGGGCCTCACGACCACCGAGTGGATCGCCGCCGCGGGGCGCGGGGAGCTCGACGCCGTCTACAGCATCGGCGGCAACTTCCTCTCCACGCTGCCGCGCCCCGAGCTGGTGGCGCAGGCGCTGTCGCGCATCGGGCTGCGCGTGCACACCGACATCGTGCTCAGCTCGCAGATGCTGGTCGAGCCGGGCGACACGGTGTACGTGCTGCCTTCGCGCACGCGCTACGAGCAGGAGGGCGGCGGCACCGAGACGAGCACCGAGCGGCGCGTGATCTTCAGTCCCGAGATTCCCGGGCACGCCGTGGGCGAGGCGCGCAGCGAGTGGCGCATCCTGGCCGACTTCGGGCGTGCCGTGCGGCCCGAGCTGTCGGAGAAGCTGGGCCTGACGAGCGGCGCCGCGATCCGGCAGGAGATCGGCGCGCTGGTGCCCGACTACGCGCCGATCGGCAAGCTCGCCGCGCAGGGCGATCAGTTCCAGTGGGGCGGGCCGCATCTGTGCGCCGGGCGGCGCTTCCCGACGAAGAACGGCCGCGCGCAGCTCGTGCCCGTGCGGCCGCCGGGGCTGGGCGCCGTCGCCGGCCGCCCGCACAGCGTCTCGGCGCCCGAGGAGGGCCCGGGGCCGCCGCGCGAGTTCATCCTCGCGACGCGCCGCGGCAAGCAGTTCAACTCGATGGTGCAGGCCGATCTCGACCCGCTCAATGGCGCGCGGCGGAGCGACGTGCTCATCGCGCCGGCCGACGCCGCCGCGCTGGGCCTGTCGCACGGCGATCGGCTCCGGCTCACGAGCGCCTTCGGCAGCTACGAGGGGCGCGCCTTTCTGGCCGACGTCGCGCGCGGCACGCTGCAGGGCCACTGGCCGGAGGTCAATGTGCTCATCGGTGACGGCGTGGTCGAGCCGGGCGGCGGCGTGCCCGACTACAACGCGCGCGTCTCGGTGAGTCGCGCGTGAGCGCCCACCGTCCCGAGCGCGCCTCGGAGGTCGAGGTCTCCGTGCAGCGCGCCGGCGCGGCAGGGGGCGCGCCGGGCGCCGCCTCCGCGGCGTCCGCCGCTTCCGCCGCTTCCGCCTCCGCGCGCGACCGCGTCGCCGTCGAGGAGCCGCTCGAGATCCGCCTCGGCGCGCGCAGCCTGCTGGTCACGATGCGCACGCCGGGCCGCGACCTCGACCTCGTGCGCGGCCTGCTCTGGACCGAAGGTCTCGTCGCCGAGCCCGGGGACGTCGCCGCCGTCACGCACTGCCGCGAGGTGCCGCCCGAAGCGGTCGGGAACGTCGTGCTCGTCGCGCTGCGTCCCGGCGCGCAGATCGCCGAAGAGCACGCACTGCGCGTGGGCCTCGTGTCCTCGGCCTGCGGCGTGTGCGGCAAGTCGGCGCTGGAGGCCGTGGCCGCCTGCACCGAGCGCGTCGGCCCCGGCCCCGCGCTGTCGCCGTCCCTGATCGCCGGCCTGCCCGCCAAGATGCGCGACGCCCAACCGCTCTTCGACAGCACCGGCGGCCTGCACGCCGCCGCGCTCTTCGACGCGCGCGGCCAGCGTCTGGCCCAGGCCGAAGACGTCGGCCGCCACAACGCCGTCGACAAGGTGATCGGCGAAGCCCTCCGCTACGCCGCCCTGCCCCTCGCCGACACGATCCTCCTCGTCTCGGGCCGCGCCGGCTTCGAGATCATCCACAAGGCCCGCCGCGCCGGCATCCCCGTCATCGCCTCCGTCTCGGCGCCCTCGAGCCTGGCGATCCAGCTCGCGGCGGACGGCGGGCAGACGCTCATCGGGTTTCTGCGGGATGGACGGTTCAACGTGTACTGCGGCGAGGGGCGCCTGCAAGGCGCCTGAGCCCGCCGACGGATCCCGCCGATCCGCGGCGGATCCACGCGCCCGCCCTTCCCACCCGCCCCGTCCCCGAGTACAACTCGCCCATCCACTCCTTGAAGGGGGGCGACGATGGGCAAGTTCGGCCTGCGCGCGGCGGCGGTGACGCCTCATCGTGGTCGTGCAGTCGCTGAGTCGGGTGGATCACCAGCCCTCGGCGGCGCAATGAACGAGGACTGGGCAACTCAAGTTAGGCAGCACGAGGAAGCGATGGCTACGTCGACTGACGCGATTCTGGCTCAGATTGATGCCGCTCTTACCGCCTATGACCAAGGGCGGCGATCCAGCCAGTACGAAGGTCTCTCGGATCGTGGAGATACCTACAATAGTGAGATCATCACGCGTTTGGCGGCGACCATTGACCGCTTGTCTCCGCCGCGCTCGCAGTATCGGGAGAACGCCAAAGCCGCCCTGAAGCGATACGGGCCCAGAAACGCGTGCAACATCCCGATCTTGGCAGGGGTGCTCAAGGCGCTTAGATCAGACTACGAAGGTGGTCACTTGCAGCGCGTAGAGGAATTGGTTCAGGCGGATCTCTTCGCGGACTTCCTGGAAATGGCCGAGCATCTCCTTGGCCAAGGGTTCAAGGATCCGGCAGCGGTGCTCATTGGTGGCGTCTTGGAGGAACAGCTCCGGAAGTTGGGGCTCAAGATTGGCGTATCCATCACGAGTGGCGGCCGACCAAAGAAGGCCGATGCACTCAACGCAGACTTGGCAAACGCCGGCGCATACAACAAGCTGGATCAAAAGTCGGTCACCGCATGGCTTGATCTACGCAACAAGGCTGCGCATGGACGTTACGACCAATACACCCCGGAACAGGTAGCCGTCTTTCTGCAAGGGGTTCAGGACTTTGCCAGGCGGCATCTGTGACGTGCTGTGTAACAACAGCATGCAGCGGACGGCGCTGCGCGCCGCCGCTGAATCGGAGCGTTAGGTGAGCCACTGGCTCGGTCATGAGTTCAATGATCCAATCGCAGCCGCTGCTGCTGACGCTCGCGCTGTTTGTTGTGTCATGCGCACCCGCCGCATGCTCCGATGTTGAGTCCGCATCGGGCGGAGCGGATGCCGCGGTAGTCGTGGAGTCTGTCGGCAGGCCCCTCGCAGACCCTCGCGAGTATCTCCGGATACACAATCTCGCATCCGACACGGCGGCGGACGGCTGGCGGGGTGCCATCGAAACCCTGGCAAGTGCGGGCGATGCCTTCACACTCCAGCACTTCGGTCGTATCGACCGGGCGAACTTGTCGGATGCCGACGCGGATCTGCTCGCGCGTGCGAGCGGCAGCATCAGCGAGCGGCTGCTCATGCAACGGCCAGCCATCGGTGCCGACCGCGTTGTGGCTCACTTGGAGCGCGCCGCCTATGCCGACTTGATGTGCGATGTTCTCGAGGGCCCGCTCAGGAGCTGGACTCTCGAAACGATCAAGGCGGAGCTCCATGACCCGGCTGTCGTGGCGGAGCTTCAGCGCCTTCAAGGCGACTACGTGCCGAGCGTCGCTCTCGAGACCATGTTCAGTTCGATGAGCGAGAGAGTGCCTTGGTATGCGCAGCAGCTGCTGGCGGCTGCGCCGAAGCACGGAGATCGCCCTTGAGCGTGGCGGCGTGGTCCACCGGAGAGCTGCGGCATCCGACCAGCTCGACGGGCGGCCTGGTCGCCGTCGGGGCCCGGTGGAACCGGTAGGCTGCCTCGCCGCAGGCATTGGCCACTCGACCATAGGCCCGAAGGAGCGCGCCGTGAAACTCAAGGACGGAGATTTCTGCAAGGTGCTGGCCGGCACGCACAAGGGCAAGTCCGGCACGGTGCGGGACATCAAGACGAGCAAGACCGGTCAGGTGACGATCACCGTCGTGCCGAAGAGCGGCGCGCGGTTCAAGTCGCTCGCGAAGAACGTCCAGGCGTCGCGCGCCGGATGACTGGTGCCCGCGCCTCCTGGGCTGACCCACCGATGCGGCCGAGCGACGGCGCGACGCGCGGCGGTGGCCCGTGCCGAGGAGCGGTCACGCGCATGAAGACGCCGTTGTTCGCCGCGTGGGTCCTCGCCGCGGCCGCCGCCGCGGCGCAGGACCCGCCGACCGCGTCCTATCGCGTCGAACTCGTGCAGACCGCGCCCCCGCGCCTGGCCGTCCAGGCGACGCTGCCGGGCGGCGGTGATCGGCTCGACATGGCACCGTCCCGCTCGGCCGACGTCCCGGAGATCGCCGACGCCGGCTGGCCGGGCCTGGTGCGTGGCCTGAGCGTCGCCGACGCCGACGGGCACCCGGTGGAGGTCACGCTCGCCGGCGCGACGGGGTGGAGACTCGCGCGATTCGTCGACGGCCCCCTCACGGTGCGGTACGAAGTCGACCTCGCGCCCCTCGCGCAGCGCGGCTGGCCCGCGCCGCGCGAGACCGCGTTCGCCGACGACGAGCGCCTCGTGCTCATCGGGCGGGCGCTGTTTCTCACGACGCCTTCGCAAGGGGCGAGCGAGGTCCGTTGCTCGCTGCCGGCCGGGTGGCAGCCCGTCCTGCCGTGGGAGGCGCCGTCCGCCGAGAACGGCGCCGTGACCGTCCGCTCCACCGACGACCTCACCGAGAACCTGCTGGCCTTCGTGCAGGGGCGGCCGCAGGTGCTCGACGCCGGCGGCTTCCGACTCAAGGTCGTGCCGTTCGGCCCGTGGCAGGCCGCGCAGGACGAGGTGCGGCGCGTGCTCGGCGCCACACTGCGTCAGCTCGTCGCCCTGGTCGACTTTCGCGGCGGCGCCGACTACGTGGTGGTCCTGCTGCCGCAGCCGGAGGACGGGGGCGAGTCGTTCCGGGCGAGCTTCGCCATGAACAGCGCAGAGCCGCCCTCGCGGGACAACGTGGGTCGCTGGGGCAACCTCATCACCCACGAGGTCTTCCACTTCTGGAACGGTTGGCGGCTGCGCGGCGCGGACTACGCCAGCACGCAGTGGTTTCAGGAAGGCTTCACCGAGTACGTGGCGAACCGTGCGCTCGTCGCGTCGGGCCTGATCGGCGAGGCGGACTTCCGCAACAAGCTCGCCGCGCATGTCGGCAACTTCCGCCGCCTGACCACGCCCCTCGACGCCCCCGGCATGTCCAAGGGGCCGCCGCTCTACAGCGCCGGCGCGCTGGTCGCCCTGACGTGGGACGCGACGATCCGCGAGCGCAGCGAAGGCGAACGCGGCCTCGGGGACCTGCTGCGCGAGCTGCTCCGCCGGACGGAGGACGGCGCGCGGCCGTACGAGTGGTCGGATCTGCTGGCCGCCCTGGAATCGGTCGCACCCGGAGCGGGCTGGGCCGAGTTTCACGCCCGGTTCATCCACGGCACCGAGCCGCTGCCGCTGGCCGAGACGGTCGCCCGCCTCGGCCTGACGCTCGTGCAGGATGAAGACGGCGCCGTGCGCATCGAGCTGGATCCGGCCGCGCCCGAGTCCGCCGCCGCGCTGCGCCATGCGATCATGGGCGTCGAGCGGTGATGTTGCCGCTCGGCCATGCGCGATGAGCCCACACGTCGATCCCCGCCGGCGCGCGCCCGGAGCACGAGCCCGGTGACGACCCGCTCGATGGCCGGAGGCACGGTGCACACGTTGCCCGCCGATCTGCGGCGGGCCCTCGGTGCCAACGCCGCCGCCAGGCGCGTGTGGGTCGACATCACGCCGCTGGCGCGCAACGAGTGGATCTGCTGGGTGACCTCCCCGAAGAAGGAGGAGACGCGCAGGCGCCGCATCGACGTCGGCATCGACCAGTTGCGCGGCGGCCAACGCCGACCCTGCTGCTGGCCCGGGTGCCCACACCGCCGATCCGCGGAGGCATGAGATGGCGGGCGACTCGGGAACGCCCCTGCCGAAGAAACTCGGACTCAAGCCGCCGCTGACGCTCGCCGTCATCGACGCGCCGCGAGAGGATCGGTCGTGGCTGAACACCCGTCGAGGGACCTGAACATGACGCGCACGCTCATCGCCCGCGCCGCCCTCCTCGCCCTGCTGGCCTGCGCGCCCGCGAGCCGTGCCGACGATGTCCCCGCCCTGACGCCCGAGCTGCTTGCCGGCTCCTACGGTCCCGCGAGCTACGTCGCGAGCTTGGATCTCGACGCGGAGGGGGGCTACGAGTGCATGGTCGTCACGGGCATGACGCCCGACGGGTGCATCACGTTCGAGGGCGCCGGCATGTCGTCGGGCCGCTGGGCGCTCGACGACGGAACGATCACGTTCACGCCCACGACGGACGAGTCGCACCTGGCGTTCAAGCTGGCCGGGGCATCGGCGGTCGTGTCGCGGCTCGGCCTGAAGCTCAAGGCGCAAGGCAAGGACTACGAACTCGCGCGCAAGCACGGCCCGCCCGCGACGGACGGGTAGCCCTCCCGCAGTTCGCCGCACCCCCAAAATCGCCGACAACACCCCGCCGCCCCGACCGTAGACTCGCGCCCATGCGCCGCCTCTCCCGGTTCGCCGTCTCGCCCGCCGCTCTGCTCGCAGCGACCCTTGCGCTCGCCGTGCCGTCCTGCGCCGAGCCGCCTGCCGGGCGGAGCATCGTGCTGATCACGCTCGACACGACGCGGGCCGATCACCTGGGCTGCTACGGGTACCCGAGCACGAACTCGCCCACGCCGACGATCGACGCGCTGGCCGCGCGGGGGGTGCTGTTCGAGCGGCACACGGTGCCGATGCCGCAGACGCTGCCGACGCACGCCACGCTGCTGACCGGCCAGCCGCCGCGCGTCCACGGCGCGCTCGAGAACGCGCAGGTGCTGCGCGCGAGCGTGCCGACGCTGGCGCAGACGCTGTCCGAGCGCGGCTACGTCACGGCGGCCTTCGTCGGGGCGCTGGTGCTCGACGTGGGGACGGGCATCGAGCGCGGTTTCGAGACCTTCGACGTGCCGCAGGGCACGGCGCGCGACGCGGCGCATCCCGTCGAGCGGCGCGCCGACGCGGTGACGGACAGCGCGCTGGCCTGGGCGCTCACGGCGCACCGGCGCGAGCGGCCCTACTTCCTGTGGGTGCACTACTACGACCCGCACGGGCCCTACGAGCCGCCCTTCGCGACGGTCGGGCAGCCGGCGGCGCGGCGGGCGATCGGCCGGCAGCCCGACTTCGCGGGCGCCGACGAGGCGGCGGTCGACGAACTCGTGCCGCTGTGGAACGCCTACGCCAACGAGGTCGCGTACGTCGACAGCCAGGTGGGGCGGCTGCTCAAGGGCTTGGGGCAGCGCGAGATGCTGAAGGACGCGGTCATCGTCGTCGTGGGCGACCACGGCGAGGGGCTGATGGAGCACGGCGAGAAGAGCCACGGCGTGTCGGTGTACGAAGAACTCATGATCGCGCCGCTGATCGTGGCGGCGCCCGACGACGAGTTGGCGGGCTTGCGCGTGGCCGAGCGCGTGGCCTCGCAGGACCTGCTGCCGACGCTGCTCGACCTGGCGGGCCAGCCGCCGGCGCCGGGCGCGCTCGCCGGCCGCAACCTGCTGCCCGAGCTGCGCGCCGGGCGGCCGGTCGCGCCGCGGCCGGTCTTCGTCGAGCGGCCGCACTACCTGCCGGGCGCCGAGCGCTGGATGCGCGCGCTGGCGCACGGCTGGGGCTACGGGCTGCTGGCGGGCGTGATCGTCGGCGAGGAGAAGCTGGTGCGCTATCCCGACGGCAGCCAGACGCTGCACCACCTGGGCGCCGACCCGGGCGAGCTGACGGACGCGGCGGCGGCCCACCCGCAGTCGGTCGCGCGCCTCGGCGCGCTGCTCGACGAGTACCTCGCCGCCCATCCCATCGACGTGTCGGAGCTGCAGGCCGAACTGAGCCCCGAGCGGCTGGAGATCCTGGAGGCCCTGGGCTACATCCGCTGAACGGCGGGCGCTGAACAGCGGGCGACGAGCGGCGGGCTCGGCGCCGGCGGGAGCCGCGGGGGCGGGGCGGCGGCCCGCGCTCGGCACTTTTCCGCCGGGGGGGCGCTGCGTTACGATCGCGCCGCGACCAACCTCGGGTCGGAACGAGCCGCATCCGGGGGTCGGTCGCCGCTCTCCCGGAGGCTGGTTTCCCGTGCCGTTCGCCGCGATTGACCCGCTGCCCGCCGCCGCCGACCAGCTGCCCGCGGTCCTCGAGCACGGCCAGGCGGTCAACGACTTCGTGCCGGTGCTGATGCTCGCCGGCTTCGCGGTCAGTTTCGCGGCGCTGAACCTGATCGTGAGCTGGTTGCTGGGCAAGCGCGGCAGCGCCAACAAGGACAAGGACAGCGCCTTCGAGTGCGGCATGCTGCCGCTGCAACTCGGCCGGCGCCGCTTCAGCGTGAAGTTCTACGTCGTGGCGATGCTGTTCATCCTGTTCGACATCGAGGTGGTGTTCCTCTACCCCTGGGCCGTGGCCTACAAGTCGCTGGGCCTGTTCGGCCTGATCGAGATGGGGCTGTTCCTCGGCGTGCTGACCCTGGGTTGGTGGTACGTGATCAAGAAGGGCGCGCTCGACTGGGGGCCGCGGCGCACGGCCGGACGGAGCCGCACGGCATGAGCCGCCCGCCGATCCGCCGCGCCGAACTGCTGGTGCCCGAGACGCAGACGGCCACCGGCCTCAACGACGAGGGCGGCTTCTTCGCCAGCCGCGTCGACGCGCTCGTCGACTGGGCGCGCAAGAACAGCCTGTGGCCGCTGCCGCTGGGGCTGTCGTGCTGCGCCATCGAGTTCATGGCGACGGCCAGCAGCAAATTCGACATGGCGCGTTTCGGCGCCGAGGTCGCGCGCTTCTCGCCGCGCCAGGCCGACGTGCTCGTCGTGGCCGGCACCTGCACCTACAAGATGGCCGAGGCCGCGCGCCGCGTGTACGACCAGATGGCCGAGCCCAAGTGGGTCATCTCGATGGGCGCCTGCGCCAGCTCGGGCGGCATGTATCGCAGCTACTCGGTGGTGCAGGGCATCGACCAGTTCCTGCCGGTCGACTTCTACATCTCGGGCTGCCCGCCGCGCCCCGAGAACGTGCTCAACACGCTCATCAAGCTGCAGGCGCAGATCGAGCGCGAGAAGCCGCTCTCGACCAGCCAGGGCGGCGGCAGCGCGCGGCACGACCCGCTCGCGGGCGGCGGGACGCACGTGCCGCCGACGATCTCGGACGAGACGCTCGAGCAGGCCGGGCAGATGGCGGCCCGTCGTCAGGAGCGGCAGGGCGGCGGAGCGCAACCCTCCCGATGAGCACGCTCACCGACCACGGAGACCCGGCCGCCGGCGCGGCCCTGCACGCGGCCTTTCCGGCCGTGACGCGCGCCCCGCGCAGCCATCGCGGCGACGTCACCGTCGACGTCGACCCGGCGCACGAGATCAAGGTCATCCGCCACGCCCGGGACGTGCTCGGCTTCACGCAGTTCGTCGACCGCTTCGGCGCCGACCGCGGCGAGGACGCCGAGCCGCGCTTCGACGTGATCACGATCCTCTACAACGTCGCGACGAAGAAGCGCCTGCACGTGTGCACCACGCTGCCCGAGCTCTCGCCCGTCGCGCAGTCGCTGGTGCCGGTCTTCCGCGGCGCGAATTGGTTCGAGCGCGAGGCGTACGACATGTACGGCATCCGCTTCGAGGGCCATCCCGACCTGCGGCGCATCCTGATGCCCGACAGCTTTCCCGACTTCCCGCTGCGCCGCGAGTACCCGATGGAGGGGCAGGGCGAATGGGGCGCGCCGCATCGCGCGCTGGGCGGCGTCGATGACGGCAGCGACGGCAAGGTCGCCGTGAACTTCGTGCCGAGCCCCGGCCGCGCGCCGCAGGCCGGCGCGCCGGACGCCGCGCCCCCGGGCGGGGGAGCGGCCCCGTGAGCGACCCGCGCACGCTCGACGTCGAGGTCAACGAGGACCGCCACGCCGAGCACATGCTGCTCAACATGGGGCCGCAGCACCCCTCGACGCACGGCGTGCTGCGCCTGATCCTCGAGCTCGACGGCGAGGAGATCCTCAAGTGCGAGCCGGTCATCGGCTATCTGCACCGGGCCAAGGAGAAGATCGGCGAGAACCTGAACTACAACCAGTTCGTCCCGTACACGGACCGGCTGGACTACCTCGCGCCCCTGGCCAACAACGTGGCCTACGCCGTGGCCTGCGAGAAGCTCTTCGGCATCGAGGCGCCGCCGCGCGCGCAGGCCATCCGCGTGATCTGCGCCGAGCTGGCGCGCATCTCGGCGCACCTGCTGGGCCTGGGCGCCTACGCGATGGACCTCGGGGCGATGACGGTCTTCCTGTGGACCTTCCGCGAGCGCGAGGCGATCTACAGCCTGATCGAGCGCATCTGCGGCGCGCGCTTCACGACGAGTTACACGCGCGTCGGCGGCAACGAGCGCGACCTGCCCGACGACTTCCTCCCGCAGCTCGAGGCCTTCGTGAAGAGCTTCGACGGGCGCGTCGACGAGTACGAGGCCATGCTCACGCGCAACAAGATCTGGGTGCGGCGCACGCAGGGCGTGGGCATCATCACGAAGGAGCAGGCGCTGGCCTTCGGGCTCTCGGGCCCCAACCTGCGCGGCAGCGGCGTCGAGCACGACCTGCGCAAGTCGCATCCGTACTGCGGCTACGAGAACTACGAGTTCGAGATCCCGATCGGGCAGGTCGGCGACTGCTACGACCGCTACCTCGTGCGCATCGAGGAGATGCGCCAGAGCAACCACATCCTGCGGCAGGTGCTGGCGACGCTGCCCACGGGCCCGGTGATCAACCGCGAGAGCGAGGCCGTGCTCAAGTCGGTGCTGCCCGAGAAGACCAAGGTGCTCACGAACATGGAGGCGCTGATCCACCAGTTCATGGTGGCGACCGACTCGATGAGCGCGCCGGTCGGCGAGGCCTGGTTCTCGGCCGAGAACCCCAAGGGCGAGCTGGGGTTCTTCCTGCGCAGCGAGGGGGGCCTGGCGCCGACGCGCCTGCGCATCCGCGGCCCCAGCTTCGCCAACCTGCAGATCCTGACCGAGATCGTGCCGGGCCACATGATCGCCGACGTGATGGCGATCCTCGGCAGCATCGACTTCGTCATGGGCGAGTGCGACCGCTAGGGCGCCCCACACCGCAACCGAATCGGGACGAGAGGCACGTGTTCGACGACGCGACCAGGCTGCAGATGGAGGGGATCCGGGGGCATTACCCGGTGCCGAAGGCGGCGCTGGTGCCGGTGCTGCATCTCGCGCAGAAGGCCAAGGGTTGGCTCTCGCCCGAGACGCAGGCCTGGGTGGCGCAGTTCCTCTCGATCACCCCGATGGAAGTCCACGAGGTCGTGAGCTTCTATCCGATGCTCTACGACAAGCCGGTGGGGCGGCACGTGGTGCACGTGTGCCGCACGCTCTCCTGCGACGCCTGCGGCGGCAAGGAGCTGTTCGAGCACCTGGCGAAGAAGCTGGGCGTCAAGCGCGGCGGCACGACCGGCGACGGCCGCTTCACGCTGCTCGGCGCCGAGTGCCTGGCGAGCTGCGGCAGCGCGCCGGTGCTGCTGCTGGACGGCGAGCGCCACGAGCGCCTCGACCACGCCGCCGTCGACAAGCTGCTGGAGGCGGCGCGATGAGCAGCCTCAAGGCGACGAAGGTGCTCAGTGCGCGCTTCGAGCAGCCGAACAGCTGGGCGCTCGCCGGCTACCGCAAGGACGGCGGCTACGAGACCTGGCTCGCGGTGCTGAAGGACAAGCGCGACCCGGCCGGCATCACCGCCGAGGTGAAGGCCAGCGGCCTCAAGGGGCGCGGCGGCGCGGGCTTCTCGACCGGCATGAAGTGGTCCTTCGTCCCGAAGAACACCGGCAAGCCGGTGTATCTGTGCGTGAACGGCGACGAGAGCGAGCCGGGCACCTTCAAGGATCGCCAGATCCTCGAGTTCGACCCGCACCAGTTGCTCGAGGGCGTGGGCCTGACCTGCTACGCGATCGGCGCCAAGACGGCCTACGTCTATCTGCGCTGCGAGTTCGCGCTCGGCATCCGCCGCGTGCAGGCCGCCATCGACGAGGCCTACGCGGCGGGCCTGTTCGGCAAGAACATCCAGGGTTCGGGCATCGACCTCGACGTGCACCTGCACATCGGCGCCGGCGCCTACATCTGCGGCGAGGAGACCTCGCTGCTCAACTCGATCGAGGGGCTGCGCCCGTATCCGCGCAACAAGCCGCCCTTCCCGGCGGTCGCGGGCCTGTTCGGCTGCCCGACGATCATCAACAACGTCGAGACGATCGCGAACATCCCGCACATCGTGAAGCGCGGCGCGGCCTGGTACGCGGGCCTGGGCGCCAAGGACGACCCGGGCGTGCGCCTGTGGTGCGTGTCGGGGCACGTGCAGCGCGGCGGCGTGTTCGAGCTGGAGACCGGCTACCGGCTGCAGGAGCTGATCGACGGCCCCTGCGGCGGCATCCGCGGCGGCAAGCAGCTGAAGGCCGTGATCCCCGGCGGCAGCAGCAGCAAGGTGCTCACCGCCGACGAGGTCGCGCAGGTGACGATGGACGTCGCCGGCATCCGCAAGTACGGCAGCTCGCTCGGCTCGGCCGGGATCATCGTGCTCGACGAGAGCACCGACATGGTCGACGCCGTGCTCAACCTGATGAAGTTCTACGCGCACGAGAGCTGCGGGCAGTGCACGCCGTGCCGCGAGGGCACGCCCTGGCTGGTCAAGATCCTGGCGCGCATCATGTCGGGCAAGGGGCGCACCGCAGACCTCGACCTGCTCTTCGACCTGGCCGACAACATCGAGGGGCGCACGGTCTGCGCGCTGGCCGACGGCGCCTGCTGGCCGCTGACCTCGATCGTGGAGAAGTTCCGCGGCGAGTTCCTGGCCAAGATCAAGCCGGCCGCCGCGGCCGTGCCGAGCGGAGCGCGCTGAGATGCCCAAGCTCACCATCGACGGCCGGCCCATCGAGGTCGAGCCGGGCACGCTGGTCATCGAGGCCGCCGCGCGCCTCGGCATCGAGATCCCGCACTACTGCTACCACCCCGACCTCAAGCCCGACGGCAACTGCCGCATGTGCCTGGTGCAGGTCGGCGACGCGACGCGCAAGCTGCCCATCTCGTGCATGCTGCCCTGCGGCGACGAGATGGTCGTGCGCACCGACTCGCCCGCCGTCGTCAAGGCGCGCAAGGGCGTGCTCGAGTTTTTGCTCATCAACCACCCGCTCGACTGCACCATCTGCGATCAGGCCGGCGAGTGCCCGCTGCAGGACTACAGCTACCGCTTCGGCCCGGGCGACAGCCGCTTCGTCGAGCGCAAGGGCAAGAAGCCCAAGCAGGTGCCCTTCTCCGACAAGGTCATGTTCGACGGCGAGCGCTGCATCCTGTGCACGCGCTGCGTGCGCTTCTTCGAGGAGCAGCGCGACAGCCGCCCGATCGGCGTCGAGTCGATGGGCGGCAAGAGCCTGATCACGCTGGGCCCGGCCGGCCCGATCGACGACCCCTACCAGCTCAACATCGTCGACATCTGCCCGGTGGGGGCGCTCACCTCGCGCGACTTCCGCTTCCGCCAGCGCGTGTGGTTCATGGACTTCGCCGAGACGGTCTGCCCGGGCTGCGCGCGCGGCTGCAACATCACCGCCGGCAGCTACCAGAACCGGCTGCTGCGCTTCACGCCGCGCCGCAACCCCGAGGTGAACAAGAGCTGGCTCTGCGACGAGGGGCGGCTCTCGTACAAGCAGTACAACCTCGAGGAGCGCACGCGCGGCGCGAGCGTCGCCGGCGAGCCGGCCGAGCTGCCCGCGGCGCTGGCGAAGATCGCCGCGCTCGTCGGCGACGGCCAGGGCGTCGCCGTGCTGGCGAGCACGAAGAACACGCTCGAGGAGCTGTGGGCGCTGCGCGCCTGGGCCAAGGGCGCGGGCATCGCGCACCTGTGGCACGGCGCGGCGAGCTGGGCCGGCGACGACTTCCTCAAGCTGCCCGACGCGACGCCGAACACGGCGGGCGCGGCCGAGCTGGGGTACGCGCCGGCGCCGGGCCTGAGCGGCGGCGCCGAGAAGCCCAAGGGCCTCAAGGTGCTCGTCGTGGCCGGCGAGGTCGACGTGCCGGCCGCGCTGCTCGACGGGCTCGACGCCCTCGTGCTGCAGGCGCCGCAGGGCGGGCTGCTCGGTCAGGCCGCCATGGTGCTGCTGCCCGGGCGCACGCCGCTCGAGAAGAAGGGCAGCTTCGTCAACGCCACCGGGCAGCGCCAGCCGATCAAGCCGGCGCTCGACGCCGGCCCCGGCGTGCCCGAGGACTGGACGCTCTGGCGCGACCTGGCGCGCGCCGACTGGCCGAGCTTCAAGCACCTGCAGGCCGCGATGGCGCAGGACGGCCACGCGCCGGCCGCGCGCCGGCAGCCCAGCGTCGCCGAGCAGGCCGTCGCGCAGCGCGCGCTGGCCGGGAGCGGCCTGCCGTGAGCCACGACCTGCTGTTCGGCATCGGCTCCACGCTGGCGAAGATCCTGATCTTCACGCACGTCGCGCTGCTGCTCGGCGCGTACATGTCGCTGGCCGAGCGCAAGGTCTCGGCCTGGATGCAGGACCGCCTCGGGCCCAACCGCGTGGGCTACCAGGGCCTGCTGCAGCCGATCGCCGACGCCCTGAAGTTCATCTTCAAGGAGGACGTCGTCCCGGGCCACGTCGACAAGGTGCTGTACGTGCTCGCGCCGGCGATCGTGCTCATCCCGTCCTTCATCGTGCTCGCGGTGATCCCCTTCGGCCCGCCGGTCGAGGTGCTCGGGCGCACGGTGCAGCTCGTGATCGCCGACCTCGACGTGGGCATCCTGTTCGTGTTCGCGATCTCGAGCCTGGGCGTGTACGGCATCGTCTTCGCCGGCTGGGCCAGCAACAGCAAGTACGCGATGCTCGGCGGCGTGCGCGCCTCGGCGCAGATGATCAGCTACGAGATCTGCCTCGGCCTGTCGGTCGTGGGCGTGTTCATGGTCACCGAGAGCCTGCGCCTCACCGACGTCGTCACGGCGCAGGCCGACGGCGTCTGGTTCGCCTTCACGCAGCCGATCGGCTTCCTGATCTTCGTCGTCGCGGCCTTCGCCGAGACCAACCGCCTGCCCTTCGACATGCCCGAGGCCGAGACCGAACTCGTCGCCGGCTACCACACCGAATACAGCAGCATGAAGTTCGCCATGTTCTTCATCGGCGAATACACCTCGATGTTCGTGTTCTCGGCGCTCGTGGCGGTGCTGTTCCTGGGCGGCTGGGACATCCCCTTCGTGAGCGAGGCCACGCTGCGCACCCTGGGCAACTGGGGCTCGGTGCTGGGTTTCCTGAGCTTCATGCTCAAGGCCATGGCCTTCCTGTTCTTCTACGTCTGGGTGCGCTGGACCATCCCGCGCTTCCGCTTCGACCAGCTCATGGCGCTCGGCTGGAAGGTGCTGCTGCCCCTCGGGCTGGTGAACATCGTGCTCACCGCCCTGTGGTCGCACCTCGGCGCGCGGCCCGGAGGCTCCTGACATGGCCAAGCTCGTCCCGCGCAAGCCGCTCTCCTGGTACGAGGAGCTGTACCTGCCCGCCGTCGTCTCGGGCCTCGGGCGCACCTTCCGCCAGATGTTCCAGCCGGACATCACGCTGGAGTACCCCGAGGAGCGCCCGAAGATCGAGGAGGACTACCGCGGCGCGCCCGGCCTGGTGAAGGACGAGGCGGGGCGCGAGAAGTGCGTCTCGTGCCAGCTCTGCGAGTACATCTGCCCGCCGCGCGCGATCCACATCGTGCCCGGCGAGATCCAGGAGGCCGCGCCCGACACGACGGCCGGCCCGCCCCAGATCGAGAAGGCTCCCCAGGAGTTCTTCATCGACATGCTGCGCTGCATCTACTGCGGCTACTGCGAGGAGATCTGCCCCGAGGAGGCGATCTTCATGACGGGCGTGTACGAACTGAACGGCACCACGCGCCAGGAGCTGGTGCACGACAAGCCCAAGCTCTACGAGATCGGCGGCACGCGCCCCGACCCGATCAAGAAATGGAAGGACAAGTAGCGTGGAAGCGGTCTTCTTCTGGCTGATCGCCGCCGCGCTGGTCGGGACGACGCTGCTGACGATCAGCGCGCGCAACCCGGTCTACAGCGCGATCTGGATGATCCTCTCCTTCGCGGCGACGGCGGCGCTGTTCGTGCTGCTGCAGGCCTACCTGCTCGCCGCGGTCGAGGTGCTGGTCTACGCCGGCGCGATCATGGTGCTGTTCCTGTTCGTGATCATGCTCATCAACCTGCGGCAGGACGAGCAGGAGGGGCTGCGCCTCAACCCGCTGATGATCGTCGCCGCCGCGACCTTCCTGGTGCTCGTGCAGCGCGCGGTCTCCGACCTCGGGCCGGCCGTGCAGGTCGCGCCCAACGCGCTGCAGGGTTCGCCGGCGCTGCTGGCCGAGACGCTGTTCACGAAGTTCGCCGTGCCCTTCGAGGTCGTCTCGATGCTGCTGCTCGCGGCGATCCTGGGCACGGTCGTGCTGGCGCGCCGCCGGGAGGGCGAGTCGTGATCGACCTCTCGCACTGGCTGACGCTCTCGGCCATGGTCTTCACGCTGGGCCTGTGCGGCGTGCTCATGCGCCGCAACGTGATCCTGGTGCTCATGAGCATCGAGATCATGCTCAACGCGGCGAACATCGCGCTCGTCGCCTTCAACAAGTACCTGCGTCCCGACGCGGCCGGCGCGGTCGCCCCCGACGGGCAGGTCATGGTGTTCTTCACCATCGCCGTCGCCGCGGCCGAGGTCGCCGTCGCGCTCGTCATCGCGATGCTGCTGTTCCGCCGTCTCGACACCGTGAACGTCGACGACGTGGCCAACCTGCGCTGGTAGGGGAGAGCACGTGGACCTGACCAGCCCCTGGATCGTGCTGTTCGCGCCGCTCGTCGCGGCCGTGCTCGTGGCCCTCGTCGGCCAGCGGAGCCGCGCGCTCGCGGCCGGCCTGGCGCTGACGGCGGTGTGGGGCGGCTTCGCCATCGGCCTCTCGCACCTGCCGGCCGCGCTCGCGGGCGACGGCAGCTGGGTCGTCTCGGGCTCGGTCACCTGGATCGAGGTCGGCGGCTTCGCCTTCAAGTACGGCTACCTGCTCGACGGGCTCTCGCTCATCCTGCTGCTCGTCGTCACGGGCGTGGGCGGCCTGATCCACGTCTACAGCCTGGGCTACATGCACGACGACCCGGCCTTCCCGCGCTTCTTCGGGTGCCTGGCGCTGTTCATCTTCTCGATGCTCGGCATCGTGCTGGCCGACAACTTCTTCCAGATCTTCATCCACTGGGAGCTGGTCGGCGTGAGCAGCTATCTGCTCATCGGCTTCTACTACCGCAAGGACAGCGCGGCCGCCGCGAGCAACAAGGCCTTCCTGACCAACCGCGTGGGCGACTTCGGCTTCCTGCTCGGCATCCTCATGCTGGCCTTCGCGACGCGCCCCTGGCTGCCCGAGGGCGCGGGCATGGGCGACTTCCGCGCGATGGCGGCCGTCGTCGCGCAGCCGGGCTGGATCGACCAGGCCGCCTTCTCGGTGGGCGGGGGCCGCTGGGTCTTCACCAACGAGGTCTTCCTGTGGGTCGCGGGCGCGCTGACCTTCATGGGGGTCATGGGCAAGTCGGCGCAGTTCCCCCTGCACGTGTGGCTGCCCGACGCCATGGAGGGCCCCACGCCGGTCTCGGCGCTGATCCACGCGGCCACGATGGTCGCGGCCGGCGTGTTCCTGCTGGCGCGCATCTTCTTCGTGTACCTGCCGAGCGAGACGGCGCTCTCGATCATCGCGCACCTCGGCGCCTTCACGGCCTTCTTCGCGGCGACGATCGCCACGACGCAGAACGACATCAAGCGCATCCTGGCCTTCTCGACGCTGTCGCAGCTGGGCTACATGGTCATGGCCATGGGCCTGGGCGCCGTCGACGCCTCGATGTTCCACCTGACGACGCACGCCTTCTTCAAGGCGCTGCTGTTCCTCGGCGCCGGCTCGGTGATCCACGCCGTGCACACCAACGACATCCGGCAGATGGGCGGGCTGCTGAACAAGATGCCGATCACCGGCGGCACCTTCCTGATCGGCACGCTGGCGCTGTGCGGCGTGCCGCCGCTGTCGGGCTTCTGGAGCAAGGACGGCATCCTGCACCTGACGCACGCGCCGCCCGGCTACGCCGACGGCTGGATGATCACGGTGCTGCCCACGCTCACGGCCGTGCTCACCAGCTACTACATGTTCCGGCTGGTGTTCCTGACCTTCTTCGGCACGCCGCGCGACCAGCACGCCCACGACCACGCGCACGAGTCGCCGGTCACGATGTGGCTGCCGATGGTCGTGCTGTGCGCGCTGGCGATCGTCGGCGGGCAGCTCGTCGGCTCGCCCGAAGTGCTGCGCTCCTTCCAGACCGTGACGCGCCCGCTCGGCACGGCCGCGTTCCATCCGATCCACGCCGACCTGCCGACCATTCGGGGGGCGCTGACGATCTTCCTGATCGGCGCCGGCGCGGCCTTCGTGCTCTTCCATCGCCGCTGGCTCGACCCCGACAAGCTCAAGGCGCTGCCCGGGCTGCGCGCGCTGCACGCGCTCTTCGACAACCGCTGGTACGTCGATGACCTGTTCCAGTGGATCGTCGACCACGTGCAGCAGAACGTCGCGCGCCTGTGCGACGTGTTCGACCGCTGGGTGATCATCGGCCTGCTGGTGAACGGCTCGGCCTGGACGGCGCGCGCGAGCGGCGCCGTCGTGGCGCGCGTGCAGAGCGGCTCGGTGCGCACCTACGCGCTCATCTTCCTGGCCGGCGTCGCGGCCCTGTTGGCGATCAACCTGTGAACGCGCTGCTGACCGAGCAGGTCCTGACCCTCGTCCTGGCGACGCCGCTGCTCGCCACGGCGCTGCTGTTCTTCGTGCCGGCGACCAGCAAGGGCCTGCTGCGCGCGATCGGCGTGGGCGCGGCGCTCGTCACGCTCGCGCTGTCGACCTGGCTGTTCTTCGCCTACGACCAGGCGGCGGCCGGCTTCCAGTTCGTGCAGCAGGTGCCGTGGGTGCCCTCGCTGGGGATCAGCTACCACGTCGGCGTCGACGGCATCTCGGTCGCGATGCTGCTGCTGACGGCGATCGTGTTCGTGGCCGGCGCGCTCGTGAGCTGGCACGTCTCCAAGCGCCTCAAGGACTTCTACATCCTGCTGTGCGCGCTCGTCGCGGGCGTGTTCGGCGTGTTCGTCAGCCTCGACCTGTTCATCCTGTACTTCATGTACGAGCTGGCGGTCGTGCCGATGTACCTGCTCATCGGGCACTGGGGCAGCGGCGACCGCGAGTACGCGACGATGAAGCTCACGCTGTACCTCACGGCCGGCGCGCTCGTCGCGCTCGTCGGGCTGCTCATGCTGTACTTCTCGGGCATCACCGAGCAGCCCACCTTCGACCTGCGCGCGATCCTGGCGGCGGTCGAGGCCGGCGGCGGCCTCTCGCACGACAAGCAGGTGCTGCTGTTCCCGCTGCTGCTCGTGGGCTTCGCGACGATCGCCCCGATGTGGCCGCTGCACTCCTGGAGCCCGATCGGCCACGCGGCGGCGCCGGCCGCCGCCTCGATGATGCACGCCGGCGTGCTCATGAAGCTCGGCAGCTACGCGATCATCCGCGTGGCGCTGCCGATCCTGCCCGAGGGCGCGGTCGTCTGGCTGCCCTGGGTCGCCGTGCTGTGCTGCTTCAACATCATCTACGGCGGCCTGGTCGCGCTGAACCAGAAGGACATGAAGTTCGTCATCGGCTACAGCAGCTCCTCGCACATGGGTTACGTGCTGCTGGGCATCGCCTCGGTCTCGGTGCTGGGCACGAGCGGCGCGGTCTTCCTGATGTTCGCGCACGGCATCATGACGGCCCTGGCCTTCTCGCTCATCGGCTTCTTCTACGACCAGACGCACACGCGCATGCTGGGCGACCTCGGCGGCCTGATGCAGAAGCTGCCCTTCGTGGGGATGCTGTTCGTGATGATGTCGATGGCCAGCCTGGGGCTGCCGGGCTTCGCCAACTTCGCCAGCGAGCTGATGGTCATCGTCGGCAGCTGGGAGCGCTACCCGGTGCAGACGGTGCTCGCCGTCTTCGGCCTGGTCATCGGCGCGACCTACCTGCTGCGCACCGTGCGCGCCGCCTTCATGGGCCCGATGGACAGCCGCTGGAACGACCTGCGCGACGCGCGCGGCTTCGTCGAGAAGAGCCCCTTCCTGCTGCTCGTCGGCGTGCTGCTGCTGTTCGGCTTCTGGCCGGCGCCGATCGTCGACCTGATCGAGTCGGGCGTGACGCCCATCGTGAACGCCGTGCTGGCCGCCGAAGCGGGCCTGGGAGGGTAGCGCGCCGATGGACTTCACGCAGATCTGGGCCGTCCACGCCACCGAGACCCTGCTCGGCGCGCTGGCGCTGCTGCTCATCGTCGTCGACCTCGCGACCGGCCGCGGCCGCGTCACCGGCCCGGCCGACGCCGTGCGCGCCTGCGCCTGGCTGGGGCTGATCGCGATCCTGGTGCACGCGTGCCTGGCCGAACCGGTCGCGGCCGGCGCCTCGAGCACCGGCGTGCTCGACGCCTTCGCGCTGTGGTTCAAGCGCTTCTTCGTCGCGACCGCCCTCGCGGTGCTGGCGCTCTCGGGGCCCTACGAGGCGCGCCTGCCGGCCGGCCGCGCCGAGTTTCCGACCCTGCTCGTCTTCACCACCATGGGCATGTGCCTGCTGGCGAGCGTGAATGACTTCGTGACGCTGTTCGTGGGCCTCGAGCTGGTGACGATCACGCTGTTCCTGATGGCGGCCTGGCGCCCCGGGCTGCCGCGCTCGATCGAGGCCGGGATCAAGTTCGTGGTCGTCGGCGCGCTGGCCGCGGCCTTCATGGTCTACGGCATCGCCTGGGTCTACGGCGCGACGGGCGGTTTCGACTTCGCCGGCGTGCACGCGGCGGTCAACGCCGAGGGCGGGCCCTCGGCGGCGCTCAAGCTGGGCCTGCTGCTCGTGCTGGTGGGCCTGGGCTTCAAGGTCGGCGCGGTGCCCTTCCACGTCTGGGTGCCCGACGTCTACCAGGGCGCGCCGACGCCCGTGACCGCGTTCCTCTCGGTGGGCAGCAAGGCCGCCGGCGTCGTGCTGCTCATGCGCTTCTGCTGGACGGTGCTCGGCGCGGGCGCCGCGCAGTGGGCCACGCTGCTCGCGGGCCTCTCGGCCATCACGCTGCTGCTGGGCAACCTCGGTGCGCTGCCGCAGACCGACCTCAAGCGCTTCCTGGGCTACTCGGGCATCGCGCACGCGGGCTTTCTGCTCATGGCGCTCGCGACGCACAGCTTCGACTCGGCCAGCGCGATCCTCTTCTACCTGCCGGCCTACCTGTTCGCGAACATCGCGGCCTTCCTCGTGATCGTCGTCGTCTCGCGCACCGCCGACAACGCGCACATGGACCGCATCAACGGGCTGGCCGACCGCTCGCCCTTCCTGGCCTTCGCCATGACGGTCTCGATGCTGAGCCTGGCGGGCGTGCCGCCGCTGGCCGGCTTCTTCGCCAAGTGGATGATCCTGCGCGCCGCGATGGCCGAACCCGCGCTGCTGTGGCTGGTGATCGTCTCGTGCGTGATGATCCTCGTGTCGCTGTACTACTACCTGTGCATCCTCAAGCGCATGTACATGCGCGAGGCGGCCGACACGGGCGTGCTCGAGATCGCCGGCGCGACGCGCTGGCTGCTGCTGGGCTGCGTGCTGGCCTCGCTGCTCTTCGGCATGTGGCAGCAGCCGCTCGTGCAGCTCGCGCTCGACGGCGCGCGGCCGCTCGCCGGCTGAGCCGGCAGGCCCGCGGCGGGACGATGGCGTCCCGCGGTGCCCGCTTCCGCGCGGCCGGCCGGCGGGTAGGATCGCGCCCCATGAAGCACGCCGCCGCGTTCCTGGCCCTGTCGTTCCTGCTGCCGCCCGCCGCCGTCGCTCAGGCGGGCGCGGTGCTCGATCCCGCGACGCAGATCACGGCCGAGGAGGTCCTCGAGCACATCGAAGTGCTCTCGAGCGATCTCTTCGAGGGGCGCGAAGCCGCCACGCAGGGCGAGCGGCGCGCCGCCGCCTACATCGTCGCGGCGCTCGAGGAGTGCGAGCGCCTGCAGCCCGGCGGCGTCGACGGCGGCTGGTTGCAGCCCTTCGAGCTGCAGCTCCGCAAGGAAACGAAGGTCGCTCACAACATCATCGCCAAGCTGCCGGGCAGCGACCCCGGGCTCGCGCACGAGGTCATCGTGCTCGGCGCGCACTACGACCACGTCGGCTACGGCCATTCGGGCAACGCCATCGACGGCGCCGGCGAGATCCACAACGGCGCCGACGACAACGCGAGCGGCAGCTCGGTGCTGCTCGACCTCGCGACGAGCCTGGCCAACTCCGAGGCGCGCCCGCGGCGCACGATCCTGTTCCAGTGGTATTCGGGCGAGGAGCTGGGCCTGCTCGGCAGCAAGCACTGGGTCGAGAACCCGCTGCTGCCGCTCGAGCACCACGTGTTCATGATCAACATGGACATGGTCGGCCGGCTCGTGGCGCGCACGCTGGTCGTCGGCGGCACGGGCACCTCGCCCGGTCTCGCCGACCTGGCGCGCGGCTTCTGCGAGGAGCTCGGCCTGGTGATGATCGACGACCCGCCGGGCACCGCGCCCTCCGACAACAGCAGCTTCTACGACAAGCGCATCCCGGCGCTGTTCCTGTTCACCGGCCTGCACCCGCAATACCACCGCGCGACGGACGACAGCGTGCTCGTCAACGCGAAGGGCGCCGCCGACATCGGCCGCCTCGCGCAGCGCATCCTGCTCGCGATCGACGCGCGCGACGAGCGGCCCGAGTTCACGGTCGCGCCGGGCAACGCTTACATGTTCTCGCCCGTGCCGTGGGTCGGCGCGACCTTCAGCGAGACGCGCCTGCCGGTCGCGGAGGCCGACCCCGCCTCGGCTCCGCCCGCCATCCGCGTCACGGTCTGCATCCCCGACTCGCCCGCCTGGGTCGGCGGGCTGCGCGACGGCGACCTCATCACCGCCGTCGACGGCCAGCCCGTCGCCGACATCTCCGCCTTCGAGCGGCGCCTCAAGCAGGTCGGCGACGCGCTGCCTCCGATCCCGCTGACGGTGCTGCGCGACGGCGAGGCCGCCCCCCTCGACCTCGTCGTGCAGCCGATCGTCAAGTAGCTGGCCACTCGTGCGAGGCGCTGAGTGCGCCCTGCTTGCCGGTCGCCTTCCGCACCCCCGGCGTGACGCGGGGCGGCCCGAGGGAGCTGCGCGGCGGCGAGCTTCGTAGTCGTTTGGGCTGTCGACGGCGAAGCCGTCGACTTGGCCAAACGACGAGGGAGTCTGTCCGAGTCGCCGCGCAGCTCCCTCGGGAGCGCCCTGAGCGCTCCGCCTCGCGCCGTCTCAGCCCAGCGTCGGCAACTCCTCGCCGGTGAGCGTTTCTTTCTCGAGCAGCAGCGTGGCGCCGCGCTCGAGGGCCTCGCGATGCGTCGTGAGCAGTTCGACGGCGCGCTGGAAGGCGCCGTCGACGAGTTGCCGCACGGCGACGTCGACTTCGCGCGCGGTCTCCTCGCTGTACTCGCGGCGCTTGAACAGCGAGTCGCCGGGCACGCCGAGCATCGACTGCGGCTCGTTCTCGAGCGAGACCAGGCCCAGCTTGTCGTCCATGCCGTAGCGCGTGATCATCGAGCGGGCGATGTTGGTCACGCGCGCGAGGTCGTCGGCTGCGCCGGTGCTCACTTCGCCGAAGACGACGGCTTCGGCCGCGCGCCCGCCGAGCAGCACCGACATCTTGTTCTGCAGCTCGGCGCGCGACATCAGGAAGCGGTCTTCGGTGGGGCGCTGGATGGTGTAGCCGAGCGCCCCGATGCCGCGCGGGATGATCGAGACCTTGTGCACCTCGTCGACGCCGGGCAGGGTGCTCGCGACGAGCGCGTGGCCGATCTCGTGGTACGCCACGGCGCGGCGTTCGTCCGCGCTCATCGCGCGGGAGCGCTTCTCGATGCCGGCGACGACACGTTCCACGGCGCTCGTGAAGTGCTCCATCGTGACCGCCGCGGCACCCAGGCGGGTCGCGAGCAGCGCGGCCTCGTTGAC
>CAZBBB010000037.1:0-27412 GCA_964490005.1 uncultured Phycisphaerales bacterium | reverse complement strand
GCGGAGGCCGCCGCGCCCGCCGACCCGGCCGCCGTCGAGGCGGCGCGCAAGCAGGCCGTCGCGCTCGACGAGGCCGGCGGACTGCTGCCGCCGCGCATCGACGCGCTGCGCGCCGCGCTCGCGCTCCAGCCCGACCACTACGGCCTCAACTATCGCCTCGGCCGGAACTACGCCGAACTGCGCCTGCACGAGCAGGCCCTCGAGCACTTCCTGCGCGCGTGGCAGGCGCGGCCCGACGATCTGCTCACGCTGCTCTCGATCGTCACGCTGCAGGTGCGCCTCGAGAAGTACGACGAGGCGCTGCGGCACATCGAGGCGCTGCTCGCCGACGAGGCGCTGCGCGGCGAGGCGCTCTACCAGCAGGCGCTCGCGCACGACCAGCAGGGCCGGCGCGACCTGGCGCGGGAGGCGCTCCGGGCGGCCGCCGATCTGCCCGCCGAGCGCGCCTACCGCTGCCGCGCGATGGAGGGCCGTCTGCTCCTCGAGGACGGCGAGTTCCTGCCGGCGCGCGCGGCTTTCGAAGCGGCGCGCAGCGGGCGGCCCGACTACAAGGAGGCGCTCAAGGGCCTGGCCGACGTCAGCCGCCGCCTCGGCGACGAGCCGGCCGCGCAGCGCTGGGACGAGCTGCTCGGCCTGTTCATCGAGCTCACCGACAACGTGCAGATGCGCGCGCCGGAGGGCGCCGCGGCGCGGCGCGCCGTCCTCGAGCGCATCGTGGCGGCCTACCCCGACTGGCCGGCGGGCTTCCAGCAACTCGCCGACGCGCAGCTCGGCGCCGGCGAGCGCGACGCGGCCTGCGCGACCGTGCGCGCCTACGCCGAGCGCTACGCCGCGGCGCTGAGCGAGGAGCAGACGCACGCGCTGCTCGAGCGCTACTGCGGAGGCGCGGCACGATGAGCGCGGACGCAGCGCTCTCCGCGGACCGCGCCGCGCGCGCGCCGCGCCGCGGCTCGGCGCGCGCCGCGATGCTCGGCGCGCTGGTCCTGGCGGGCGCACTGTCGGCCTGCGGCGAGGGCGCGGCCGACGCGTCGCACCCGCCGAAGGGCGCGCCCGCGTCCGCGCCGACGACGCCGGCCGCCGCGGGCCTGCGCGACGTCGCCGCCGCCAGCGGCATCGACTTCCTGCACGAACACGGCGGGCGCGGCCGCAAGTTCCTGTTCGAGACCATGGGCTCGGGCGTGGCGGCGGCCGACTTCGACGGCGACGGCCTGCCCGACCTGCTCTTCGTGCAGAGCGGCACGCTGCCCGAGGACGAGTTCACCGAAGAGGAGCGCGCCTTCGCCACCCACCGCTCGGGCGGCACCGCGCGCCTCTACAAGAACCTCGGAGGCTGGCGCTTCGCCGACATCACCGCCGGCAGCGGGCTCGACGTGCCCTTCTACGCGATGGGCGTCGCGGTCGGCGATCTCGATGCCGACGGCGACCGCGACCTGCACGTCACCGCCTACGGCCGTTCGCGACTGTTCATCAACGACGGGCAGGCGCGCTTCCGCGAGGAGGGTCGCGAGCGCGGCCTGTCCGACCCGCCGTGGACCGCCGCCAGCGCCTTCGTCGACGTCGATCTCGACGGCGATCTCGACCTGTACTCGGTGGCCTACCTCGACATGCCCGTGGCGAGCCACGTCTTCTGCGGCCCGAGCAAGGAGCTGCGCAGCTACTGCCACGTCGACTACTGGCCCGGCCTCGACGACCGGCTGTGGATCAACGACGGCCGCGGCCATTTCACCGACGGCTCGGCCGCCGCCGGTCTGGTGGGCACGCTCGGCAAGGGCCTGGCGGTCGTGGCCGCCGACCTCGACGGCGACGGCGATCCCGAGCTGTTCGTCGCCAACGACAGTCAGCCCAACCTGCTGCTGCGCAACGAGGGCGGCGGGCGCTTCTCCGAGATCGCGCGCGCCGCGGGCGTCGACCTCAACGCCGAGGGCCGCAGCGAGGCCTGCATGGGCGTCGACGCCGGCGATCTCGACGGCGACGGCGATGCCGACCTGTACGTCGTGAACTTCCAGCAGGAGTCGAACACGCTGTACCGCAACGACGGCCGGCTGTTCTTCACCGACGTCTCGGTGAGCAGCGGCGCCGGCATCCCGAGCCTGTCGAGCCTCGGCTTCGGCACGCTGTTCTTCGACGCCGAACTCGACGGCGACCTCGACATCTACGTCGCGAACGGGCACATCCAGGACAACATCGAGCGGCTCGAGAGCCTCAGCAGCTACGCGCAGCGCGACCAGCTCTACCTCGGCGACGGCCGGGGACGCTTCGCCCTCGCGCCCGAGAGCCTCGGCGACTCGCTGCGCGTGCCGCGCGTCGGGCGCGGCGCGGCGCGCGTCGATCTCGACCGCGACGGCGACGACGATCTGGTCGTGACCAACAGCGCCGGCGCGCCGTGGGTGCTGCGCAACGACCTGCCGGCGGACGGCGCGGGCCGCCACCGCATCGCCCTGCGCCTGGCCGGCCCCGGC
Organism: uncultured Phycisphaerales bacterium; assembly: GCA_964490005.1. Taxonomy (GTDB): domain Bacteria; phylum Planctomycetota; class B15-G4; order B15-G4; family B15-G4; genus CAZBBB01. Next base: position 24,953 of record CAZBBB010000037.1, on the reverse strand, counting down.
GGGCGCGCCGATGCGGAGGGCGCGCAGCTCGTGCTGCACTGCGGCGAGCGGCGGATCGTGCGCCAGCTCGTCTCGGGCGGCAGCTACGCCAGCCACTCCGACACCGAGCTGGTGATCGGCCTCGGCGGCGCCGAGCGCGTCGAGAGCCTCGAGATCCGCTGGCCGGGCGGCGCGACGAGCCGCCACGGCCCGCTCGCCGCCGACCGCCGCTACCTGATCGACTACGGCGGAACCAACGTGCGCGAGGAGCCCTTCGTCGACCCGGCGGAGGTTTCGCGATGAGGCCCGCGCGACGTGCGACGCATGGCTCGACCCTCGCGCTGGCGCTCGTCCTGGGCGCCGCCGGACTCGGGCCCGGCACGGCGCACGCGCAGCAGGCCGACATGGCCGAGGCGATGTGGGCCGCCGGCCAGCGCCGGCAGGCGCTGGCGCTCATGGAGGCCGATCTGGCGGCCCGCCCCGACGACGAGAGCCTGCGTCGGCGGCTCGCGCGCCGGCAGACCGAGGTGCAGCAGTTTCTCGCCGCGCTCGCCACGCTCGCCCCGCTCGGCGACGAGGTCGACGACGAGCGCGGCCGCGCGCTGTACATGCTGGCGCGCTACGACGAGGCGCTCGACCTGCTTCAAGGCACGACGCCCGAGTCGCTGTTGATGCGCATCGACGCGCTGCTCGCGCTCGGCCGACTCGACGACGTGGGCCGTGCCCTGCAAGCGGCGGCGGACGTGCTCCCCGACTCCGACGGCCGCCTGCGCTCGCTGCGCGGGCGCCACGCGCTGCTGGACGGCCGTCCCGAGCAGGCCGTGGTCGAGTTCCGCGCGGCCCAGGCGGCCGATCCGCTCGACCGGCAGGCGCTGCACGGGCTGGGGCAGGCGCTGCTGCGCACCGGCGCGCGCGAGGAGGCGCTGGCCGTGCTCGCGCGGCACCGCGAGCTCGTGCCGCTGCTCGACGAACGCGACGCGGCGCTCGCCGCGCTGCTCCTCGACCCCGCGCACGCCTCCAATCACGCCGCGCTCGGCGACGTCGAGCGTGCGCTCGCTCGCCTCGACGAGGCGGCGGCCTGCTACGAGCGCGCCCTGGCCCTCGCCGCGCCCGCCGAGACGGCGCCGATCGCGCTGCGCCACGCGCGGCTGCTGGCCGAGGACCGCGGCGACCGCGCCGCGGCGATCGGTCTGCTGCTCGCCGCCGACGCGCGCGTGCCGGACGTGCGCCTGCTCGTGCGCGCCGGAGACCTGGCGCTCGAGACCGGCGACGCCGAGTCGGCCGCGACGCACTTTCGCGCGGCGCTCGCGCGCCGTCCCGCCGACGCGCAGATCCAGGAGCGACTCCGCAAGGCCGACCTGATGCTCCGACTCGACCAGGCCGGGGGGGATTGCGACTTCTGAACGCCATGCGCGATGCGACGACGACGCCCTGCCTCAGCGCGGCCCTGCTGCTCGCCCTGTCTGCCTGCGGGTCCGACGCGCCGACGAACGCGTCCGGCGCCGAGGCGGCCGGCACGGCACACGGCGCCGCCGCGATCGAGCCCGCCGCCGCGGGCGAGGCGTGGTTCACGGAGGAGGCGCTGTCACGCGGCCTGCACTTCACGCACGACGCGGGTCTCAGCCCCGAGAAGCACCTGCCCGAGACGATGGGCGCCGGCGCGGCCATCTTCGATGCCGACGGCGACGGCGACCTCGACCTCTACCTCGTGCAGGGCGGGCCGCTGCCGGGCCTGCCGCACGCGGGCGCCCGCCCCGTCAACCGCCTGTACCTCAACGACGGCGCCGGCGTCTTCACCGACGCCACCGCGGCCAGCGGTGCGGCCGCGCACGACGGCTACGGCATGGGCGTGGCCGTCGCCGACGTCGAGGGCGACGGCGACCTCGACCTGTACGTGAGCAACTTCGGCCCCGACGTGCTGCTGCTCAACGACGGCACCGGACGCTTCACCGACGGCACGGCCGCCGCCGGCCTGCACGACGAGCGCTGGACCACGGCCGCGACCTTCTTCGACGCCGACGGCGACGGCGCGCCCGACCTGTTCGTGACGGGCTACGTGCAGGTCGACGTCACGCAGCCGCTGTGGTGCGGCGAACGCCGGCCGGGCTGGCGTTCGGCCTGCCATCCCGACCACTACGCGGGCCTGCCGCCGCGCTTCTGGCGCAACCGCGGCGACGGGACATTCTACGACGCCACGGAGGCGGCCGGCCTGCAGCGCCCGCCCGAAGACCCGGGCAAGGGCTTGGGCGCGATCGCCTTCGACCTCGAGCCCGACGGCGACCACGACCTGTACGTCGCCAACGACAGCGTCGAGAACAAGCTCTGGATCAACGCCGGCGACGGGAGCTTCGGCGACGGCACGCTGCTCTCGGGCACGGGCGTCGACGGCAACGGACGCACCGAAGCAGGCATGGGGTTGGCGAGCGGCGACGTCGACGGCGACGGCGACGAGGACCTCTTCGTGACCAACTTCGACGACGAGTCGAACACGCTGTACCGCAACGAGGGCGGCGGGCTGTTCAGCGACGCGACGATCGTCGCCGGCCTCGAGGCGCCCAGCCGCCTGCCGGTCGGCTTCGGCACGGTGCTGGCCGACTTCGACGCCGACGGCGACCTCGACCTGGCCGTGACCAACGGCCACATCATCGACAACATCCATCTCTACAACGACGGCAAGAGCTGGAGGCAGCGCCCGCAGCTCTTCGCCAACGACGGAGCCGGGCACTTCACCGAATTGCACGCGCAGGCCGGCGCCTTCGTCGCCGAGCCGCTGGTGGGGCGCGGACTGTACGCCGCCGACCTCGACGGCGACCTCGACCTCGACCTGCTGCTCACCGAGTGCGGCGGACGGGCGCGCCTGTACGTCAACCGGCTCGGCGGGCGCGCCGTGACGCTGCGCGGCCTGCGTCCGGGCACGCGCGTCGAGGCCCGGCTCGACGACGGGCGTCGGCTCGTGCGCCAGGCGGGACAGCAGTCCTCGTATCTCGGACCCAGCGAGCCGCACCTGCTGCTCGGCCTCGGCGAGGCGCGCCTGCAGCGCCTGCTGCTGCGGGCGCCCGACGGCGCACGTCTCGAGCACGTGTTTCCGACCCCGACCGGCCCGGGTGCGTGGGAAGCGCGGCACGACGGCGGGCGGACGACGCTGCGGCCCGTGCCTCCCGACCGCTAGACTGTGCGGTTCGTCCGTCCCCGAGAGGAGCCCGCCATGCACGCCCCCGCCCTGCTGCTCGCCCTGGCCGCGCTGGCCGGCCCCGCCGACGACGAGCCGCTCGTGCTGCAGGGGCCCGCGATCCGGCTCACGCGCGCCGAGTACGGCGAGTGGCTCGTGGGGCGCGTGGGCGTGCCGCTGATCGGCGACTACCTCGTCGAGATGCTCGCGATCCGCGAGGCCGAGCGGCGCGGGCTGAGCCCGACCGACGAGGAGATCCGCGTCGCGCGCGCCGAGGAGACCGAGCGCGTGATCAAGTACGGCTACAACGGCAACCCCGAGAAGTTCTGGCGCGAGAAGGAGGCACTGGGCTACTCGCGCGAGGGCTGGATCCGTCGGCGCGAGATCGAGATGCGCGCCGAACTGTCGATGTTCGCGATCATCCGGGCCGACCGCGACCTGGGGCCGGAGGCGCTCGCGCAGGCCTTCGCCGAACGCTATGGCCCGGAGCCCGAGCACGTCGTGCTCGAGGCGCTGTACTTCAGCGCCTACCGCGTCGTCGATCCCGACGCCGCCGAGCGACCCGACCTGGGTGCGCTCAAGCAGGCCGCGCTGGCGCGCGCCTCCGCGGCGGCCGAGGCCCTGCAGCGGGGCGCGCCGCTCGCCGAACTGCTGCCGGCCTCCGATCCGGCGAGCGACCTGCTGGTGCAGGAGGGCCGCATCGACGGCTGGCGCCCGAGGCAGCTCGGCGCCGAGGTCGACCGGGCCGTGGCCTATCTCGACGAGCCGGGCGACGTCACCCCCGCGGTCGCCACCTTCGACGGCGCCTGGGTGCTGCGCCTCGTCGAGCGCCGGCCGGTCACGCTCGAGCAGGCGCGCGACGAGCTGCTGGCGGCCGAGCGCCGCCGGGACGTCGACGGCGGCGAGCTCGCGACGCTGCGCGCGCGTCTGCTGGCGGAGGCCGACTGCGAAGTGCTGCTGAAGTGAGGGCGGCGCGGCGCGCGTCGGACGTCAGCGCTCGCCGAGCCAGTCCTTCCACTTCTTGACGGCCTTGTCGCGCTCGGCCGTCGAGGCGCGCGCGTCGTAGCCCGGGTCGTAGCCCGTCAGCCGCACGAGCGTCTCGGCCGCGTGCTTGCGGATCGAGGCGTTGGGGTCGGCGAGCACCTCGAACAGCCGCGGCACGGCCTCGACGTGGCCGAAGTCGCCCAGCGTCTGCATCGCGGCCATGCGCACGAACAGGTCTTCGTCCCCGAGGCTCGCGACGAGTTCGGCCGCCAGCACCTTGTGCCGCCCCTTCGAGATGCGGTCGACGGCGGCGAAGCGCTGCCCGGCATCGTTGTCGAGCAGTTGCCGGCGGATGGCGTCGAGTTCGGCCTGCAGCGTGGCATCCGCCGCCGACACCACCGGAGCGGCGCCGGGCGCCGCCTCGGCACCCGCCAGCGTCGCGATGCCCGCCGCCAGCCGCTGCTCGAGCGCCACGACCGCGTCGGCGAGCGTGTTGATGCGGCCGTCGAGCGCCGAGAGCCGGTTCTCCTGGAAGTGCAGCTTCTCGATGAGCTGGCCGGTCTCGGCCTGCCCGCGCACGACGCCGTCGAGCTGCTCGCGCAACTGCTCCAGCACGCGCGAGTTGTCGGCCGACTGGGCGCGCAGGTTGTCGAGGTCGCCGCGCAGGAAGGTGAGCTTGCGGTCGAGTTCGTCGCGATCGCGGCGCAGCGCCGAGAGGTCGTCCTCGAGGCCCGAGAGGCGCAGGCGGTCGGCTCCCGCGTCGAGTTCGTCGAGCGCCTCGACGTCGTGGCCGGCCAGCACGCCCGTGCGCGGCAGGTCGCGCCAGACGAGGTAGCCGCAGACGACGAGCAGCGCGATCCACAGCACGGGCGAGGCGCCGCGCGCGGCGGGCGATGCCGCCGGCCCGGGCGCGGCGCCCGCGCCGGGCGGAATGCAGCTGCGGCAGAACAGCTTGCCCTTGATCGTGGTGACCTGGCCGGCCTGGATGTCGCCGAGCGGAATGCTCTCGTTGCACGCGTCGCAGAAGTAGATCTTCATCGAACTCTCGCGGCGCTCCCGGTTGCAGGCTGCCCGTGACCGGCCCTAGAATCTCGTTCGGCGCCGCCTGCCCGAGCCGCGCCGATTCGGGTTCCACTCTAGCCGCGCGTGGCACGTTCACCAACGACGGCGCGGCGGGGACGAATCCCGAGGCCCGCTCATGACACGCAAAAACCAGCCCCGTCGCACGGCCCGGCCCGGCGCCTTGCTGCGCCGGCTCGAGCATGCCGGCTGGGTGTTCCAGTCCGACGTCCTGGAGGCCTCGCTGCGGCGCGACCCCGACGACGTCGAGACGCTCGTGCAGCTCGCCGAGGCCTCCACCCGGGCGCGGCGCTACCGGCGCGGCCTGGAACTCGATCGCGTGCTCGTCCGCCGCGACCCGTCCGATCACGTGTTCCGCTACAACCTGGCGTGTTCGCTGGCGCTCTCGGGCGATCTGGCGGCGGCGCGCGAGGCGCTGCTGGCGGCGGTCGGCCTCGGCTACTCCGACTTCCGGCATCTGCGCGAGGATCCCGACCTGGCGCGGCTGCGGCGCGCGCCGGACTACGAGCGCTTCCTCGCGCGACTGGCCGACCTCGCGCGCGAAGTGCGCAGCGACGAGCCGCTGGCCTAGCGCGTCACCCGCCCCCGCGCACGACCGCGTGCAGCGCGGCCAATTGAGCCAGCGGGGCGAGCAGGCCCAGCGCGAGCAGCCACGCGACCGCGGGCCGACCCGCGGCGGGTGCGTCGGCGCCGGCGGCCGAGGCCGGCGGCAGGCCGACGTCGCGACCGCAGGCGCCGCAGAACAGCCGCTCGTCCGGCACCTCGTGCTCGCAGGCCGGACAGGCACATGCCTGGCCCGCCGCCGCGCTCGCCAGCGGCTCGTGGTGACCGCAGGCCGGGCAGGTGCGCAGCTCGAAGGGCACGAGTTCGCCGCACCCGAGGCACGAGCGCACCCGCTCGGCATCCTCGTGCGCGCCCAGGCCGACCCCGCTCATGCGGCCGCACGATAGCCGCTGCGGGCGCCGGGTGACAGCGCCGAGCGGCGCGTCAGTCGTCGTCCCAGCGCAGGATGCGGCCGGCGCCCAGCACGCACGGGCCGTCGTAGAAGGCCGCGTACTGGCCGGGCGAGACGTCGCCGCACGGCGACGCGAAGCGCACCTGCACCTCGGGCTCCCGCCACGCGATGCGCGCGGGCACGGGCCGGTGGTGGTGGCGCAACTGCACCAGCACGTCGCGCTCGGGCAGCGGCGGCTCGTGCCACGCGACCTCGCCGACGCGGCACGACCGTCGCGCCAGGCGCGCGCGCCTCGCCACGGTGATCGTGCCGCTCGTCGCGTCGATGGCGCGCACGTACACGGGATGCCCCAGGCCGAGGCCCAGCCCGCGTCGCTGTCCGACGGTGAAGTCGCCCACGCCGGCGTGGCGGCCCAACGTGCGCCCGGATTCGTCCACGAAAGCTCCGGGGGCGCCGGCGTGCCCGAGGCGCTCGCGCACCACGGCCCGATAGTCCCCGCCCGGAACGAAGCAGATCTCGGCCGAGTCGGGCTTGTCCGCCACGGGCAGCGCGCGTCGCCGCGCCTCGGCCCGCACCTCGGCCTTGGTGGAGTGCCCGAGCGGCAGGCGGGCCCGCGCGAGCTGGCCCGGGGCCAGGCCGGCGAGCAGATAGCTCTGGTCCTTGGCGGCATCGGCCGCGCGCGACAGTCGCCCCTGCCGCACGACGGCGTAGTGTCCGGTGGCGACGCCGCGGCAGCCCAGGTCGTCCGCCAGCGCGAGCAACTCGCCGAACTTGAGCTGCTGGTTGCAGGCGATGCACGGATTGGGCGTGAGGCCCGCGGCGTAGTCGCGCGCGAAATCCTCGATGAGGCGCGCGAAGGGGCGCTCGAGATCGTGCACGTAGAAGGGCAGGTCGAGAGCGCGGGCGACGGCCGCCGCGTCGCGCGCGTCGGAGAGCGAGCAGCACGAGCGCCGCGCCGCCGAGCCGGACACCCCGTTGCGCATGAAGATCCCGACGAGCGCCACGCCCTCGTCCGCCAGCCGGGCCGCCGCGACGGCGCTGTCCACGCCCCCGCTCAGGGCCACCAGCCACGGCTGCGACTCGTTCATGGGATCCTCGCGCGTTGTCCGGTCGGGCCGGCGGTGACTATCATGCCCCGTTCGCCCCCTCCCGTGCAGCCCGCTGCGCCCGCCCATGACCATGCCGACCCCGCTGTTCGACCTGCTCGCCCTGCAGGACGCCCCCTCGGGCCCCAACCCGCTCATCATGCTGGGCGGACTGGCGGTGATCTTCTGGTTCGTGCTGATCATGCCCGAACGCAAGGAGCGCAAGCGCAAGCAGGCCATGATCGCCGCGCTCAAGAAGAACGACCGCGTGCTCACGACCGGCGGCATGTACGCCACGGTCGCCGCCGTGAGCGACAACGACTTCACGCTGCGTTTCGACGACAGCCCGACGCGCGTGCGCGTGCTCAAGTCCTCCATCGCCTCGGTGCTCACCGCGGACGACGAGGCCGGGTCGAACTGAGCTTGACGCCGCGCGCCTCGCACGTGCGCGGCCGGCGGGCCGAGGAGGCCGCGCGCGAAGCGCTGGTCGCGGCCGGCTTCACCGTCATCGAGAGCAACTTCCGCGTCCGCGGCGCCGAGATCGACGTCGTCGCGCGCGACGACGGGGGCGTCGTCTTCGCCGAAGTGCGCGCGCGCGCGCCGGGGCCGGTCGAGCCGTCGGCCACGATCGACCGCGCCAAGTTCCACGCGCTGCTGCGCGGCGCCCGCGCCTGGATCGCCCGTCACGAGCACGGCGCCGGCGACTGGCGCTTCGTGGTCGTCTCGGTCAGTTTCGACGAGCAGGGCCGGCCGGTCGGCACCGAGATCATCGAGGATCCCTTCACGCATCTCCCGGAGTTCCATCAATGGTGAGGACCGGCCCGCTCCCCGTGTTCGCGCTGGCCCTGCTCGCCACGCTGGCCGCGTGCCGCGCGCCCGCCACCGGCCTTCCGGTGCCCGACCCGCTGCTGCGCACGCCGCCCGACGCGCTCTCGACCGAGTGCGCCGCGCGCCGCCGGCAGCTCGCGGCGACGCTCGGCGAAGGCGTGGTGGTCGTCGCGGCGGCGCCGGCCGCCGAAGGACGTTTCTTCCAGTCGGACGACTTTCTGTACCTGGCCGGCGTCGAGATCCCCGCGATCGCGTTCGCGCTGCGCGTCGGCGCGCAGGGCGAACTGCTCGACGAAGTGCTGTTCCTGCCGCCGCACGACCCCGAACACGAAGTCTGGAGCGGGCCGCGCCTCGCGCCGGGCCCGCAGGCCGAACGCGCCACGGGCTTTCTCCGCACGGCCGACCTGCAGGAGGCCGGCGCGCTGCTGTCGGGCTGGGGCGCCGCCCCGCTGCACGTCGCCGGCGACCCGCCGCAGGGGCTGCTGCCCGCCCTCGCCGCCGTCGAGCGCGAGCCGCTGCGCCGCGCCCTCGACGCCCAGCGGCTGATCAAGTCGCCCCACGAGATCGCCTGCCTGCGCAACGCCATCGACATCACCTGCCGCGCGCTGCACGAGGCCTTCGCGGTCATCGAGCCCGACGCGCACGAGTACGTGGCGCAGGCCGCCATCGAGGGCACCTTCCTGCGTCTGGGGTCCGAGCGGCCGGGCTTTCCGTCGATCGTCGGCTCGGGGCCCAACTCGGTCACGCTGCACTACGACGCCAACCGCCGGCAGATGCGGCACGGCGAGCTGGTCGTCATGGATGTCGGCGCCAAGTGGCGCGGCTACTGCGCCGACGTCACGCGCACCGTCCCGGTCAACGGGCGCTTCACGACGCGGCAGCGCGAGGTCTACCAGGTCGTGCTCGACGCGCAGAGCGCGGCGGCGCAGGCCGCCCGGCCCGGCATGACGCTGGCCGACCTCGACGCGATCGCCCGGGCGGTCATCACCGAACGCGGCTTCGGCCCGGGCCGGCGCTACTTCAAGCACGGCGTGGGCCACTGGATCGGCCTGCACGTCCACGACGTCGGCGGCCGCGTGCCGATCGAGCCCGGCGCCCTGTTCACCATCGAGCCCGGCATCTACATCGCCGAGGAAGCGCTCGGAGTCCGCATCGAAGATTGCTATCTCATGACGGAGACGGGTGCGGTGAAGCTGTCGACCGGCGTGCCGAGCGAGGCCGACGCGATCGAGCGGCTCATGACCCGCGGGTAGGCCGCTCGTGAAGGCGCGCAGCTCGATCCTGCCGTTCGTCCTGCTCGAGACCCTCGTGCTGCTGGCCGTCGTGCTGCCGGTCGCGCACGCCCGCTCCTTCGGCGAGCGCCTGCTGTTCTCGGCGCAGGGGCCGCTCACGCTGGTCATCGCGCCCGACGAGACGCGCTACATCCTGATGCGCTCGCTGCTCGTCGTGCTCGCGCTGCAGACGACCTTCACTTTCCGCGACCTGTACCGCTGGACGGTGATCACGCGCCCGCAGGACACCGTCATGCGGCTCGTGGAGGCGGTCGCGGCCGTGCTCGTGATCCTGCCGCTGCTCTACTACGCGCTCTCGACGCTCGACGGCTCGCTCGAACTCGGCGGGCGCCTGCGTCGCCTGCAGATCCACCCGATGCTGCTGCTCGCGGCGACGGGGGCCTCCTTCCTCGCCGCCTACGGGCTGCGCAGCCGCTGGCCGCGCTGGATGCGCTCCTCGCGCCTCGGCGAACGCGTCGCGATCGTCGGCCGCGGCCCCGCCGTCGACGTCGTCGAGGAGGAGCTGCGCCGCGGCCAGGACCCGTCCGTGGTGCTCGTGGGCTTCATCGACGCGGCCGAGGGCGCGCCGCCCGCGCGCACGATCCTCGGGCCGCCCGACCGCGTGCCCGCCCTCGTGCTCGAACACGGCCTCCAGCACGTCGTGCTCGCGCCGTCCGTGGCCCTCGGCGGCGAGGATCTGCTCGCCGTGCGCCTCGAGGACGTGCGCATCAGCGACCTGTCGAGCTGGTACGAGCGGCTCACGGGGCGCATGGCGGTCGAGAGCCTGCTCAGTCCGGGCTTGTTCCTGGCGCCGGCCGGCGGCGCCGCCTACGCCGCGGCGCGCCGCGGGCTCGATCTCGTCGTGGCCACCGTGGGCGCGGCCCTCGCGCTCCCGCTCGCGCTCGTCGTCGCCCTGTTGATCAAGCTCGACTCGCGCGGCCCGATCCTCTACGTGCAGGAGCGCGTGGGCCTGCACGGGCGCAGCTTCCGGCTGGCGAAGTTCCGCTCGATGCGGGCCGACGCCGAGGCCGCCAGCGGCCCGGTCTGGGCCAGCGGCGACGACGCGCGCACGACGCGCGTGGGTCGCTGGATGCGCAAGCTGCGCATCGACGAGATCCCGCAGTTGTGGAGCGTGATCCGGAACGACATGAGCCTGGTGGGCCCGCGCCCCGAACGGCCCTTCTTCGTCGCCGAACTGCAGAAGCAGCTCCCGCACTACGCCGAGCGGCACGCCGTCAAGCCCGGCATCACGGGTTGGGCGCAGATCAACCACTCGTACGGCGCCAGCGTCGACGACGCCTTCATCAAGCTGCAGTACGACCTGTACTACGTGAAGCACCGCAGCCTGGCGCTCGACGTGGCGATCCTGCTGCGCACCGTGAAGGTCGTGGTGCTGCGGCAGGGCGCCGTCTAGGGCCGCTCAGTCGGGCAGCGCGCGCGCGATGGCCCGCACGAACTCCGGATCGAGCCGGTCGAGCTGCTGCAGCAGGACGTGCTCGCGCGAGAGGCCCGGCACGGCGCCCGCGTCCAGCCGCGCGATGAACTCCGACAGCAGGCGGGCGTAGGCCACGGCGTGCTCGTCGGCCGCCGCAGCGCCCTCGACCGGAACGCGCTCGACGAGCTGGGCCAGCGGCAGGCGCGGGTCGCGCGCGTGACGCAGCGCATGCAGCTGCGCGCGCCGCTCGATCTCCGTCTGCACCGCGAAGGGCAGCAGGCCCGCGCCGGCGAGCGCCCCCAGCCGCCCCCAGCCGCCGCGCTGCACGAAGGTCTGGAAATCGACGATGTGCCGGTGCTCGTGCAGCGCGAGCGTCTCGAGCAGCGCGTCGGGCCAGCTCGTCGCGCTGGCCGCGCGCGCCAGCTCGCGCAGACGCGCGGCCACGTCGAGCGGCTCGTCGAGCGCGCAGCGCTCGAGGCGACCGACCGCCGGCAGCGGGGCGAGCGCCGGCACCGGTCGCCCGAGCTCCGACGCGCGCGCCTCGAGCAGCAGTTCGTCGAGGTCGAGGTACACGCTGCGGTCGATGCCCGCGCCGGAGATGCTCGCGCCCCGGCTCGCCGCCAGTCCCGGCACGCGCGGTCGCGCGACCTGCACGCGCTCGTAGGTGCCCAGGCCGTCGTCGAGCGGCACCGTCTCGCTGGCGAGGCGGTCGTACCAGGTGAACTCGGCGGGCCGCGTCAGCGCCTGTCCGGCCAGCAGGAACGCGTCGGGCAGTTCGGTCCGGAGCGCGGCGACGTCGAGCAGGCGGCCGAAGGGACCCACGTCGCGCCGCGGCAGGGTCGACAGGCGCGGTGCGCCGCCGAGCGGCTCGGCCGCCGCGTCGAGGCGTCGCAGCAGCGCGTCGAGCGACTCGCCGCCCGCGCCGCGCTCGTCGTAGCTCTCCCGCGCGGCGAGGTCCCATTCGGCGGCCAGCCGGCGTTGGCGCAGGGCGACGCCCTCGACGCGCAGTGCGTCCGCCTCGATGCGCTCATCGAGCGAAGTCGCCTCGCCCGACCGGGCCCGCAGTTCCCAGCGCCGGACGGCATCGCGCTCCTCGGGCAGCAGCGGAGCCAGGGCCGCCAACCGTCGCGCGGCGGCCTCCGCCTCGCCCCGTCGCGCCTCGAGAATGGCGGCCAAGCGCTCCCTTGCACGCACGATGCGCTCCCCGACAATGCGGGTTTCGTGCAGGGCCCGCGCGATGGCCGCCTCGCTGTCCGCAGCGGCCCCGCGCAGCACCACATCCTCGAGCAGGACCAGATCGGTCGCGACCGCCACGCCATCGTGAAGATCCCCGATCACCCCATCGACGAGGGCCTGCCAGCGCCCGGTCGCCCCGTCGAGCCGGCGACGCGCCAGCCGCAGCCGCGCCGAGTCGACCGGCAACTCGTCGAGGCGCGCGTCTGCCTGCGCCAGGCGGCCGGACGCGAGCAGCCACTCGACCTCGAGGGCCAGGCCTTCGAGCACGCCGCCGGGGCGCCCCTGCGCGGCCCGCGCCGCCGACAGGGCCCGATCGACGGACTCCGAGCGACGTGCCTCTTCGATCCACAGCCACGCCTCGTCGGCGCCCGCGCGACGTGCGTTGAGCAGCCGCGCGCGGGCCACCGCGCCGCTCTTGTCGTAGCGTGCCGCGAGCGCACCCTCCCGCTCGAGGGCCGCGAGCAGCGCGCTCGCCCGTCCCCGCTCCGCGTGCAGCAGGTCGAGTCGAGCGCGCGCGGCCAGCCAGGGGTCCTGCACGGTCGTCGCGACTTGCCGCGCGGCGTGCAGGTCGCCGCGCCCCAGGGCGACCCAGAGTCGATCGAGGGCCCGCTCGTCCTCGACGACACCGATCGGCGCCGCCAGAGAGCAGCCGGCCATGCCCATCAGGGCCAGGACGAGGCCCGCGCAGCAGGCCCTGCGGGGCACGTGCGCAAAGCGTTTCATGAGCATGACTTGCGCATGTTAGGCCTTTGTGAGGCTGCCCCGCATGGCCTTTTGGCGCCGGTCACGCTCCGCACGTCGCCGTTGCAAGAGGACGCATTGATCGATCGCAAGTTCATTTCAAACAATGACTTGTGTACTTCATCCAACGGCGGAGCGCAATTGGCACGCCAGTTGTTGAAGAACATGTCGCCGAGGATTTTTCGGATGCTCAATCCTGCGGTGCACCAGGGGTCGGGCCTTGGTCCCGCGCTAAGGATTGCAGGGAGGAGGATAGGGTCGGCTCCGCGACGCGGAGCCGGCCCTATCGCTTTTCCGGTCGACGGGAGCGACCGCCACCCATGATCCTCGTGCGCCTGGCCCGCTTCGTCGTGCTCTGGTCGCTCGTCGTCGCCGCCTGGTCGGCCGGCTGGATGGCGAGCACCGGCGCATCGACCTTCGATCAGCGTGTGCCCTGGGGCACGGGCTGGTGCCTGGCGGCGGTCGTGGCGGGTCTCGCCGTCGCGCACCTGGCCCACCGGCTGCGCCCGCTGCACTGGGCCCGTCTGCCGGCCGACCTCTCGGGCCTGGCGCTGCTCTTCGCCGGCCTGTGCTCGATCGCCATGGCGCAGATCGCGCCCGACGCGACGATCACGGCGCTGCGCGAGCAACTGCCGCCCTTCTTCGCGCCGATCCATCCGCTGCTCGCCGCCGCGCTCCCGCTCGTGCTCGCGCGTCACGGCACGCGCCTGGGGCGCGCCGAGTCGGCGCTGCTCGTCGCGGTCTTCTGCACGACGCTGTCGGGCGCCCTGCTGCTGCTCTCGCCCGCCTTCGCGCTGGGGCTGGGGCTGCTCGCCGCGATCTTCGCGCTGCGCCCCGAGATCGTTCCGTTCTGGCGCCACCCGCTGGCACTCCTCGCGGTCCTGTTCGCGCTGCTCATGATCATGGCATCGCTGCACGGACACAATCCCTTCGCCGCGCGTCCTTCGCTGCAGTGGATCCTCGCGCTGCTCGCGCTCGGGGCCGCCGTCGCCCTGCGTCCGCGCGACGAACGCGGCTGGAGGCGCGTGCTCGGCGTCAGCGTGATCGGTGCCTGCGTCATCGCGTTGGCGGGCGCGCTGCTGACGGCCTGGCTGGCGCGGCACGTCGCGCCGGGGCCCGCGCTGGCCTCGCGGCTGGTGCTGTTCCGGCAACACCCCAACTTCCTCGGCCCCTTCTTCGGCTTCCATGCGGTGCTCGCGCTGGGGCTGGCTCTGGGCGGAGAGCGCCGACGGCGCCTGTGGCTGCTCGCGCTGGCGCTGCTGGCGGTCTCGTGCGTGCTGACCGACTCCAAGACCGGCATCGCCTCGATGCTGCTGGGCGCGCTGTGCCTGCCCGCCTTCCCGCTGCTGTCGCGCTGGGTCGACCGGGCGCGGCCGCTGCTGGCTTTCGGCGCGCTGGCGGCAGCCGCCGTGATCGCGCTCCTGGCCTGGTTCTTCGTCCGCGCCGAAGGGCCGCCGGCCTGGTTGGCCGAGCGCCTGCCGCGCTTCGGCGCGTCCCGCGACTTCCGGCTCGACGCCTGGCGCAACAGCCTCGCGGTGATCGCCGACTCGCCGTGGACGGGCATCGGCCCCAACACCTTCATCGCGCTCGAGCGCTTCCTGCCCGGCAGCCGCTACTTCAACGCGCCCCAGGCGCCCCACCCGCACGCCGTGCCGCTGTACGTCGCGCAGGCCGGCGGGCTGCTGGCCCTGGCCGTGTTCGTGGCCTGGGTCGCGCTGCTGTGGCTGCGCCTGGCCCGCCGGGCGAACGAGGACGAGGGCGGGCCGTGGCTGGCGGCGGGTGCGGCCTCGGCCTTCGTCGCGCTCGTGGCGGCCAATCTCGTCGACGTGGCCGAGTCGCTGCTGACCGTCGCACCGGCGCCGATCTTCGCGCTCACGGGACTGGCCGTGTGCCGCGCACGCGCTCCCCGGGTCACGCTGCGTCCGGCGAGCTACGCGCTCTGCGCCGGCCTGGTGCTGGCCGTGTTCGTGATGCTCAGCTGGGGACCGGCGCGCGCCGCGGCCGCGCTCGACCAGGCGCGGCTGCTCACCTGGGAAGCCGGCCGCGACCCCGCCGACGACTCGCGCAAGCTCGCCGCGCTGCGCGCGGCCGAGCGGGCCGTCGAGCACGACCCGTGGAACGTCGAGGCCGTCGAGCTGCTCGCGCGCCTGTGGGAGCCGCGCGAGCAGGGCTTCAGCAAGGCCCACCGCGTGCTCGCGCAGCGCGTGCAGCGCGCCCCGCGCGACGGCGCCGGGCACGCCCAGCTCGCCATGCTCTACCTGCGGGCCGGCATGTTCGCCGAAGCCGAGCGCGAGTTCGTCGCCGCCCTGCAGGACCCGCAGGGCAGCGCCACCGTGCACCGCGATCGCGCGCAGCGCATCGCCTGCCTGGCGCGGCTCGGTCGGCGCGACGAGGCGCTCGAGCAGCTCGTGGCGGCGCTGCTGCTCGACACGGGCGTGCTGTCCGAGCTCCCCTGGAGCGAGCCGCGCGACCAGGGCCTGCGCCTCGCGGTGGGCGGCGAACCGGGCACGGCCCCGATCGCGCTCGACGACGCCGTCGAGATCGTCTTCGCGCGGCGCGCCGCCGAGCAGCTCGCCGGCCGCCCGGTGGGCCGCGCCTACTGGATGGACACCTACAACGCCTGGCGCGTCGCAGGACGCGACGACCGCGCCGCCGACCTGCTCGATTGGCTCGAACTGCAGGGCGTGACCGAGGTCGAGAACTGGACCCTGGCGCTCGAGCGCGGCCGGCTGGCCTTCGACGCGGGCGACCTGGAGCGGGCGCGCGAGCGCTTCCTGCAGGCCTTCGAACTCTCGGGCAATCCCTACTTCAAGAGCCTGGCCGCCAAGGCCGGCGCCGACGAGAGCGTCGAGACGGGCAGCGTGGCGCTCGCGCGGACCGCGCTGGCGCAGGCCACCGAGATCCTCGATCAGCCGATGGCCTTCCGGGAGAACTTCGCCACGCAGTGCGAGCAGCTCGCGCTCGAGGGCGCGTTCGGCCCGGCCGCCGAGGCGCTGCGACGCACGCTGCTGTTCGTCGACGACCCGCTCGAGCGCGTCGAGGTCTGGGCTCGCGTGGGCGCGCTGCGGCTGCAGGCCGGCGACGTCCGCGGCTGCTTCGACGCCGTGAGCGAGGCGCTGGAGCTGCTCGTCGCGCGCCCCTACCCGGTCGCCATGCTCGACACGGGCCTGTCGCGCTCGGCCCCCGCCCGCCTCGCGTTGCTGCTCAGCGACGCGCTGCGCTCGCGCGGACTCCCGGCCCGCGCGCGCCTGCACGAGGCCTGGGGCCTGGCGGACTTCTTCTCCGCGCGTCCCGCGGCGGGACTGTTCCGCCTGGCCTTCTACGAGGAGAACGGCCTGGTCGACCAATTGCTGCGCGAGGCCGACCTGCAGCTGCTCGGCGACGCCGACCATCTGCCCGCCGCGTGGGCGCGCCAGGTCGCTCTCGAGGCCAGCGGACGGCACCTCGAGCTGGCCGACGCCATGCGCACGCTCGTCGAGCGCAATGCGCGTCGGGCCGCGCCCGAGCGGCTGTTCACCGAACTCACCGGGCAGTTGCGCCAGCGCGTCGAGGCCGGCGGCTCGATCGGTCCCGACGACTGGACGCGCCTGGGGCTGCTCGACCTGCTGCGCGGACGCTACGCCGAGGCCGGAGGCATGTTCGAGAACGCGCGCAAGCTGCTCGACGGCGATCCGCGCCGCGCCGCCGAACTCTGCGGCTGGGAGGCGCAGGCCGCCTTCCTCGCCAGCCGGCCGGGCAAGGCGCGCGCCGCGCTGCTCGCCGGCCTCGCGCTGCGTCCCGAGAGCGAGATGCTGCAGTTGCGGCTGTCGGTCATCCCCGAGAATCTCGACTCATGAGCGGTCGCGACAAGCTCGCCGGGCTGGCCGTGTTCATCGTGGCGCTGGTGCTGCGCGTGGCCTACATCCACGAGAACGAGACGGTGCTCGGTCTCGACGTGAGCAAGCTCACGCAGACCGACAACCACGTCTTCGCGCAATGGGCGCGCATCATCGCCGACGGCGACCTGCTGTGCCGCGAGCAGCCGCACGCCTACCACCTCTGGACGCGCGACGTCGCGCCCGAGGACCGCTGGCTGGAGTGGTACGGCGGCGCGAGCACCTTCCACCAGGCGCCGCTCTACCCCTACTTCGTGGCGGGCGTCTACGCGCTGTTCGGACGCGACCACGAGACCGTCGGCTACGCGCAGGCCGTGCTCTCGGCGCTGACCTGCCTGCTCACCTGGTGGCTGGCGCGGCGGCTCATCTCGCCGCTGGGCGGACTCGTCGCGGGGCTGCTGCTGGCCTGCATGGGCAGCTTCTACTTCTACGACGCCTGGATCCTGCGCGACGGCCCGATGGCGCTGCTGGTGATCGTGCTGGCGCTCGCGCTCGACCGCGCCGTGCGCCGCGGCCGGGCGCTCGACTGGCTCGGTGCGGGCGCCGCCTTCGGCCTGTTCACGCTCGCCAAGGAGACCGGCACGCCGATGCTGGCGCTCACGATCGCGCTCATGGCCTGCGCCTGGCGCCGGCAGCCCGCGCGGCTCCTGCGCTGCGCGGCCCTGCTGCTCGTCGGCTTCCTGCTGCTCACCACGCCGGCCTATCTGCGCAACCGCGAGGTCGGCGCCCCGACCTTCAAGCTCTCCACGCGCGGCCCGGAGGTCTTCGTGACGGGCAACGCGCGCGGCCAGGACGGCGTGGGCTGGGACCCGCCCACCGCGCTGCTGCGCGAGATCCTCATGGAGAGCAATTTCCGGCTGGCCCCGACGATCGCGCTCACGCTGGCGACCCACCGCGCCGATCCGCTCGGCTTCCTGAAGCTGCTCGGACACAAGACCTGGGCCTTCTTCAACGCCTACGAGATCCCCAACAACGTCGACTTCGAGATGCATCGCGCGCACCTCACGACGCTGCGGCTGGGCTTCGTGTCGATGTGGTTCCTGGGGCCGGCGGCGCTGCTGGGCCTGCTCATCGCGCTGCCGCGCCGGCGCGAGTTCGTCGTGCCTTACGCGCTGTTCGTCGTCGTCGCGGGCTCGGTCATCGGCCTGTACGTGCTCGGACGCTTCCGCGTGCAGGCCCTGCCGCTGCTGGCCTTCTTCGCCGCCGTCACCGTCGACTGGGCCGTGCGCGCGCTGCGGCGTCGCGCCTGGGCCCCGCTCGCCGTCGCGGTGCTGCCCTTCGGGCTGCTGCTCGACTGGTCCGCGCGCCCCTCGGCCGAGCAGATCCCCGTCTACAACGCCTCCAACCGCGACGCCGCGATCATGCTCAAGCTCGTGAAGGCGGGCGAGTTCGAGCGCGCCCTGCGCTTCCGCGAACAACTGCTGCACACGATCGAGACGACCCGCGACGACCTCGACGGCGACGAGAACCTGGCCTGGAAGCTCGACTCGATCCGGCGCGCCTTCGACGCCTTCGCCGAGGCCGGCCGATACTCCAACGACGCGGCCGGCTGGCACCTGCACGTGGGCGAGGGTTACACCGAGCTGCTGGCCGTCACCAAGCGCGGCGAACGCGTCGAGTTCGCCAACCTCGCGCGCCGCGAGTTCGAGATCGCCCACGAACTCGACCCCGAGTTGCCCGGCACGCTGCTGGGCATCGGCAAGGTCTACTTCCACGACAACGACCTCGGCCAGGCCTACCACTGGATCCGCAAGGAACTCGACGCGCGGGAGGACAACGTCGAGGCGCATGTCGCCGCCGGCCTGATCATGCGCACCTGGAAGCAGGATCGAGAGGCGCTGCGCCACCTGCGCAGCGCCATCGACCTGGGACACGAGGATGCGCGCGTGCTCGTCTACGCCGGCTTCATCATGATCAACGCCGAACACCGCGACGCGCAGGTCCGGCTGGGAGGCGAGGGACACCCGGCGCACGACCCGCCGCTGGCGCTGCGCTACGCGCTGCGCGCGCTCGAACTCGAGCCCGAGGACGAGGTCGTGCGCGAGACGGCCGCCTACATCCTCTACGCCAACGACCGCTTCGACGAGGCCGTGGCCCTGCTCGACGGCCTCGCGGAGGAACTGCCCGCGCGCGCCGCCGAACTGCGCGAGCTGGCGGCGCGCTTCCTGCTCATCAAGGCCGACAAGGCCGACCAGGCCCCGGCCGCGCCGGCGCCGTCGGAGCCCGGCTCATGAGCCGGACGCGGGCCGCATCGCTGGCGCTGTGCGCGCTGCTCGCGCTGACGCCCGCCTGCGCGCCGACCCCGGGCGGCGCCGCCCCCGACGCGCGCCCCGACCTGCTGCTCGTCGTGGTCGACACGCTGCGCGCCGACCACGTGGGCTTCCACGGCTACGCGCGCAACACCACGCCCCGACTCGACCCCATCGCGCGCGCCGGCGCGATCTTCGACGACGCCACGGCGCAGTCCTCGTGGACGCTGCCCTCGATGGCCAGCCTGCTCACCGGCCGGCGCGTGTTCGTCAACGCCGAGCGCATGCCCGACGGCGTGCCGAGCCTGGCCGAACGGCTCGCCGAGGCCGGCTACGAGACGGCGGCCTTCATCGGCAACCCGGCCATCTCGACCAAGGGCGGCTACGACCGCGGCTTCCACCACTTCATCGGCCGCGAGGTCAGCAACCACGTCACCTGGACCGCCCGCGACCTGCAGGGCGTGCTGCGGCGCTGGCGCGCCGAGCATCCGCGCGACGGCCGCCCGCGCTTTCTGTACCTGCACTTCATGGACCCGCACTTCCCCTACGAGCCCGTCGGCCGCCCCCTGCTGCCGGGCGAGGACCCCGCCGTCAAGCTGGCGCAGCGCCTGCGGCTGCGCGACGACACGCTGGCCGCCTGGGTGGCGGCCGTGCAGGCCGCGCCCGCCGACGCCGCCCTGCGCCGGGGCGTCGACGCCGAGATGCGCGCGATCCTCGAACAGATCGACGCCTACGACCGCGAGATCGCCAACGTCGACGAGGTGCTGGCCGAGATCCTCGGCGAACTCGAGCCCCGCCCGCGCCTGCTCGTGTTCGCCTCCGACCACGGCGAGATGCTCTGGGAACGGCGCCACCACGACGTGCTCGTGCAACGCCTGCCGCCCGACGAGCGCCGGCTGCGCGAGGTCTTCTTCCGCGACCACAGCTACCACCTGAGCCAGGCGCTCATCCACACGCCGCTGATGCTCGCCGGGCCCGGCTTCGACGTGGGGCGCGTGCTGAAGGAGCCGGTCGAGAACATCGACATCGCGCCGACCCTGCTGCGCGCCGCGGGGCTCGACGAGGACCCGGCGCTCGACGGCCGCGCCCTGCAGGACGTGCTGGCCGGCACGGCGCGCGGCCGGCCCGCGATCTTCAGCCACTGCAACGAGGCCACCGCCGTGCGCGACGTGAAGTCGGGCTGGAAGTTCATCTTCCCCACGCCGACCGGCGACAGCTACGGCATGCCGATGCAGCTCTACCGGCTGCAGGACGACCCGCACGAGCGGCGCAACCGCGTGGACGACGAGGACGAACCGACGCGCGCCGTGCTGCGCGGCCTGCTGCGCCTGCGCGAGGAGGCGGCCGCCGCCGACCGGCTGTACGCGCCGGGCAGCCACGACGTCGACGACCCCGAGCACGACCGCGTGATGCGGGAGCTGGGTTACGTGGGCGGTCGCTGAGGCGCGACGGCCCTCGCGCCCCGGGCGCGCGGGGGCGAGTTGGCGGGAGCGCATGGGAATCGAACCCACCCGGGGACTGTGTCGGCCCCCCATCCGGATTTGAAGTCCGGTAGGCACACCAGCGCCTTGCCGCTCCCGCAGGACGCGCCATTGTAGCGACTGGGTCGCCGGGTGCCGCCTGCGCTAACATCGGCGGCGATGCCCGCCTCCTCCGCCGACCGGAAATTCATGCAGGCGTTGCGCGCGCGCCGCTCCGGCGACGTCGCGGGAGCGACCGCCCAGCTCGAGGCGATCCTCGCCGAGCAGCCCGACCACGTCGACTCGCTCGAGGTGCTCGCGATGCTGCTGAGCGAACGCGGGGAGCTCGATCGCGCCATCGAGCTGACGCTGGCCGTCGTGCAGGCGCGCCCCGACTCGATCATGGGCCACGCCAACCTCTCGCGCTTCTACATGCTCAAGGGCGACAAGACCACGGCCGAGGACTGGCAGGCCAAGGCGCGCGTGCTGGGCTGGAAGGACGAGATCCGCCGCAAGGGGGAGAGCGCGGGCCCCGGCCTGGCGCTCGGCCCCGATCCCGAACTCGTCACGCGGCAGGAGGCCGCCGTCGAGGCGGCCCCCGCCGACGCGCGCGCGCGGCTCACGCTCGCCGAGAGCTATCGCAAGCTGGACATGCACGCCAAGGCCATCCCGCACCTGCGCGTGGCGCTCACGCACGACCCCGAACTCTCGGCGGCGCACCTCGAACTGGGCCGCGCGCTCGAGCAGGTCGGTGCGCGCGCCGAGGCCGCCGCGTGCTACGAGAAGGGCATCCCGATCGCCGAACGGCGCGGCGACATGATGGCCCGCAACCAGATGCAGTCCCGCCTGGCCGCCCTGCGACGGCGGGACGGGTCGGCGTGACGGGCGCCCTCGAGCTGCGCGGCGCGCCCGTCGCCAAGCGCCTGCGCGCGCGAATCGACGAGGCCCTCGCGCGGCCCGGCGTGCGGCCCTGCCTGGTGAACGTCGTGGGAGGCGCCGACGAGGCCAGCCTCGCGTACCTCGACGCGATCGACCGCAGCGCCGCCAAGCTCGGCATCCTGAGCCGGCGCGAGCGGCTGCCCGAGGGTTGCGGCACGGCCGAGGCCGCGCGAACCGTCGCCCGCCTCGGCGCCGACCCCGACGTGCACGGGATCATGCTGCAGACCCCGCTGCCCTCGCCGATCGACGCGCGCGCGCTGGCGCGAGCGCTGCCTCCCGACAAGGACGTGGACGGCGCGGGGCCGGCGAGCCTCGGCGCGGTGCTCGCCGGGGAGGCGCGCCACGTCGCGCCCTGCACGGCGGCCGCCGTGATCGAGCTGCTGCTCTCCGAGCCCGAACTCGATCCCGCCGGACGGCACGTCGTGATCGTCGGCCGCAGCCTCGTCGTCGGCCGCCCCCTGGCCGCGATGCTGGCCGCGGGCCGGCCGGGCGGACAGGCCACCGTGACGCTGTGCCACACGCGCACGCGGGATCTGTCCGTGCACACGCGCCGCGCCGAGATCCTCGTCGTGGCCGCCGGCGTGCGCGGGCTGATCAAGGCCACGATGGTCGCGCCCGGCGCGATCGTCGTGGACGTCGGCACGCACCCCGTCGACGGCCCCGACGGCCCCACGCTCGTCGGCGACGTCGACCCCGAGGTCGCCGCGGTCGCCGGGCGGCTCACGCCCGTGCCGGGCGGCGTCGGGCCCGTCACGAACATGGTCCTGATGCAGCACGTGACCGCCGCCGCGCGGCCGGGAGTCCTGCCCGAGGCATGGTAGGCCGGGCCCTCGCCGCCGGGCTGGCGCTGTTCGGCGCGCTGTCGCCGCCCGCCGCGGCCCAGGACGGCAAGGCCGCCGTGCGCGCGCTCGAGCGCGCCTGGCGCACCGACGTCACGGCCGAGCGCCTGGCCACGCTCGAGAACCTCGCGCTGCACGACGAGCCGGTCTGCGTCGACAAGCTCATCGAACTCGTCGAGCGCGACGAGACCGCGATGCTCCCGACGGTGCGGCGCATCCTCGGCGGCTACAGCGCGCCGGCCTCGATCGAGGCGCTCATGAGCCGGGGCCTGCGCCACCGTACGCCGGCCGTGCGCGCGCAGGTGATCCTCGCGCTGGGCGAGGCGCGCTCGGGCGCGCTCGACTGGGCCGCGCTCGTCGAGGACGCGCTCGACGACCCCTTCCCGGTGGTGCGCGCAGCCGCCGTCCGCACCGTCGGGCGCGCGCGCCTGGGAGGCCGTCTCGACCGCGTCGTCGAGCTGGCGGGCGACCCCGCCGAGCGCGTGCGCGTCGAGGTGCCGGCCGCACTCGCGCGCCTGGCGGGCAGCCGCTCGCTGGGGGCCCTCGACCGCCTCGCGACCGATCCCCGCTGGCGCGTGCGACTGGGCGCGATGCAGGCCTACGCCGACGTCAAGACGCGGCCCGCGGTCGAACGCCTCGTCGAGGCGCTCGCGCGCGAGACCGGCCGGCTGCGCGAGGACGGCCAGGCCCTGCTCGAGCGGCTGACCGGGCGCTTCTTCGGCGCCGACGCCGCGCTCTGGTCGCGCTGGCTCGCGCAGGCCCCCGAGGACTTCCTGGCGGCGGGCGACGACCTGGCGCTCGCGCGGCTCGCGCCGCCGCGCTACGCCGACGGCACGGTGCGCTACTACTCCATCTCGACCGCGAGCACGCGCTTCGTGCTGCTCACCGACCTCTCCGGCAGCATGGAGACGCCGGTGCGCATGCTCGGCGACCGGCTGGCGGCGCCCGCCCCGCGCCTCGACCTGGCGCGCGCCGAACTCACGCGGCTGATCGGCAGCCTGCCCTCCTCGTCGGCCTTCGACCTGGTGAGCTTCCGCGACGAGGCCAGCGCCTGGCGCCCCGCCCTGGTGAGGGCCGACGAGCGCACGCGGCGCGCGGCCCTCGCCGAACTCGAGGGCTGGCGACCGTGGGGCGGCACCGACATCCACGGCGCGCTGAAGACCGTCTTCGACATGGCCGAGCGCGCGCTCGACTCCGACCTTCCGCGCGACGAGGATCTCGACACGCTGTTCCTGCTGAGCGACGGGGCGCCGTCGGCCGGCGCCGTGCGCGACATCGAGTTGCTGCTGCAGTTCGTGGCCGAGCGCAACCGCGTGCTGCGGCTGCGCATCCACTGCCTGTCCTTCACGGGTCTGGCCGAGTGCCGCGACTTCCTGGCGCGCCTGGCCGCGCTCGGCGGCGGGCAGTACGTCGAGCTGGTCGCCGCCGAATAGGCCCGCTCAGGGCGTCAGGCGCACGCGGCCGCCCGCCACCGCCGGGCCGATCTCGCCGACGAGGTCGGCACCTGCGCCGGCCGCCGCGAGGGCCGCGCGCAGCGCCTCGCCGCGCGCGGACTCGACCGCGATGAGCAGCCCGCCCGAGGTCTCGCTGTCGGTCACCAGCCGCACGTCGAGTTCGGACACGCCCGGCTCGACGGCCAGCCGCTCGCTCAGGTGCCGGGTCGTGCGCGCCGCCCCGCCGCTCTGCAAGCCGCGCGCGAGCGCCTCGCGCGCGCCGGCGAGCACCGGCAGCGCCGACACGCGCAACCGCAGCTCGACGCCCGAGGCGGCCGCCAGTTCGTGGCCGTGACCGGCCAGGCCATAACCCGTCACGTCGGTGGCGGCGTGCACGCCGACCTGCACCATGGCCTCGCTCGCGCCGCGGTTGAGCGCGCCCATCGACCGCATCGCCGCCTGCAGGTGCGCCTCGTCGCACTTGCGCTTGCGCGCCGCGGTCGTGAGGCTGCCCGTGCCGAGCGGCTTGGTGAGGAACACCAGGTCGCCGGGGCGCGCCCCGCCGTTCGTGACCTGCGCGCCGGGAGTCACCAGCCCGGTGACGGCCACGCCGTACTTGACCCCCTCGTCGCTCACCGAGTGCCCGCCGAGCATCATCGCGCCCGCCTCGGCCAGCGCGTCGCACCCGCCCTTGAGGATCGTGGCGAGCACGTCGAGCGGCAGGGTGTCGGTCGGGAACACGACGATGTTCAGCGCCGAGAAGGGTCGCGCCCCCATCGCGTACACGTCGGAGAGCGCGTTGGCCGCGGCGATGCGCCCGAACCACCACGGGTCGTCGACGACCGGCGGGAAGAAGTCGACCGTCTGCACGAGCGCGAGCCGCTCGTCGACGGCCGCGACGCCCGCGTCGTCGAAGTGTCCGTGTCCCACGAGCAGGCGCGGGTCGGTCTGGGCGGGCAGTTGCGAGAGGACCTGCACGAGGTCCGCGGCCGGGACCTTGGCGGCTCAACCCGCGCAGTTGGCGTAGTCGGTCAGGCGCAGCTGCCGGCCCGAGAGGAACCTCACGACGCGGCCTCGTCGTCGGCGAGCGCGTCGAAGGCCGCGAGCAGGCGCGCCTCGTCGCCGGGCAGCAACGCGAAGGCGTCGAGCCGCACGCGTCCCTGCCAGAGCGCGGGGATCACCGGCGGGCGACCTGTACGCAGCGCCGCCGCGAGCGCCGCGCCGTCGCGTCCGGGCCAGCGCACCTCGACCGCCGCCGAGCGCAGCTCGCGCGCCGGGAGCGAGCCGCTGCCGGCCTGCGCCGCGCTCTCGACGGGCAAGAAGCCGGCCTGCGGGAAGCGCGCCGCGAGCGCCAGCGCGAGGGCGAGCGCGCGCTCGGCGAGCGTCTCGGGCGAG
>CAZBBB010000036.1:0-28276 GCA_964490005.1 uncultured Phycisphaerales bacterium | reverse complement strand
GATCTGGCCGTCGGTGATCGAGATCACGTTGGTCGGGATGTAGGCCGAGACGTCGGCCTCCTGCGTCTCGACGATCGGCAGCGCCGTGAGCGAGCCCCCGCCCTTCTTGTAGAGCTTGGGGTTGAACTCGTGCGCCGTCTTGCTCTGCTTGGCCGCGCGCTCGAGCAGGCGGCTGTGCAGGTTGAACACGTCGCCCGGGAAGGCCTCGCGTCCGGGCGGGCGGCGCAGCAGCAGCGAGACCTGCCGCCAGGCCAGCGCGTGCTTGTAGAGGTCGTCGTAGATCACCAGCACGTGTCCGCCGTTGTCGCGGAAGTGCTCGCCCATCGCGCAGCCGGCGAAGGGCGCGATGTACTGCATCGAGGCCTGCTCGGAGGCCGGCGCGCTCACGACGATGGTGTAGTCCATCGCGCCGGCGCGCTCGAGTTCGGCCACGACCGTCTTCACGGTCGACTGCTTCTGGCCGACGGCGACGTAGATGCAGAGCATGTCGCCGCCCTTCTGGTTGATGATCGTGTCGACGCAGACGGCGGTCTTGCCCGTCTGGCGGTCGCCGATGATCAGCTCGCGCTGTCCGCGGCCGATGGGGATCATCGCGTCGATGGCCTTGATGCCGGTCTGCACGGCCTCGTTCACCGACTGGCGCTCGAGCACCGATGGCGCGGGGCCCTCGATCGGGCGGCGGCCCTCGGCCGCGATGGGACCCTTGCCGTCGATGGGGTCGCCGAGCGCGTTGACCACGCGGCCGAGCAGGCCCTTGCCGACCGGCACCGAGATGATCTCGCCCGTCGACTTGACGGTGTCGCCCTCCTTGATGTGCTGGTCGTTGCCGAGCAGCACGCAGCCGACGTTGTCGGCCTCGAGGTTGAGCGCGATGCCGCGCACGCCGCCGGGGAACTGCAGCAGCTCCGACATCATGCAGTTGTCGAGGCCGTGCACGCGCGCGACGCCGTCACCCACCTGGATGACGCTGCCCACGCTCTCCATGCGGAGACCGGTGTCGTAGTTCTCGATCTCCTTCTTCAGGATCGCCGTGACTTCCGCGGGTTGCAGCTTCATCATCCGTTCCTTCGTGACACGTGAATGAGGTTCATCGGGACGCGCCCAGCGGCGCCTCCAGCAGTCGATCGCGCAGACGGGCCAGGCGGCCGCTCACGCTGCCGTCGAAGCGCCGGCTGCCCACGGTGATGCGCAGGCCGCCGAGCAGTTCGGCCACCACCTGCTCCTGCACGGTGACGGTCTTGCCGACGGCCAGCGAGAGGCGCTGCTCGAGCCGCGCGCGCTGCGCCTCGTCGAGCGGCTGTGCCGTCTCGACCTTGGCGATGACGCGGCCGCTGGCCGCCATCGCGGTCGCCGCGTAGGCCGCCGCGAGGTCGGCCACCTGCCCCGCCCGGCCCTTGTCGACGAGCAGCAGCACGGTGTTGCGCGCCAGCGCGTGGCAGCGCTCGCCCAGCAGCGAGAGCAGCAGCCGGCGCTTGCGCTCGCGCGACAGGCGCGGGCTGGAGAGCTGCGTGGGCAGATCGTCGTGGCCCGCGATGTTGTGCGCGAGCGCGTCGAGGTCGGCGCCGATCTTCTCGGTCACGCCCGCCGACGACGCCAGCCCGTACAGGGCCCGCGCGTAGCGCTGCAGGACGAGTTCGCCGGCGGCCATGGTTCAGCGCGCTCCCGCGCCGGAGGCCAGTCCCGCCACGACCTCTTCGGCCAGGCGCCGCTGGTCGTTGCCGTCGAGACTGCGGCCGACGACCTTGCCGGCCGCCGCGAGCGAGAGGGCCACCGCTTCGTGGCGCAGGTCCGCCAGCGCCTGCTGCCGGGCCAGGTCGATCTCGGACTTGGCCTTGGCCGTGAGGGCGGCCGCGTCGGCGCCGGCCTTCGCCATGAGGTCGGCGCGCAGCGCGGCGGCCTCGGCCCGCCCCTTCTCGCGCAGCGCGGCGATCTCGCTCTCCGCGTTCGCCAGGCTGGCCCGGTAGTCGGCCAGCAGCTTCTCGGCCGCGGCCCGGTCGCCCTCGGCCTTGCTGATGGCGTCCGCGATGCGCTTTTCGCGCGCCTCGATCTGCGCCAGGATCGGCCCCCACGCGAACTTGCCGAGGATGAACAGCAGCCCGAGGAACGTGATCAGCGTGAGGGCCATGGCCGCCGGGTCGAAGGCCAGCGGATTGAATCCGCCGCCGGCGAGGGCCAGGCCGAGCATCGAAGTGGTGTTCATGCAGTCCTCGACAGATCGCCGCGGGGCCGACAGGGCCCGGCGGACCGGATGCCCCCGGACGCGGGAGCGGCGCCCGGCCGGAGACAGCGCGCGGCTGTCCCGGCCGGGATCCAGGCGACGCCGATCGATCAGGCGCCGACCTTGGTGTTCAGCGCGAGCAGCAGGCACACCAGCACCGCGAACAGCGTGACGCCTTCGATGAAGGCCGCGGTGATGATCATGCCGCCCTTGATGTCGCCGGCCGCTTCCGGCTGGCGGGCGATGCCCTCCACGGCCGCCGCCGCGAGACGACCGATGCCGGCGGCGCCGCCGACGACCGCGAGAGCCGCACCGAGACCGGCGCCGAGACCGAGCATTCCAATGTCCATTTCGAAGAACCTCCGGGAAAGATCGGGCGCGCCCTGCGTGCCCGCGTGGTGGAACAGCGAATCAGTGTTCGGGGTGAACGGACGCCCCGATGAAGATGATCGACAGGTAGGTGAAGATGTAGGCCTGCACGAAGGCCACGAACAGCTCCAGGCAGCTGATCGCGATCGCGAACAGCAGCGAGGCGCCGGCCGGCACGCCGGCCATGAGCGTGCCCGACAGATACACCAGGCCGAACAGGCTCAGCATGACGAGGTGGCCGGCCGTCAGGTTGGCGAACAGACGGATGGTCAGCGCCGCGGGCTTGATGACCAGCGCGCTGGCCAGCTCGATGAGCACGATGAGCGGCAGCACGAAGAACGGCAGCCCGTGCGGCGCGAAGTTCTTCCAGTGCTTGAGCACGCCGTGCTCGCGCATGCCGGCGAAGTTGAGCCAGATGAGCGTCGTGGCCGCCAGCCCGCCGGTGCAGGCGAGGTTGGCGGTCGCCGTGCCGCCCACGCTGCCCAGATACATCAGGCCGAGCACGTTCATGAACAGGATGAAGAAGAACTGCGTCAGGAACAGCGGCACGAGCCGGCGGCCGTGGTGCTCGCCCATGATCGCGTAGACCATGTCGTCGCGCACGTAGAGCACGAGCGACTCGAACAGGTGGTGCGCGCGGCTGTGCGGCACGTCGGTGCCCGCGCGCCGGGCGGCGCGCGCCACCCACAGGAAGGTCGCGACGAGCAGCGCCGCGGCGATCCACATCGAGGTGTTGATGTTGTAGACGAGGAAGCCGTTGCCCCCGCCGAGCGCGGCGCGGTAGTGCTCCTTGAACTCGGCCGGCGAGTGGAAGACGACCGGGTGGTCGTACTCGTCGACGTGCAGCGGCGCGCCTGCGGCGTCCGCGGGATAGCCCTTCACGATCGAGAGCCCGCCCTCGCCCCCCCACCACACGCCGAACAGCGCGTGCGGCTCGAGGTGCTTGAACAGCGTCAGGAAGATCTTGCTGGCCGAGAGGGCCTCCTCGACCGGCGCCTCCTGCGCGACCGGCACGGGCGCCGGAGCGCCCGCCGGATCGGCCGCCGCGCGCGCCGGAGCGAAGGTCACCCCCAGCAGCAGCGCGCAGACGAGCAGCAGCCTCCGGGCGTTCATGCCGCGCGCTCCGCTCCGCGCCGCGCGGAGGGCCGCCGCAGCGTCAGGCGCAGCTCGACGGCGGTCAGGCCGAAGTAGCCCAGCAGGAAGGCCGTCAGGAAGGCGCGGATCGGCGCGGCCTGCACCTGCAGCGCGAAGGTCGCCACGAGCACCACCGAGAGCACCAGTCGCAGCAGCGAACCGGCGAGGAAGGCCTTCAGGAAGGCCTGCGCGTCGTCGCTGCGCGCCGCGCGGGCCAGCAGCGCCCAGCTCGGCAGCATGATCAGCAGCGCCGCGCCCCAGCCGCACAGCGTGCCGAGCGACTCCCGCGCCTCGCCGTAGGGCGCAAGCGCCAGCAGCGCGCCGGGCACGGCGAGCGTGGCCGCGAGGGTCGCCAGCAGGAACTGCCGCTCAGCCGTCCTCATCGTCCGTCGACCCCTTGCCCGCGCCGGGCGGCGCGCGCAGCACCGTGCGGATCACGGTGGCCATGCCGAGGCTCAGCCCCGCCAGGCTGCCCGCGATGAGGCCGATCGGTGAACAGTCGAGCCATTGGTCGAGTCGATGTCCGCCCCAGGTGCCGAGTGCGACCGCGACACCGAGTCGCAGCCCCAGGTCGGCGCACCGGAACAGGTCCAGGTTGCGCGTTCGCCGAGGCTTGCTCATGCCGTTCTCCGCCATGCCGGGCGACCCTTGCAGGTCTCCGCCACGACGCCATTTCCGGCCTCGATACGGAAAAGGAAATATCCTACGAACGCAGCCCGCCGCGTCAAGCGCCGGCGGGCCTCGCGCGGCGCCCGAACGCCGAACTCACGGATCGGGCCGCTCCTCGGGCTCCTCGGCCGCGCCATCGTCGGCCGCGCCGTCGTCGGGCGGCACCTCTGCGGCCGGAACCGGCGGCGCCTCGGGGGCCGCCGCGCTCGCCGCTTCGGGATGCGCCGCGGCGGGCGCGCCTGCCCCCGACCGCAGCGCCTGCGCGTCGAGTTCGGCCAGTCGCGCCGCGATCGCGACGCGCACGGCGGCCGGCAGCGAAGCGAGCAGCGCGGCGTCGCGCGCCGACACGTCCTTCAGCGCCAGCAGTTCGACGCGCGCGCTCTCGAGTTCGGCGGTGAGCAGCTGCTGCTCGAGCCGCGCGGTGTCCAGCGCCGCGCGCAGCGCCTCGACCTCGGCGCGCGCCGCGGCATGCTGCCCGGCCAGCGCGGCCAGTTCGGCCTCGACCGCGGCCAGATCCTGCTGGCGGATGCCGAAGTCGGCCTCGGCCTGGACCGCGAGCAGATGCAGGCGCTGCTCGTCGGCGCGGACCTGCTCGAGCCGGAGTTGCAGCGCGGCGACGTGCTGGCGCTCGTCGGCGACGCGCTGCGCGAGCGCTTCGCGCGCACGCCCCAGATTGGGCAGGGTCGAGCCGTCGCTCGGCTCGACCGGGCGCGCGGCCGGACGCGGCACGCCGCAGGCCGAGAGGCCGAGCAGCAGCAGGGTCGCGAGCCGACGCGGAGCGGGGAGGCGCTGCATCACGCGCCCGAGTCTAGCGATCGGCCGCCCGGTCCGGATGCCGCCCCCGCCTCCCGGACGCTAAGATGGCCCCTTCGTCCCGCCCCCCCGAACCGGATCGCCGAAGACCGCCCCATGGAACGCACTCTGATCATCCTCAAGCCCGATGCCGTCCAGCGCGGCCTCATGGGGCGCATCCTCTCCCGCTTCGAGGACAAGGGCCTGAAGGTCGTCGGCGCGCGCTTCGCGCGCCTCACGCCCGAACTGCTCGCCAAGCACTACGAGGCGCACAAGACCAAGCCCTTCTACCCCGGCCTGGTGAAGTTCATGAGCGCCAGCCCGGTGCTGCTGCTGGCGCTCGAGGGCGTCGACGCCATCGCCGTCGCGCGCAAGATGATGGGCGCCACCTTCGGCCGCAACGCCGAGCCCGGCACGATCCGCGGTGACTTCAGCGCCTCGCGCTCTTACAACCTCATTCACGGTTCGGACTCGCCCGAGGCGGCCGAGCGGGAGATCGGGCTGTTCTTCGACGCCAACGACGTCGTCGAGTGGAAGCCGGTGGGACACGCATGGGTCTACGACCAGGAAGATCTCGCCTGATGCGCCGCGTCGCGGTCCTCGGGCCGCTGCTTCTGCTGGCCGGCTGCTCGGGCCTCGACGAGCAGGAGGAGGCGCGCCTCTCGCTGCACCGCGAGAACGCGCAGTCCTTCTACGAACGCGGCGACTACGCCCGCGCCCTGCACCAGGCCAACATGGCGGCGGCGCTCGACGACCGCTCGCTCTCGGTGCAGCTCGTGCGCGGGTACAGCCTGCTCAAGCTGGGCAAGAACACCCGGCAGCTGGCCACGGTCGACGAGGCCATCGACATCTTCGCGTCCTACGCGGCGACCGTCGACGGCGAGGGCGACTTCCGCGTGCACCTGGGCCTCGGCAGCGCGCATCTGGCGGCCGCCCTGCTCTCCGACGCGCTCATCGAAAAGGCCGAGCAGCGGCTGCAGAGCGAGTTCCTCTCGGCCGCCGGGCGCCGCGCGGACGAGAGCGCGCTGCGGCGGCTGGTCGAGGACCGGCAGGCGCACCTCGTCGCCGCCGAGGCGGCCCTGCGGCGCACGCTGGCCTTCGAGCTGCAGAAGGACAATGCCTTCGCCATCGTCGAGCTGGCGCTGACGCTCAACAGCATGGGCGACCGCGACCTCGAGACGATCGCGCTGGCCGAGCGCGCGCTGGCGCTGCTCGACGAGTCGACGCGCCTGACGCGCCAGAGCCTCGACCGGAACACGCGGCTCACGCCGAGCGCGCGCCTGGACCTCAACCGTCGCCTCGAGGGCAACGCCGAGCAGCAGCGTCTGCTGCGCGACCTGATCGCCACGATCCACTACCACCGCGGCGATCTGCAGGGCTTCCTGGCCCAGCTCGCGCTGCTCGACGAGAAGAACCTGCTCGACGAGGCGCAGCTGTGGAACCGCGCCGCGGTGCACGAGGACCTCGGCGAGTACGGCAAGGCCGCGCAGGATCTCGAGCGCTTCCTGCGCCTGCGGGTCAAGCGGCTCTCCTACGAGCAGGATCCGCTCGCGCCCGAGGTCTTCCGGCGCATCGAGGAGCTGCGTGCGCGCCCCGCCACCGCCGGGAGCTGAGGGCCGCCTGCCGCGCGCGGCGCGGTTGACGGCCCGACGCGCGATCGAGCGCGTGTTCAAGCAGGGCGGCAAGCACGTGGGGCCCGCGCTGGTGCTGTGGTCGGTCGCGGGCGAGCCCGGTGTGCCGGTCAGCCGGCTGGCCCTGTCGGTCTCGCGGCGCGTCGGACCCGCCGTGCGGCGCAACCGCGTCAAGCGCGTGCTGCGCGAGGCCTGGCGGCGCCTGCGCGCGCAGGCGCCGCTGCCGCTCGACATGGTCGTCATCGCGCGCCCCGAACGCGCCCCGGCCACGCTCGGGCAGGCCCTCGCCGCGCTCGGACCGCTGCTCGCGCGCGCCCAGGAGCGCGCCCGCCGCCAGCCCCCGTGAGGCCGCTCATCGCGCTGCTCCGTGCGCTGATCGGCGCCTATCGGGCCACGCTCGGTGCGGTGCTGACCGGCGCCTGCCGCTTCACCCCCTCCTGCTCGCACTACGCCGAGGAGGCCCTGCAGCGTCGCGGTCTGCTCGTGGGCGGCGCGCTGGCCCTGTGGCGCGTGCTGCGCTGCCAGCCGCTCGGCAAGGGCGGCTTCGACCCGGTCGTGCGCTCCGCGCCGCCCTGTCGGCGCTGAACGTCCCGGCCAGCCGGCGCGCGCCGCTCAGTTCGTCGCCGGCTCCTCGGGCACGGCGATCTTGAGCCCGTGGCTGAGCTTGAGGTTCTCGGGCGAGAAGCGCTCGTGGGCGGCCTGCTCGCGCTGCGTGGAGAGCGAGCGCCGCGCGTTCGCCAGGCCCTCGGCGTCGTCGAACATCGCCGCCATCTCCGGGAAGCGGCGACCGGTCACGTGCACGACGGCGGTCTGACCGCTCGCCGCGTGCCGCAGAGGCTCGGTGATCGTGCCGACCGACATCCGGAAGATCTGGCCGTTGGTCTTGAGGAAGCGGGTCAGGCCGTCCTCGGGCTCCTCGCCTTCGTCGAGGCGCGCGTAGCCGCGCGACACGCCCTGAAAGACGCGCAGTTCGCTGCCCTCGGGGCGGGCGACCGTCGCCCACGCGAGGTGCTCGAACTCCGCCAGGCGCGGCCGGATCTCGAGCTCCTCGGCCTCCTCCCGGATGCCGGCGGCCAGCTCGGCGCGCGCGGCCTCGTCGAGTTCGGGCTGGGCGGCCAGCGCCGCCTCGACGCGCTGCTCGGCCGAATCCAGGATCGGCGCGACGAGCTCGGCGACCTCGGGCAGCGCGCGCGTGGCCTCGCGCAGCGCCTCGCGGAACTCCCGCGCGGGTCGACTGCGCTGCTCCTCCTTCCAGTTCGCGACGGCGGCGTCGCGCGCCTCCGGCAGCGTCTGCGGGCGGCTGGGCTGCACCGACTCGACGAACACGGCATAGGCCGCGCGCGGGTCGCCCGCCGGGTAGCCCAGGTGCGTGCCGCCCGGCGGCTGACGCTCCAGGAACAGGGGCAGCAGGTCGTCGCCGATCGGCTCGAGCGCGATCAGCCCCTCGCGGTCGAGCCCGCCCTCCACGTCGCGGACGGTCAGTCCGGCCGCCCCCATCTGCTCGATGAAGGCCTCCTTCGTGCGCTCGGCCTCGGGCCGCTCCTGGAAGGCGCCCAGCGTGCGCTGCACGATCGCGCCCAGGCGCAGCTCGCGCGCGAGTGTCGCCCGGATCGCGTCGTCGGCCGCCTCGACGCCCTCGTAGCGCGTGCGCTGCAGCGACGCGAAGCGCGCGTCGATCTCGGCCGCGCTCGGCTCGGGTTCGGCGGCCAGCAGTTCCTCGGGGTGCTCGTCCGAGAAGGCCAGCCAGGCCGCGACGAGGTCGACGCGCGCCGACTCGGCGTACTGCTGGGCGCGCATCCCGGGATTGAGGCCGTCCCACCAGGCCTGCAGCGTCGCCTCGTCGGGATCGGCGACTTCCTCCAGCGGCAGGTCGGCGACGAGCAGCGCCTCGTAGTCGAACAGTTCGTTGTCGACGCGCCAGCGCGCGTAGACGTCCTCGGCGCTCACGATGCGCTCGGACTGCGCACTGTACTGCTGCCAGCGCGCGCCCAGGATCGTGTCGCGCATGAGCTGCTCGAACTCGCGCGCCGAACTGAACTGCAGGCGGTCGCGCCAGTGCTGGTCGTACTGCGCGCGCGACACCGGCTGGCCGCCGGTCATGGCCTGGGCCAGCTCCTGGTCGGTCACGACCAGGCCCGCGGCGCGCGCGTCCTCGGCCAGCATGAGGTGCGCCCAGACGTCGTCGTCCTCCACCGGCTCGCGGCGGCTCGCCTGGCTGATGCGGTTGAGGCCGGTGCGCACGCGGTGGAACTCGTCGAAGCTCACCTGGCGCACCGCGCCGGTCGACGCCACCGTGAACTCGCCGATCACGTCCCCCGCGCCGCGGCCCGCGATGAGCGCCTCGAGGTCGCCGAACCCCGAGAAGGTCGCGAAGATCAGGACGGAGAAGACCACCGTCGCCCAGAGGAACATCTTCTCGTGCTTCTTGAACCAGGTGAAGCTCATGCCGACTCCAGGAGTTCCTTCAGGTCGGGCAGATCCTTGAGCGACGCCAAACCGAAATGGTCGAGGAAGCGCTTGGTCGTGCCGTACAGCAGGGGATGGCCGGGCTCCGTGCTGCGGCCGGTGATGCGGATCAGGTCGCGCTCGAGCAGCAGCCGGAGCAGCGGCCCCACCGCCACGCCCCGCACGCCCTCGATCTCGGCGCGCGTCACGGGCTGACGATAGGCGACCACCGAGAGCGTCTCGAGCGCCGCCGGCGAGAGCCGCTCGGTCGCCGGCCGCGAGCGCAGGCGCGCGAGGTCTTCGGCATGCTCGGGGCGCGTCAGGAAGCGCCAACCGCCCGCGACCTCGACGAGGTCGATCGCGCCGGGCCGGTCCCGCCACGCGGCGGCGAGCGCGGCGAGCGCCTCGTGCACGTCACCGAGTTCGACCTGCAGCACGTTCGACAGGCGCACCGGCGAGAGCGGCTGGCTGGCGGCGAACAGCACCGCCTCGAGGCGCACGCCGAGCGGCGCCGCCGGCCCCGCCGTGCGCGCCGCGGACGCGGAGGGTGCGCCGCCTTCTTCGCTCGGGGAGTCGCTGGCCTTTTCGATCATGGCGGTCGCGACACACGATAGCGGTCGGCCGCGCGGGCTTCAAAGACGGAGAGTTCGTCGGCCACGACCGGCCGAATCAGGAGTTCGGCCTCGATCTCGGCCCGCTGCTCGCTCCAGGGGCGCGGGTCGGGAGCCAGCCGTTCGACCAGCCGAACGATGCGCCAGAAGCGTCGCCCGCCGAGGGTGATCGGCTCGGGCCCCAGCAGCTCGCCCGGCGCCAGCGACGCGCGTCCCTCGACGAGCGGCGAGGCCAGGTCGGCCGGCATCGGCGGCAGGTCGCCGCCCTGCCCGGCCGACGGGTGCATCGAGTGGCGCTTGGCGAGCACGCTGAACGAGGCCCCGCCGCGCAACTGCCCGGAGAGTTCGCCCGCCAGGGCCTCGTCGTCCACGACGAGCACCTGCAGGATGTCGCGCTCGGCGCGGCGCTGGTCGAGGCGCACGGCGCGCTCGAGCAGCATCCAGCCCAGCACCATGCGCCGGACCTCCTCGCGGAAGGCCTGCGCATTCAGCCCGTGGCGGCGCTCGAGATACTCCTCCATCGGCACGGTCTCGTCGATCTCGAGCGCGAAGGCCGCGCGCTGCTCCGCCAGGGCCTGCTCGATGCGCTGCTCGAGCTCGGCCGCCGCGACGTCGATGCCGTGCTCCCGCGCATCGAGTTCGGCGGCCGTCGTGAGCACCATGCGCCGCAGCACTTCGCCCGAGCGCTCGGGCGCCGCCAGGTCGAGCATGCGGAACACGTCGCTGCGGCGCAGTTCCACGTCGCCGACGCGCATCACGACCGCGTCCTCGCCGCGCGCGATCGGGCCGCCCGCCTCGGCGCCGACGCGGGCCGAGGGCGCCTCCTGCGACGGGCAGAGCATGACGGCGAGCAGCAGCGCGAGCACGGCCGCTCAGCGGAAGGTGACGATGCGTTCGACCTTCAGCCCCTTGCAGGTGCCGCAGGTCTTGATCACGACTTCGTTCTTCTCGTTGACGCCCTCGACCGTGCCCAGCGCGTTGCAGGTGCGGCAGTTGCGGGGCTTGGCCCGCAGGACCGACAGGCCGCCGCCGAACTCGGCGTAGTAGGCCGCCAACCAGCGCACGCGGTCGTCGGTCGAGGCCCCCGCCCACCACTCGTCGGGCGTGATGCCTTCCGTCAGCTCGAGCGAGGACTTGGCCGACGCGGCCCGCTTGGCCGCCTCCTCCTGGCGCTTCTTGAGCACCTCCTCGATGCGCGCCTGCAGATCGGCGTCGTCCGCCGGCGCCTCGACTCCGGAGTCCGCCTCGTCCTCGTCGGCGCTCGCGCTGCCGACCCAGTCGAGCGCCTTGTCCTTGCCGAGGATGAACGTGCCCGTGCCGTAGCTGCTCGTGCGGTTGCTGCCGCCGCTGCGCCGGCTCCACAGCTCGGCCACGGCCTGCGCGCCGATGCCGTAGCCGTCGTCGAGGCGTGCCAGGACCTCCTCGTGCACGACGCCGTCGAGCAGTTCGAGCGCGCCGCCGAGCGTCATCCCCGGCTGGCGGGCGATCTCGCCCAGCGACTTGTTCAGGAACGAGAAGTAGTCCGACACGATCTTGCCCGCGTAGAACTGCGCGCGGCGGCGGCCGATCTCGGCCTCGAGCGCCGCGAGTTCGCCGAGCTGGCGGCTCGCCGGGTACGCCTCGCGGAAGCGCGCCACCGCCGCGTAGGCCTCCTCGAAGCGGTTCTTGTAGAGCAGGTTGCCGATCTCGTCGAGCACCGCCGTCTCGACCTTGTCCTCGATCTTGATCTGCACGCGCGCGGCGCGCGCGGCGATCAGCTCGGCGCGGTAACCCGGGTCGAGCTGCCGCACGAGGGCGTAGTGCTCGGCGGCCCGCTCGTACAGTCCGGCGCCCTCGCAGTCGACGGCGAGCTGGAACTGCACGGCGGTCTCGGTCGACCCGGCGCGATCGCCGGCCACCAGCGGGTACAGCTCCTCGGGCGGATGGATCGCCAGCCCCTCGACGCGCGCCGTCTCGACCGCGCGCACGTACTGGCGCGGGAAACTCTCGACGCCGTTGCGCCGGCGCAGCGTGTAGAGATCGGCGCGCCCGTCGTCGACCAGCAGCCCCGTCTCGGTCGTGCCGTTGCGCAGCACGAGCTGCACCACGTCGACGAGGAAGGGCTGCGGGTCCTCGCCGGTGAAGCCGCGCCCGGCCTTGATGCGCGCGACCTCGCTGGCCGGCAGGTGCTCCCAGCGCAGCCGCAGCTGGCCGCCCGTGTCGGCGCGCTCGAACAAGAAGCCCGTGGCCTCGTCGAACTCCAGGATCGTGCCGTGCACCAGCGTGCCGTCGCGCAGGCGCACGATTTCGGCGCCGATGCCCGCCGCGGAGACCGCCGTCGGCAGGGCGCACAGGATCGCGAGCAGCAGGGTCGGCATGGGGCGGGCCATTCTAGTCTCCGGCGCCCCGCCGCGTCCGCTCGAGCACGGACGCCGCCGGCGGACCGAGATCGAGCGGCACGCGCACGGGCCGCGCACGCGGCAGTTCCTTGAGCGAGCGGGCCACCCGCAGTTCGGCGACCGGCGTCGCCGCGAGCCCGGCCACAAAGCGCACGCTGTAGACGGTGCCGTCCGCGAGCGTGACGGGCGGCACGTCGTTCCACAGCCCCGTCGCCGGGTCGAGATGCTCGCCCGCGGCGATCTGGCGCGCCACGATCGCCGCGACGTCGGGGATGCGCCCGGTGGCGTCGGCCAGCGACAGGCCGTCGCGATGCATCGCCAGCGCCGACGTGAGCAGCGCCAGCAGCCCGGTGATGCCCGCGAGGAACACCATCAGCGCCACGAGGATCTCGATCAGCGTGAAGCCCCTCCGATGACGCTCGTGCGGCGCATTCATCGCAGCCCCCGGTCGCGCGCCACCGGCACCTCGATCACCCGCACGAAGGAGCGCCCCGCGCGCACTCGGCTCCCGGCCGGATGCGCCGCGGGCCGGCTGCCGCGTGCCCCGCGCTGCACGCCGAGCACGGCGCCGTCCCGCGAGGTCACCGCCAGCCACTCGCCGTCGACGAGCAGATGATCGACCAGGTCCTGGTCGCGCAGGAAGGCCGTCGAGGCCAGCCGCAGGCTGCCCGCGTCGGCCGTCAGCGCCTCGGCCAGCGCGCCGCCCTCGCCGTCCTCGCGCGCGAGCACCAGCGTCGCGCGCAGCAGTCGGGGGAAGACGTCGTCGCGCGCGTCGAGCAGCGACGCGGGGCCCGCCCCCCAGGGGAAGCCCGGATCGCCGGCCGGCAGGATGCCGCGCGTGCTGTCCCAGGACGTGGCCGGCGCGCCGGGGGCGCCGCCCGGCAGTCCCCAGGCCGTCGTGCCGCCCGACCAGAATTCCAGCCCGAACCACAGCACCGCGTCGGCCAGCGGCACGGCCTCCTGCAGCAGCCGGTCGCGGCGCTCGGGCAGTTCGGGATCGAGCAGGCTGCCTTCGCCGCCGAGCGGCAGCCGCACGCGCCGCACCAGCGAGGGCAGCTGCCGCCCCGGGAGGACCGCCAGCGTGTACAGGCTCTCGGCCAACCCGCCGGTCGGGCGCAGCGTGGCCGGATCGGTCTCGACCAGGCGCAGCACGGCCGCCTGTCCGCCCGGCGCGTCGCCCGCGCGCGCCAGCCAGTCGAGCGTGCGCGACTCGAGGTCCAGTCGCGCGAAGGCCAGCGACGGGACGACCCACACGTCGGCTCCGTCGCCCTCGGGATCCTCGGCGCGCCAGGTGCACAACAGGCGCGCGTCCTGTTCGACGGCGCCGGGCAGGCCGGGCCACAGGGCGCGCACGTCGTCGGCCAGCAGATCGAGCGCCGCCGCCGCGCGGTCGTGCAGCTCGCGATTGCGCTCGCCCGTGGCCCAGACGTCCATCGCGCCGCGCACGACCTGGAACAACAGCGTGCCCAGCACGGCGAACAGCGCCGCCGCCGCGAGCAGCTCGACCAGCGTGAATCCGCGCGCGCGCCTCACGGGCCCTCCTCGTGCTCGAGCACGAGCGTCGGCTGCACGTGGCCGATCGTGACCGCGTCGACGACGGGCGCGAGCTTCCAGCCGGACGCCGCGTAGGTGCGCGGATCGAAGGCGCCCGCGCGCCAGACGGCGAACAGCGCCAGCTCGAGCTCGTCGGCCGCGCGCCGCAGCGGCACGACGATGCGCTGCAGCGGCTCGCCGCCCGCGTCCCCGGCCGCCAGCGGGCGCCGCGCCGTCGCGCCCGGGTCGGCGTGCGGCGAGACCTCGCCGTCGAAGACGAAGCGCAGCGCCAGCCCCACCGCCGGGTCGGGCAGGAAGGCCTCGACGACGGCGTCGGTCAGCAGCGCGCCGGGCGCGCGCACCAGCAGCCGGCCCGACTGCGACTCGGGCACGTCGTCGCCGAGCAGCGCCGCGTCGCGGTGCCGCTCGGGCATCCAGCGCACGATCGTGCCCGCCTCGTGCTCGGTCGGGCGCGTGCCGAAGCGCCCGCGCAGCAGTCCGTCGCGCTGCAGCAGGGTCGAGCCGCGCCGCGCGGGCATCGAGAGCGCGCCGCCCGAAGCGTCGTCGTAGCCCACGAGCTCCTCGCCGACCAGCACCAGCCCGCGCGGCGGAAAGCCGCCCGCGTCGGCCAGCGGCAGCACCGGCGAGCGGTCGTCGACGCGCCCGGCCAGCGGCGCGGCGGGCCAGGCCAGCAGCGGCGTCACCGCCTCGCCGCGACGGTGGAAGGCGCGCCGGCTGCCGTACAGGCCGCGCGCCGTGAGGAACACCGCGCCCGAGTCGACCGGGTCGATGCCGGCGTAGCCGACGATCTCCTCGCCGATGCGCAGCAGGCCGCCGGCCTGCGGCAGCTCGCCCAGGATCTCGAGCGCGTCCTTGCCGAGCACGGCGTTGCGCTGCACGTTGTGCACGCCGGCCAGCAGATCGACGTACAGCACGAGCTGGCGCTGCTCCTCGTACTCCAGATCCTCGGCCAGCACGTAGCGCGAGGTGTCGGGCAGCAGCGGCCCGGGGACCGCCGGCGCGTGGAAGCGCAGCTCGTCGACGAGCACCGCGCCGGGCGAGGGCCGCTCGTTGAAGTCGGCGCCGAGGCGGAAGGCCGGGAGCGCGCCGCTCGGCAGTTCGCCCGAGGGCGAACAGACCGCGCGCACCAGCTTGCGCGTGTCGATGTTGAAGGACTCGACGATGCGCCGGGCGCTGCTGTCGCCCTCGAAGTAGCGGTCGAGGTCGAGGTCCTCGAGCGCGTAGGAGTCCTCCTCGTCCTGCGGCGAGGCGAAGTACTCCCCGACGACCGGGCCGCGCAGGCCGAGGAGCGCGAAGCCCGGCCCCCACAGGTCGTCGTTCGTCGTGGCCCAATTGACGCGATGCCACTCGCGGTCGCCCTCCGGGTCGACGAGCGTGAGCGCGTCGTGCCGCCCGGGCAGTCCGGTCTGCGCGCGGAAGGCGTCGATCTGCCAGCCGGCGAAGACGTGCACCGGCAGCACGCGCAGGTCGCCGCGGTGGCCCGCGTCGCGCGTCTCGGCCTGGCCGCGGAAGCGCAGCTCGCCGTTGATCGCGTCGACGTCGGCGGCGCCGAAGGCGGTCGCGTCGGGGTCCCACCAGCCCTGCGCGATGATGAACTCGAGCGTGTCGCCGACGGCGTCGGAGTCGTCGCGCACGAAGCCGCTCGCGGTCGCCGTGTCCCAGCGCACCCACTCGGTGCCGTCGTCGCCGGGCGTGAAGTCGAGGCCGATCTGCAGCAGCGAGGCGCGCTGGGGCAGGCCGCCCTCGGCCGCCGGATGGAAGTCCTGGAACAGCGTTCCGCCGTTGACCCCGATCGAGATCGGGAACACGAGCACGCGCGCGGTCTCCGGCAGCGAGAGCGCGTCGACCAGCGCGGCGTCGAAGGTCGTGACGTACTCGCGCGCCGAGGACCAGGCCGTGTCGCCGCCCTGCACCGAGGGCGGCGCGCCGGTGTTCGACAGGTCGCTCGCCGACCCGCCGCTCGCCACCGGGATGCCGGCCTGCGCGCGCTGCACGCCCGTCAGGCGCTGGCCGTCGAAGCCCGTGTAGCGCACGACCTCGGCGCCGCCCAGCCAGCCGCCCGTCGTGGTCGCCGGCAGCGTCACCGACGAGTTGGGGTCGTTGGGCCCCGGGATCGCCGCGCCCGAGACGCGCGTGCGGCCGTAGTCGCAGAACACGATCGCCCAGCCGCCACTCGACTGGAAGCTGTCGCTCTCGAGGGCCGCGCCGCCGGCCGCGCGCAGCGGGATCGAGGTCGCGTCGGCCGTCAGCCCCGTGCCGAGCGGGATCTCGACCGCGACCGCCGAGCCGACCGGCTGCACCTCGGCGAGGATCGGATCGGTGAGCGCGGCCGGGTCGAGTTCGGCGACGGTGAAGCGCGCCAGAGTCGAGGCCAGTTGCGCATTGCCGCGCGCCGCCGGACGCGAGGCCAGCGGCGCCACCCAGCCGTGCAGCTCGACGAGTTCGGAGGCCGGGTGCTCCTGCCGCACCGAGCGGCGGCGCCCGCGGCCGCCGAAGGGGTCGCCGTCGGCCGCCCCGCGCACGAGGAACTCGGTCTCGGTCCGGTCGACGTACTCGATGATCTCCTCGCCCACGCGCAGCGCGCCCTGGCGCGGGAAGCCGGCCGTGCTCTCGACCTTGAGGCGCAGTTCGCCGCCGCCCGCCACGCCCGGCAGGCCGCCGCCGCGCGCCGGCACGTCCTCGGACAGCGCCGTGGTGAACGAGCGCCGCCCGCGCGGCACGCCGTCCACCCACAGCGCGAGGCGCGCGTCGGAGGCACCGCCGATCTCCGCCAGCACGTGGTAGGGCACGCCCGGCAGCAGCGCCAGTCCGTCGTCGAAGGCGTAGCGGATCTCGCCCGCCGGCGGCGCGCGTCCCTCCGGCATCGTCGCCTCGAAGTCGGGGATGCCCGTGTCGTCGACGCGCAGCAGCAGTTCGCCGCCCTGCATCGCGATGAGCACGCGGTTCTCGATCTCGTCGAGGCCGCCGTCGAACAGGATCGTCTCGGCCTGCACGTCGGCCAGCTCGAACCAGAACTCCACGGCGAAGACGCCCAGCCGCCCCTCCGAGCCGGCGATCGCCGGCGCGATCGCGGTGCGCGGCAGCAGTACCGGCGCGTCGTTGCTCGACGCCCCGCGCGGCGAGGCGCCCGTGAGCCCGAACGCCCCCTCGTCGAAGTGCAGCGTGCCGGGCAGCGCCGAGCGCACCGTGGCCGGCGTGAAGGAGTCGACCTCCGGTCGGCGGCCGGCGCCCGGCCGTCCGGCCTCCAGGCTCGCGGCGCGGTCGGGCGGCACGGCGCCGAGCGCGTGCGCCTGGCCGAGATCGCCGGCCCCCGCCTCTCCGGGCAGCGCCGGCCCCGGGCCCGACTCGAGCAGCACCGGTTCGCTGGTCCAGCCGGACGAGCGCGCCGCCGCGGCGGCGAAGTCGATCTGCGCCGAGAAGCCGTGCGCGCTCTCGCCGGAGGGCGCCACCGAGACGATCTGGCGCACGTGCGCGGCGCTGCTCTGCCGGCCGTTGGGCTGGTTGCGGCTTGCGGCGGCGCGCAGTTCGAACAGACCGGCGCTCGAGAACGCGAAGGGCGCCGTTCCGCCCGCGAGGCGCGCGTCGCTGCTGTCGATCGCGTTGCGCAGGATCGTCTGCCGCTGCACGGGGTCGAGTTCGCCGGCCGCGACGGCGGCCAGCAGCGACTGCGCGAGTTCCTCGAAGGAGGTCGGGGCCTCTTCGCGCAGCCGGCTGGCCACGAGTTGCGCCGTCGTCGACGAGATCGCCTGGCGCGGCTGCAGCAGCGGCAGGCCCGCCAGCTCGCGCTGCAGTCCCGCCGCGTCGATCTGGCCCGGCCGCAGCCGCTCGCGCTGCACGTGCGCGAGCGCGGCGTCCCACTCGGCGACGCCCAGCCGCCCCTGCCCGACGAGTTGCGCGCGCGCCGCCTGCAGGGCGTCCTCGCTCAGGCCGAGGTCGGCGGCGATCAGGCCGGCGGCGAGCGCCGCCGCCTCGGTCTCGTCGATGACGCCCGCGATCGGCGCGCGCGCCAGCCCCGCGAGCAGCGCCTCGAGCACGACCGGCCCGCAGGTGAGGATGTTGACGGGCTGCCGCTCGAGCGCCGCCAGACTCGCCTCGTCCGGTCCGTACGTCCCGGCCGGCGGCTCGAGCAGCGCCACCCGCCAACCGTCGGGCCACTCCACGGAGCCCAGCGAGAGGTTGTACTCGTGGCGGCCCGCCGCGTCGCTCAGGCGCACGATCGTGCCCGCGCCGAAGGACCGGCCGTCGGGCACGCGCAGTTCGACCCCGCCGTCGCGGCCCGTGAGCCGCTCGCGCACGCGCTGCGCCGGCCGCCAGCGCGGCGCGCCGCCGTGCACCGTGAGCAGCGGGCGCACGCGCTCGAGCGTCTCGGCCGAGTAGGCCTGCTCGCCGTACAGGGCGATCTCCTTGAGCCCGTCGACGCGCCGGAAGACGTCGAAGATGCCGGGCCGCGCGCGGTAGCCGTGCTGCGCCAGCAGCAGCAGGCGCAGGTCGAGGACCTCGCTGCCGGCGCGGTGCGGCAGCGCGCGCGAGCCGCTCAGGTTGGCCGAGGGGAAGCCGCGCCGGCACTCGCCCAGTTCGTCGGTCGTCCGGCGCGAGTACTCGACGAGTTCGCGCCCCACCCAGGCCAGGCCCGCCGGCGGAAAGCCGGCCGCGCCGGCGACGCGCAGCGCGGCCGAGCGCTCGTCGACGTCCTCGACGAGCACGCCGCGCCCGCCGAGCAGGTTGCCCAGCAGCCAGGGCGAGGCGCTGCCCAAGTGCACGCGCCCCGACAGGTCGTCGACGTCGACGGACGCGATCACGCCGCGCGGGTCGCGCGGCAGGCGCTCGGGATGCCGCGCCGCCAGGTCGGACGGCGCGATCTCGGCCGTGCCGTCGCTGAAGGGCGTGGCGCGATCGAGGAAGGGATGCGTCTCCTCGAGCTGCGCGCGCGCCGCCGAGAGCGCCACGGCCGCGTCGCCGCGCGCGACCTCGCGCTCGAACCCCAGCAGCGCGGAGGCCTCCAGCCCGCGCATCGACAGCGCGAAGGGCGTGGCGATCACCGCCAGCGCGACGAGCACGACGACGACGATGATCAGCGCGATGCCGTCCTGCCGCGCGCCGCTCCTCACGGCGTCTCCTTCCAGTCGCGCACCGTCCCGAGCAGCCCCAGCTCGATGACCGTGCGCACCGGCGGCTCGCCGTACAGGAAGGACACGCGCACCGGCTCGCGGTGGCGCGCCGGGTCGAGGTGGCCGAAGGCGTCGAAGTGCAGCAGCCGCGCCTCGCCCTCGAGCAGGATCTCGCCCGGCAGCGCCGGCTGCTCGCCGGCGGCGGCCGCCGACCAGGACAGCTCGTCGAGGCGCCCGACGTAGCGCGCCTCGCCGTCGCCGCTCGTGATCGGCACCGAGGGCGCGACCGCCAGCCGGCGCGGCGGCGCGAACAGCGTGTCCTCGCCCAGGCGCCGTCCGTCGAGCGCGACCTGCAGCGAGTGGCCGTCGAAGACCACGGCCAGGCGCGACCAGCGCCCGGCGGGCAGCGTCGTGCCTTCGAGCGTGCGCCGGAACTCCTCGACCTTCTCGCCCGCGACGAGCTGCAGCGCGACCTCCAGCCAGCCGTCCTCGTCGAGGCGCACGCGGAACACGCCGGCGCGCTCGAGCAGCACCATCGGGCGCGGGCCCTGCTCCGGCGCGAGGTGCACCTCGAACGCGAAGCCGTGCGG
Source organism: uncultured Phycisphaerales bacterium (assembly GCA_964490005.1). Taxonomy (GTDB): domain Bacteria; phylum Planctomycetota; class B15-G4; order B15-G4; family B15-G4; genus CAZBBB01. The sequence goes on along the minus strand of CAZBBB010000036.1, from coordinate 8,777 downwards.
CGAGTCGAAGGAGGCCGGCAACCCGATCAGCTCGAGCCGCGCGCCGTCCCGCAGGGAAAGCGCGTGGCCGATCACGCCGCCGGCGATCTCGTCGGCGCCGTCGGCGCGCGAGGGCACGGGCCAGCCGGTGCCCTGCGCGTCCTCGAAGTGCCAGTTGCCCGCGGCGCGCAGGCCCAGCGACTGCACGCGCCCCTCGGACGGCGAGACGACGACGCGCGCGGGCGCGCCTTCGCGCAGCGCGAGCATCCGCGCCGTGCGCAGCGCGTCCTTGATCTGGCCGGCGGCGGCGCGGTCGGCGGTGGCGAGCTTGCCCCAAGCGCCCGCGCCGAGCCCCATGAGGGTGCCCAGGATCGCCATCACGATCAGCAGCTCGACGAGCGTGAAGCCCGGGCGCCGCCGGTCGAAGCGCGGCTCAGCGCGGCGCGTCGCCGATCTCGTAGTTGGCGAGATCATCGTCCGTACCCAGCTCGCCGTCCGGCCCGGCCGAGAGCAGTTGGAAACCCTCGAACTGGTGCGGCGCACCCGTCGTGGCGTTGAGCGCCGCGCGCACGCGGACATCCCCGGAGGCCAGCCGATAGCTGAACTCGTGGCCGTAGTCGGCGTTGCCGATGTAGATCAGCGGGTTGTCCCACGGGTCGAGCAGTTCGAGCAGCGCCGTGCTGCCGTCGGCCGACTTGAGGCCGGCGTTGGCGTCGCCGTCGGTGTTGCCCAGCCAGGCCTCCTCGGGCCGACGGCCGGTGTAGGCGCCCGACCGCAGCGCCGCGACGCAGGCTTCGATGCCCTCGTTGTCGGCGTTGGCGCCCTTGAGCCCCAGCGCGCCGAGCCGGCTGGGCGGGTAGTCGCCCATGCGGTCGGCGTAGCTCTCGATGAGCTGCGCGAGCCCGACGATGCGCGCGCGGCAGTCGGTGATGCGCCCGGTCTCGCTCTGCCCGGCGAGCGCCACGGTCACCAGCCCGATGAGCAGCCCGATGATCGCGACGACGACGAGCATCTCGATGAGCGTGAAGCCCGAGGTGCGCGCTGCGGCGGTGCGTCGACGGCGGATCACGGGGCCTGCACGATCCTCACGAGGCTCAGGGCGGCGCCCACTGTACGTCCGGGGGCCGCGTCGGCCCAGACCGACAGGTCGAAGGCGTTCTTGAAGCCGCGCAGCGAGCGCAGCTCGAGCGGCTCGCCGACGCGCTGGCCGTCGAGCGTGAAGGCGAAGCGGCCGGCTTCCTCGTCGAGGCGCTCGATGCCGAGCAGCACGGGGACGTCGGCCGGGACGACGGCGCCGTCGACGGCCGCGCCCGCCAGCAGCACCGTGTCGAAGTTGTCGAGGGCGTCGAGGCGCACCTGGCCGGTCTCGTCGATCGAGATCTGCACGCGTGCCTTGGGCAGCCGCCCCTGCGCGCCCTTGACCTGCGCGTAGGTGAGCGCCAGGCCGACGCGCGCCTCGGTGCCCGCGCGACGCGCGACCTCGGCCTGCACGCCGAAGAAGCCGCGCCCCTCGACGGGCCGCGACAGGCCCGGCCGCTCGTCCTCGCGCGAGCGCTCCATGCGCCCCTCGACGACCACCGCCTCGCCGTCGAGGTACACGCGCGGGCTGCCGTCCCAGACGTGCTCGGTCCAGCCGCGCTGCAGCGAGCTGCGGCCGAAGCGGTCGACCCACTGCCGCTTGGAGAGGTTGTCGCGGATGCGCTCGGCCATGGTCGCGGCGTAGACCGCCTGCGGGTCGCCCTCGGCCCCGGCGTAGGCCTTGGCGACCTCGTCGTAGTGCTCGAGCGCCGCGCGCGCGTCCCCGCGCCGGTAGGCGGCCGTGCCGAGCGCTCCGTGCGCGCCGCGCGCACCGGCGCCGGCGGCCGCGGTGAGCGGCACGCGCGCCATGACCACGTCGCCCGCGCGCAGCATCGCCAGTCCGAGATACCACTGCACCTCGGCGTCCTGCGGCGCGAGCCGTTCGGCCTCGCGGAAGTAGCGCGCCGCCTCGTCGTGCCGCGACAGGTCGAGGCAGGCCCGGCCCAGTTCGAGCAGCAGCAGCAGGTCGGGTCCGGTGAGGCGCAGCGCCTTGCGCAGCGTGCGCACGGCTTCTTCGGGATCGCCGTCGATGCGCTGGTTGCGCCCGAGCCGGTAAAGCGCCTCGGGCTGACCCGGCTCGAGCAGCAGCGCCTGCGCGTACAGGTCGCGCGCCGCCTCGCGGTTGCCGGCGTCCTCGTGCAGGAAGCCCAGGGCCAGGGTCGGCCGCACCGCGCGCAGCGGATCGGCGTCGATGGCGTTCTCGAGCAGGCGCCGCGCGGTGGCGCCGTCGCCCTGCTGCCAGGCGACGATGGCGGCGTTGGTGAGCGCTGACGACGACTGCGCGTCGATCGCCAGCGCCGACTGGAAGGCCTCGGCCGCCGGCCCGAGCTGGCCGAGCGCGGCGTGCGCCGCGCCGCGGAGCGTGAAGCCCTCGGCCGAGCGCGGGTCGTCGAGCAGCACGCGCCCGGCCTCGCGCAGCGCCTCGTCGGCCTGTCCCAGACCGACGAGCAGCGCGCCGATCTCGAGCGACAGTTCGTGCCGCTGACGCTCCTCGAAGGGCCCCAGGAAGGGCAGGTTCTCGGCTTCGCGCAGCAGCGCCAACGCCTGCTCGCGCTGACCGGCCGCCGCCAGCAGCCGCCCCTCCTGCAGGGCCAGCTCGCCGACCGGACGGCCGAGGGTCTTGCCGTGCGCGACGAGCTGGGCGGCCCGCTCGCCCAGGCCGAGCCGGCCCACGAGTCGTGCGTGGCTCGCGAGCAGCGCCGGGTCGGCCCAACCCTCCTTCTCGGCGCGCACGTAGAGCGCCAGTTCGGCCTCGAGGTCGTGCGCGGCGCGGTGCGCCGCGGCCAGCACGCGCGCGTTGGCCGGGTCGGTCGGGCCGGCCGCGAAGGCGGCCGCCGCCTCCTCGCGCGCGAAGGGCAGCATCGTCGGGTCGTCGAGCGCCGCGCGCAGCAGTTCCACGGCGTAGGTGCGTCGCGCCGTGGCGCTGTTGCCCAGGCCGGCCGAACGCAGGCGGTAACGGTTCTCGGGCGTCTGCGCCAGGCCGAACTCGATGACCTCTTCGCGCGGGATCTCGAGCGGCGCGCCGAGCCGGCCGCCGGTCGACTCCGACAGCTGCTGGAAGCGCAGGACCTCGCCGGGGCGCTCGAACAGTCCGATGGGGTCGTCGTTGAGGATGCGACCGTACAGGCGCGGGCGCTTGTCGGTGCGCACGACCCAGTCGAAACGCTCCTCGAGCGGCGCCGTGCCGGAGTCTCCGCCGGCCGCGCCGGTCGCCACGACCGTCGCCGCGCCGGCGAGCGGTGCGCCGTCGTCCGCGCCGCCGCCCTCGGCCTCGAGCGAGAGCGCGCCGATCGAGGAGGCCGGCACGCGATAAGCCGCGCTCAGGGCGCCGGCGAGGGCCGGCTCGGTCGCTGGACGACGCACCGAGAGCGGCGGCAGCGGCGGCTGGGGCAGCTCGAGCGGATCGAGCGGGAGCAGTTCGCGCGGCGGCGCCCAGATCGACTCGGCGCGGCGCGAGGGCGGCGTCTCGGCCAGCGCGCCGAGCGCGATCGTCGGCGGCCGTTCGACTTCCAGCAGCGGCGCCGGCCGCGCGGTCGCGACGCGCGTGCGCGCGTAGCTCTCGCCCATCCGGAGCCAGCTGAGCAGGCCCGTCAGCACGAGCACCGCGGCGAACAGGATGCGCTCGTTGCGGCCGTTCACGGCGCGGCGCCCTCCTCGCCCGCGTCGGTGGCATCGAGCGTCACGGCCGCGGCCGAGAAGCGCGCGCGCACCGCGCCGCCCTCCTCGTCGAGGGCCTCGAGACGCAGCTCGTCGAGCGCCAGATACGGCGCGCCGGCGGCCACCGCGGCGAGCGTGTCGCGCACCGCGCGCGGCGCTCCGCGCAGGTCGAACTCGACCTTGTGCAGGCGCACGTAGCCGGTCTCGGCCCGCCGGCCGCGGGCCGCGGGCGGCATGGTGATGCGCTCGACCGAATCGACGCCACCGTCGAGCGCCGCGTTCACCACGAGGTGCACGATGTGCAGCGAGCGCAGGGTGCGCAGCACGTCCTCGAGGCCGGTGGGATTGAGGTCGGGCAGGCCGAGCTGCGGCGGCACCGAACGCCCCTTGTAGGCCGCCTCGCGCACCAGCCGCTCCTGCTCGCGGCGCACGATCTCGATGTAGGTCAGGTCGGGGCTCGCGCCCGAGGGCACGCTGAACTCGGGCGGCTGCACGTAGCGGACGGCCGGCTGCAGGCGTTCGAGTTCGGCGGCCAGCGCGTCGCGCAGTTCGGAGGCCGCCGTCAGCACCTCGCGGGCCGGTCGGCTGTCGGCCTCGCCCCCGGCGCGCAGCTTGGCGCGCAGCGCGAGCGCCGAGCGCGTGGTGGCCTCCTCGTCCCAGAGCGCGCCGATGACCGCGCGCCCCGTGAAGAGCGCCACGAGCAGGCCCACCGAGACGAGCACCAGGCGGCGCAGTTCGCGGTCCATCAGCCGCCCTCCCCGTCGGGCGGGGCCGCGCTGTCGAGCGCGTCGTCGAGCGAATCGTCGGCCGGCGCCGCGGGCCGCACGCCCGTATCGACGCTCAGCGTGAAGTTGAAGCCGCCGCGCGTGTCGGTCGTGTAGCGCGGCACGACGCCGGCCACCGCCGGGTCGGCGCGCAGCTTCATCGTGAGTTCGGTGACGGCCTCGGTCAGTCCGCGCGACTGTTCGCGCCCGCCGCCCTCGACGAGCACGAAGGGCAGCCGCTCGCCGTCGGCGCGCAGCTCGGGCTCGATGGCGCGCTGGCTGCGGATGCTGCGCACCCACAGCTCGGGCGGCAGGTGCGCGTCGAGCAGGTCGATCACGGCGAGCACGCCGCTGCCGGGCGCGGTCAGGTCGTGCAGCGCGAGCAGCCGAGCGGCCGCGTCACCCGCCTCGCTCGTGAGCCGCTCGTAGGTGCGCTGGTCGGAGCTGCGCGCCTCGACCTCGCGCCGCAGCGCGAGCAGGTCGGCGGCCGCCGCCTCGGTGTTGCCGCGCGCCGCCAGCAGGGCGTGCACGAGATGCGCGACGATGAGCAACCCGGCCCCGAGCAGCCAGACCGTGCGCGCCGCGAACTGCCGCCGACGGCGCGCCCCCGCCCCCAGGATCTCGACCCGCAGGGCGCCGCCCACGAGCGCCATCGCCGCGAGGCCCGCCGCGACGGCGTAGTGGCCGCCCGTGCCCGGCTCGGGCGCCTCGTCGCCCGTGACGTAGCCCTCGGTGGGGTCGAAGCGCGCCACCGGCACGCCCAGTGCGCGCGTGAGGGCCTCGTCGAGCCCCGGGATGTCGGCGCCGGGCCCCGAGAGCAGCGCGCGATCGAGCACCAGTTCGGCGGCCTTGAGCTGGTTGCGGCAGAGCAGCACCGAGGACTGCAGCATGCCGACGAGCTGGCGCAACGGCGCGTCGAGCGCGCGCGCCACGGCGCCCTGCTGGCCGGCGAGCCGCTGGCCCGGCGCCGCGAAGCCGCCCAGCTTGCGCAGCGCCAGCTCGGCCTTGCCGCGCTCGAGGCGGAAGGCCTCCACGAGCGCGTCGACGAACAGCGCGCCGCCCCCGCCGAGATTGCGCGCGAAGAGCAGCTCGCCGTCGTGCACGAGCGCGATGTCGGTGTGCTCTTCGCCGAGGTGCACGGCCAGCACCAGCCCCTCGCCGCCGTCGGCGGCCAGCACGGCGTTCTGCAGCGCGATCGCGTTGGGAGCGAAGGACGGGTCCTTGACGCCGGCGGCGGCCAGCTCGGCCGTGCGCGACTCGATGAGCGTGTCGCGCACGAGCGCCAGCAGCACCAGGTCCTCGTCGGTGTGCCGCGCCGCGCCGGCCAGCCGGCACCAGTCGGCCGAGAGCGCGTCGCCCGACTGCTCGGCGACCTCGTCGATCTCGATGCCCATCAGGTCGCGCAGTTGCCAGTCGGGCACCGGCGGCACCTGCGTCGTGCGCAGGATCATGTCGCGGCCGGTGACGCCGACGACCACGCGCGCGCCGCGCAGCTTGCGTTCGCGCAGCGCCGCGCCGAGCGTGTCGGTCGGGACGCTCGCCGCCCGCAGGATCTCGAGCGCGCCCTTCGCCAGGCGCGCCTCCACCAGGCGCGTGCGCTCGGCGCCGACGTCGAGGCCCACCACGCGCCGGCTCACGGCGCGCCCTCCGGCGCCAGCCACTCGGCCAGATAGGCGTCGAGTTCGTCCGCCAGGTGCGGGTAGCCGCCCGCGGCCCGGAAGCTGTCGCGCACGGCCTCGATGCGGGCGGCGCGCCGCGCGCGATCCTCCTCGAGCAGCGCCGCGGCGCGCTCGCGCACGACCTGCGCCCGCTCGAGGAAGCGGCCGGCCGCGTCGCTGCCGGCGAACTCCTGCGCGGCGCGCTCGCAGGCCGAGAGCACCTCGCGGCAGCGCGCCGCCGAGCCGAGGAACAGCGCGTCCTCCAGTTCGCCGTCGATCGTGTCGAGCCGCTCCTGCAGGCGCCCCAGCACGCGGCCGCGCAGCGCCTGCACCTGCGCCGTGACCTCCTCGTCGTGCGGGTAGCGGGTGACGACGATCTCGGCCTCGACCAGCGCCTCGCCGAGACGCTGCGCCGCCTCGGCCGCGAGCGCGGCGTCGCGATGCTGCGCCGCCATGACGCGCTCGTCCTGGAAGGACGTCTGCACGGCGAGTTCGAGTTCGACGCGTCCGCCGCCGGGCGTCTCGGCGCGCAGCTGGATCGAACCGTCGGCGTGCCAGACGCCGGTGAGCCGGTGAGCGGCGCCGAACTCCACCGCCAGGCGGTCCTGCGTGCGGCCCAGCACGAGCGAGACCACGCCCTCGACCGCGAAGTCGCCGGTGAACTGCTCGAAGCCGCGCGCCGAGACGATACCCACCGGCTGCTCGGCCAGCGAGCCGGTCACGTGCAGCGTGCGCACGAGCACCGACCCGCCCGGCACGCCCTGCAGGACGAGTCGGCGCGTCAGGCGGCGGCCGTCGCCGCCGGCCTCGCGCGTCACCTGCACGCGCCCGCCACCCGGCAGCGCGATCTCCGAAGAGCCCGCCAACCAGGCCACCGACGCCGGCCAGGCCTCGCCCTCGGGCGGGCGCACGGCCGCGTCGTGCACGAGCAGCACCTGCTCGTCGCCGCGGAACACGAGCAGCGCCGTCTCGAGCGCCAGCACGTCGAAGATGCCGCGGCGCTCCTGCGCCGGCGCGGCCGTGTCGTCGAAGCGCAGCTCGACGTCGTCGACGGCGCCGCGCCCGACCGCACCGAGGCCCGCGCGCACGGCCGTCGCGCCCGGCGGCACGGGCGCCGAGCCGGTCAGCGCGCCCTCGCCCGAGGCGACGACCACGTCGAGCGGCGGCCGGCCCGGCCCCTCGAAGCGCGCGATGAGCTGCACGTCGGGCGAACGGCTCGCGGCGGCCAGCGTCACGGCGCCGCGATGCCCGGCGAGCGACACCTCCTTCGCGGCGAACACGCGCGCGTACAGCCCGTCCCCGGGATCGGCCAGCGCGCCGAGCGCGCCGCTCACGGCCGCCGAGGCCTCGAAGGAGAAGCCCGCCGGCGCCTCGTCGGGCACGCGCCACGCGGCACCCGCGCTCGAGCTCTCGCTGCTCTCGAAGGACCAGGCCTCGCCGAGCAGATTGCCGGCGGCAGGCGGCGGCGCCTGCACCTGCACGGTCGCCGCACCCAGCCCGCCGAGCAGGCCGGGGTCGAGCCAGATCCACACGCCGGCGCCCGCCACGAGCAGCAGCAGCGCGCCGCCGACGAGCAGCGGCAGCCACGAGCGGCGGGCGGTGTCGCCCGCGTCGAGCACATGCACGCTCTCGTCCTGCGCGACATCGGGCGGCACGGGCGAAGGAATCCTCGGGATCTGTCGGGGTCGTCTGCCGGCCCGGGCCGGAGAACGGGCCGTTCTACCAAACGGCCCGCCCGCGCTCCGCTCAGAGCAGCGCGATGGCCGCCAGGTAGAGCGGCCCCGTGAACACCATGATCAGCAGCGTGTAACCGAGGATGTCGCGCGCCTTGAGCCCCGTGAGCCCCAGCAGCGGCAGCGCCCAGAAGGGCTGCAGCATGTTGGTCCACTCGTCGCCCCAGGACAGCGCCACGACCGCCCGTGCGACGGGCAGCTGCAGTTCGGCCGCCGCCGCCGCGACGATGCCGCCCTGCACCGCCCACTGCCCGCCGCCCGAGGGCACGAACAGGTTGACCAGCGCGGCCGAGAGGAACGTGACCGTGTCGAAGGAGAAGCCGAGCGGCAGGCCGGCCTGCGCCAGCGCGCGCGCGACGTCGGCCGAGGCCACGGCGAGCCGCGTGACGAGGCCCGAGGCTTCGAGCAGGCCCAGCACGCCGAAGTAGAAGGGGAACTGCAGCAGGATGCCGCCGGCCTGCCCGGCGCACGCTGCGAAGGCCGAGGCGTAGCGCTGCGGCGATCCGAACAGCAGCAGGCCGCCCAGCACGAGCAACAGGTTGACGGTGTTCAGCGAGAGGCCGGCGAGCAGGCCGGCCCGCATCCCGCGCGACAGCGCCAGGCCGCCGAGCGCGACGATGAACAGCAGCAGCAGCCAGCCGCCCGGCGTGCGCCGTTCCTGCTCGTCGTCGAGCCGGTCGCGGGCCGGCGCCGCGACGACCACGCGCGCCTCGCCGCCGCCGCGGGCCATGCGCGTGAGCAGCCACGGAACGAACACCAGGCTCGCCGCCGTGAAGCCCAGGTTGAGCGGCGAGAAGATCGTCTCGCTCAGCGGGATCGGCACGCCCGCGGGCCCCTCTTCGGCGGCCTTGAGCGGCGCGCTGCCCGACAGCCCGCCGTGCCAGACCATCAGGCCGGTGTAGCCGGCC